>NZ_VPBR01000029.1:0-6480 GCF_013418645.1 Acinetobacter sp. YH12132
ACGCCGATACATACAAGGCAATCAGCCTTGTATGGTTAATTATCTGTTTTTTGACTTAGATCATGCTGATTCTGTTCTTGCTTGGCATACAGAAAATTTACCGATTCCCTATTGGACTGCTCGTAACCCTGAAAATGGCCACTGCCATATTTGCTACAAGCTTGAAACACCATTTCCCACCACTGAAATTGCAAGTATTAAGCCTATACGCTACGCAAGTGCGATTCAGGCTGCATATGCTAAAAAACTAGGCTCAGACACCGCATACAGCCGGTTAATCACTAAAAACCCTTTAAACAGGCACTGGGACGTTGTTTTTTGGAGTGAAAAAACTTACTCACTCGATTATTTAGCTGATTTTGTAGACCTGAATGATAAACCCACAGCCGAGGATCGCATTCAAGGTTTAGGTCGAAACTGCACTATTTTCGATTTAACGCGGTTTTGGGCATATAAAGCAGTGTTACCCTACCTTGAGTCCAAATCGAGCTATCAGGCATGGTTTAACGCTGTTTTAGAGCGTGTTATGAAGGAGAATGAACAATTTCCTGAACCGTTGCAGTATGCAGAGATTAAACAAATCTCGAAAAGTATCGCTAAATGGGTCTGGCAACGCTTTTCTATAGAGGGTAAGAAGGAATGGCACGCTAAAAAGGGTGCTAAGGGTGGTAGCAAGTCTAAAGGTGGTGGTAGACCTTCACTTGGTGAGCCATGGAAAGAATTAGGTATTAGTAGAGCAACCTATTTTCGTAGAAAAAAATCTGAAAAATGAGACTAAACAAGCTATATCAGATAACAGCCCCTTTTATGGGGTTTTTCTTTGTCAGTATGGTCAATTTAGATATTGTTCCACGCTTCTAATTTCCTCACTAACTTAGGCTAATTTTTTATTTTTCTTTTAATATTTTTTTATACTTTTATACTCTTGGAAAATTAAATTCTTGATACCTATGTCTGTTCTACTTTTTCCGCAATATATTCGAGATAACTATGAAATAGAGGAATATCGTAATGGTATTTCTGTGCTTAGACATGCTTTCCCTAATGAGTGGAATGATTTAGTCGATTTACTTTCAGCTTTTGTTTTAAGACGAAGTGAAGTCATTGCTCCAGGTGGTAGAAAATCTACTGTTGCAGACCAATTAGATAGTTTTCTATATGCAAGGGGTTGGGGAGAGACAGAATTTAAAACGGCTATTCATTTGGATGAATATGAGTTAATCAAATCAGCTATTGGCAATGGCAAGAATACGGTTATTTCTACTTTGAAAAATAGCACTATTACAGAAGTCCCTACTCATAAGATTGACTGCTTCAAAAATAAAGTTGCTATTGAAGTAGAGTGGAATAATAAAGACCCCTTTTTTGATAGAGATTTAAATAACTTTCGATTGTTATTTGATTTAGGTGCTGTCTCTGTAGGTGTAGTGATTACTAGAGCTTCAGAGTTGCAGGAACTATTTAAAAGTTTAGGCAAAGGAGCATCTTATGGTTCATCTACAACGCATATGGGTAAATTAAGAAGTAAGTTATTTGGTCAAGGTTCAGGTGGATGTCCCGTGATAGCGATTGGTATTAAAGCCAGTCTTTATGATGAATTTAGTTAAATGGATTCTTGTATAAGGCTTTCTAAGATTTCTTCAAAGTCTGATAGCGATTTATCTAATTCTTTGCATATTAAATAAACCTCACTAATTTCTAAAGATCTGTCACCATTTTCGTATTTGGAAACAAAGCTTTGTGGTTTTTCTAGCATTTTTGCTAACTGAGATTGAGTAATCTGAGCATCAAGTCTCATTTGCTTCAATGCTTGGATACACAAAGATTTCATTAAACTTTTATCCATCTATTTTCTCTATTTGACTCTCAAGACTTTATTAAATAGAATCAAAAAACAAAATCCTAATTTGGGATTTTGTTTTTTATTAAGGATTCTTATGTTAACCCCCCAACCATTTCCTAGTTTAATCAAATATATGGGTTCGAAAACCAAGATTATTGATTTTATTGTTGATGGGATTAATTTTGTCCATCAAAAAGATAGAGCCATATTAGATCTATTTGCTGGGAGTGCTTCATTGGCAGGGGCAATTGGGAAACAGGTTAATTTTGTTTCTAATGACATTCAGGAATATTCAAAAGTTCTCTCGCAAACCTATTTAGTTAATTTAAGAGACGGAGATATTCCAGATATTGATCATATTCATCAGCAAGTTTTAAACCTTGTAGAAGCTAATGTGCAAAAAGAATACCTTGTTGATTACAATAAATTAAATAGTATTGATGACTTCAATTTTTTAGAAGAAAAACAAAAAAAATTAATCAGTAAAAAGTTTTCATATGATTATCATTTATTTGCAAAAAATTATTCTGGTACATGGTGGTCTTATGAACAATGTTTATGGATTGATGCCTTAAGACAAGTTGCGGATGAATATAAAAATGAGCCAATTTATCCGATTTTTTTATCTTCTCTAATGTATGCCATGGCTTATTGCAGTCAAGGTACTGGTCATTATGCTCAGTATAGAGATGCAAAAACTAACTCTTCTTTTAATGACATTTGTATTTATAGAAAAAAAGAAGTTTTCAATTTTTTTGATAAAAAGTTTAAAGAATTATGTCGTTTTAGCTTAAAAACTGTAAACCATTTTAGTTCTGAGTTTTTATCATGTGATTTTAAAGATGCATTAGACGTTTTTGAGGGAGGGACAGTGTATGCAGATCCTCCATATTGCTTTGTACATTACAGTCGTTTCTATCACGCTTTAGAAACTTTGGTGTTATATGACTATCCAGAGATTCAGAAAAAAAATAATGTGATTGTTAAAGGGCGATATAGAGAAGGTAGGCATCAATCCCCTTTTTGTATTAAAACCAAGGTTGAGACTGCCTTTTTAGATATGTTTAAGCGGGTTGAAACTACTAATTCTCAATTAGCGCTTAGTTATAGTAATACAGGAATGATTAGCCTAGAGACTATGATGGAGCTTGCATCATCTGTGTGGGATAGTTCTAAAATAGAAATATTAACTATAGATCATAAACACATGACATTAGGGCGACAAGGTACTCGGTATAGAGACGTTAAAGAGTGCTTACTCTTAGTAAAATAAAAGGTAAGGACGGTGACTAAGCCACCGTCCTTGATAGTGTGTTTTTAAATCTGCACCTGATTCAAGCGACTCTGGAACGCCTGAACTCCTCTGCTAACAAAGTCCACAGTGAACCTGAGTTTTCTCATACTCAGAAATAGCTACAAAGATATTGATTGCAAATACAATATATCCAAACAGTTGTAGCTCTGTATGTCATCAATTTAGTTTAGTTCAAGCGACCAACTCGAACAGCAGGGGAGACCAATCCCCATTTAACCGTTTTTGATTTTTTTTAACTTGTAAGGCTGTTACCACCTTGCAAGCACATACTCGATATGCACCTCTGCATATCCCAACATCAACCTTTTGCAAATCTACGATTCCCTTAACAAGCCATTTCTGACAACGGTAGCTATAGACCTTAGAACTACAAACAAATATGTCTGCTTGTTAGTCCCATAATTTCCCTACATTTCTGTAGGTTATATACGCTCATCGGTATCGCTCCCACACTCATAACATCCACGTTTAACCAATTGACGTTTCAATTGTTCTGAGTGCTTCCCAAGTTAGTTTTGAAGTCTTAATTTGCAGTACGCTTATCTGCTAGACCACCTGATTAGTTCAAAAAATTGAACCTCCTATTTCCGTATTCGCAGTTCCAAAAAATACGTTATAAAATCAGATCATCATTTTGGCAGGTAAAGCACTTGCAATCCACATAGGGGGTTGTACTCCCCCATTTTCACGTTTGAGCTATAAATCGACCTTTCGAGCTTCAATGGAATGTCATCACGACAAGTTCACCATTTGACAGGAAAGTGCCTGCAACGTATCTAGCTTTCGCCTCAACGCCCCGATAACCTCACGGTTAACTCAGAATCCATCGTGTGTGGCACGAACAATGCAAAAAATAAATCGTACATCTGCATTGAACGGTGGCTATTAACGAAATTTCATCCTTAAAATTTCTGACCCTATCTTCAAAACAGGATTTCAGCCCTTTCAGCCTAGATCGGAAATTACTTTCCGAACAACGTGTCACCACGCTTCCGTTTCCTTGTCGCCCAACTAGCTTTTTGATAGGGATTCTCCCGACCTAAGCAAATGGATTGGATCGAATAGGGGCATTGCATCCCCTAAGCTCCCATCAAAGCGTACTGAGCCAAATTTCTCCGGCAGTCCGCTTCGTCAGGTAGTCAAAAATTGGTTAGAAGTTTGACTATGAGCTGTTTAAAAAATCAAAGTTTTAGTGTGGCTGCGCACACTAAAACTCACACGGTTGGTCAGTTTTAAATATGCGTTGGTCAGACACATTTCATTGATGATGAAATGATCATAAAACATAAAAAGAATACCGTCTATCGTGTTTTGCAGGAACTACTTATTACCCTCTTACAAATACCCCGAAAAATTCGATTTTATGGCTATGCTTCGCATAGCAGGGCTTCGCCCTAAGAACCTCTCAAAGCATTGCTTTCTTTTTACTAGATTACAATGTGGTTTTTTACAAGAAAATGAGGTATTTTCAGTGAAAATCCCTTGATTACATAAATAACAATGATTGTATTTAGCCCTCATACAAAATTTACAATGCAGCGAATTGCCGATCATGTGGCTAATGGGGCATATTTCTACGCCAAAATTGATTGGAAGGAATATGAAGATTGGTTGGATGGCAATACAAAAACCATTTTTAACAATGTAGAAGACCTACTGGAGAAGCTGACAGATCGCTATGACTTAAAGCTCACTCCACGTCAACGGAATTATCGCCTTGAGAAAGGTCATCCGATTTGTACTTGCATCGTTCAACGTGATGTCTTTGAAAAATACAAATGGACTATTCATTTGCTGTTCACGACTCCTAGAACTAGGGATTTCAATTTGCAGTGCGGTGTAGAGCCTAAAAAGATCGTGAATGCTAAAGAGCGTGAAAAAATCGAGGAATTGCAGGATAGATTTCAGGGGGTTTCATGGGTTAAACCTGAAATACAGGCTGAAATTGACTTGATCTATGGTTATTTCAAAGATCGTGAGCCGCTGCAATTTGTTTTAAATACGCCTATTTCTCTAAAAGTCACGCAGCACATGACTTTTGAGCTTGTACGTACAGATCATAAGGTCTACAAGCCGACTGAAAAAGAATACAAGGACAGAATTAAATCTTTCTCGTGGTCTTGGAGATACAGTAAGCAATCATTATTGCGAATGAAAGCAAGATTAATGGCTATCGTGAATAAGCTCATTAGTCAGAAACGCAATGCAGCAGCTGAAAAAAACAGGGCAGATTTGCGTAATTTCTTCAAAATGATTGAAGCATGGGCTGTTTTTAAAAGTAATCGGCAGCAATCGGGCGAGTTGCTACATTTTGCTCACAGTTTTGTACGCAGAAAATCTAAAAAATCTTGGCAACAAATCGAAATAGAGCCGCCCCACTTGGTCTATTTACCGAGACTTGAAAACTATGCTGAAAGCTTGGCTGAGTATCGAGAGCGTAGAGATATGTTCGATGAATTTGGTGTCGAAATTCCGCTGAAATTACTTCGAGATGGAGACTATGCATCAATCCTAGCGTATGCAAATTTACAGAAAATGATGGTTGAAAATCGCAACAAAAAATCAGATGAGCAGCTGCTATCGGAGTCTTTAAAATGATTGCACTTGAAAAGCAAGTTTCGGAAAAGTTTGGAAAGTTTAAGAAAGGAAAAAGCTCTAAATTTTTTTGGTTCTTTTTCGGTTTTTTTTTGGCGCTGAGTGTTTTCTTTTTAGCCGGTGTTGTTCCAGTATCCGACTATATTAAAATCTCCACATGTTCTATGGGGTTGTTATTGACCATTTTGGGAATTTTGGTTTTTCAAGAAAGAAAGTCTAAATAGTTGATTTTTTAGATTTATTAATTGTTTTTTTTGGGTATTAAAATACCATAAATGTGGTATATGTTTTTCTTTTAAAATTAATGGTTTAACAACGATGTAACTTTGATGTAAACTTTCTTCCAAGCGAAAAAAAACCCGATGTGGCGTCGGGCTTTTTTCGGGAACTTGATGAGAATAATCTCAACTAGCACACCAATTATCTTGAACCCTAATTGTAGCTAGTTGAGTCCACAAAAACAAGAGTTATAAGGACTTGAACAATGGCTGCGCCTGTTCACCAACTAGAAATTTTTTATGATGATTTGGCGTATAAGCCTTATTGTGCAGAGTATTTAGATCGTGGCTTAGATATTTTGCCCAAGCGAGAAGCGATAAAACGCCGATACATACAAGGCAATCAGCCTTGTATGGTTAATTATCTGTTTTTTGACTTAGATCATGCTGATTCTGTTCTTGCTTGGCATACAGAAAATTTACCGATTCCCTATTGGACTGCTCGTAAC
>NZ_VPBR01000002.1:0-382530 GCF_013418645.1 Acinetobacter sp. YH12132
GGCTATGTCGATTACCAATGGTATGCAAATCTGACTGCTCAAAACATTGGATTTGTCACACGTTTTAGGCCTAAATCTGTGTATCAGGTGATCCAGCAACATCCAGTGCTTGAATCCAAAGGTATTCTAAAAGATGAAACCATTCAGCTGAATAGCGCACATGCCCTAAAAAGAAAAGCCCCAGTGTTAAGAAGAATTGAATATAGAGATCAGCAAAGTGGCAAGCACTTTAGCTTTCTCAGCAATAACTTTCATTTAGCCGCCTCCACCATTGCGGCGATTTATAAAGATCGTTGGAAAGTTGAGCTGTTCTTTAAGGCGATTAAGCAGAATCTCAAATTAAAAGCGTTTCTAGGCCGCAGCAGGAACGCAATTCAGACACAAATCTGGATTGCGATGATCGCCTATTTATTGGTGAGTTTCGCTCGACATTCAGGAAAAACAGGTTGGACAGTTCAACGCTTACTCAGAATAATTCAAGTGAATTTGTTTGAAAGAAGAACTTTAAAAGCTTTATTTTCACCCGATAAAATACCCATAAAACAAGAGGAAGCTCAAATGAGCTTCCTCTTGTGAAAAATTGTGGGACAGCAATGGGCTTGCCACCTCTTTTTTTTATTTACCGATTTTTAAAAAAACAATTTTAAATTCAGTTGCTTAAATTTATAGTTAAAAGCAATAAGTTAGACTAATAGCGAATAGCGTTAAAAAAATAAAGATTTTTAGAGAAAAAGATGCATAATGTGCGATTTTTTAAGCTGTATTGTTCAGCTTTTTCTATGAATTAAGATGTATTTGTTGGCTACATGAAGCAATGCATTTTCTATGTTTAGGAGCCTATATGAGATTATCTTTCTATAGTAAGCCTATTCAGAGATTTCAGCCTGACATTACCCTGCCACTGAAGTGTCTGTATTTTATTTTTCACTCCTTCTTTTTCAGGCAGTGCCGGTTGATATGAATTTGAGGAGCGAAGCTGAGTCTTGCGCTCCAGCTCAGATGCTTCTTCGCCAACTCAGAACTTTTTCTGATTTACATTATTCATATTGCAGAGTTTTCCCGTTTATTTAAATTAAACAGAGCAGCCTTATCATAAAAGGTGCTTATATCATCAGGTTTAAATAATCAGAACCGGAAAACAATAAGCATTGACCATATTAAATGGATATTGCCATGGAATTTACTTTTAATGCGTTTTACACCTTAATTGCGGCTGTAATCGTTCTCCTTTTGGGACGTTTTTTAGTTAACAATATTGATTTTCTAAGACGTTACAACATCCCGGAACCTGTCGCGGGCGGTTTGGTCGCTGCGGTAGTGTCTTTAATCGTGCACAATTTCTGGGGCTACAGCATTACCACCAGTAGTGCGCTACAAACCAGTTTTATGCTGATTTTCTTTGCCTCCATCGGTTTAAGTGCCAACTTTGCCAAACTGCGTGAAGGCGGTATTGGTCTGGTGATCTTTCTGATCGCAATTTCACTATTCATCATTGTACAAAACTTTGTCGGGATTAGTCTGGCGACAGTATTGGGCATTGATCCGCTAATTGGTATGATTGCCGGTTCCATTACCTTAACCGGTGGTCACGGGACTGCGGGTGCATGGGGTGAAATCCTTGAGGTTGAACATGGTATTCAGGGGGCTTTGGCCCTAGGGATGGCCAGTGCGACCTTCGGTCTGATTATTGGTGGTATTATTGGTGGGCCATTGGCCAAACTGCTGATCAACCGTTATCAGTTGGCTACACCACGTACCGATGCACAAATTGAACAGCGTGACAATACGCCAGTTGAACCGGTACCGGGTGAGTTTGTGCCGTTTGAATATCCGCATCAGGTGCGTTTAATTACCGCAGACAATGCCATTACCACTTTAGGTTTATTTGCAGCCTGTCTGGCCTTTGCCGAGTTTATGACTGGTTATGCCAAAGGTACGCTGTTTGAGTTGCCAACTTTCGTCTGGGCTTTGGCTGGTGGGGTAATTCTGCGTAACGTATTAGAAGGTATTTTCAAAGTCACTATTTTTGACCGTGCGATTGACGTATTTGGTAACGCTTCATTGTCTTTATATTTGGCGATGGCATTGCTGTCATTGAAATTATGGCAACTGGCAGATCTGGCGGGCCCGCTAATGGTCATTCTAGGCGCGCAAACCATCACCATGGCCTTGTATGCGGCCTTCATTACCTTCCGTGTTATGGGTAAAAACTATGATGCTGCTGTACTGGCTGCGGGTCACTGTGGTTTTGGTATGGGTGCAACACCTACTGCGGTTGCCAACATGCAGGCCGTTACCAATATGTACGGTGCTTCTCATAAAGCCTTCCTGATTGTACCGCTGTGTGGTGCTTTCTTTGTCGACTTGATTAATGCGACTGTCATTCAAGTCATTCTTAAGTTTTTTGTTTAAGTAATTTGAGTGGAAAAGCCTTGTTAAAAGGCTTTTCTTTTTAGGATGACTCAATCAGCAAAGGGTGCGAAAAAATGAATGAACAATTAAATGAAACCCTAATGTCCTGGGTGACGCTTCTAAATACCCCGCTGTGGGATTTTCTGGTGATCTTTCTGGTCGGTGTCGGGATATTTTATACCCTGATCACCGGCGCTGTACAAATTCGCCTGTTCTGGCACAGTATTAAAGCCATGAGGTCGAGCCGTAAAAAAGGCGAAGACAGTTATGGGATTACCCCATTTCAGGCCCTTGTGACCGGTTTGGCCAGTCGGGTCGGGGTCGGTAACGTTGCCGGTGTTGCGATTGCGATTGCGATTGGTGGTCCGGGTGCGGTGTTCTGGATGTGGTTTACCGCATTTTTAGGCATGAGTTCGGCCTTTGTCGAATCTTCACTGGCGCAGCTATTTAAGGTGCGTGATACCAGCAACCATCAGTTCCGTGGTGGTCCGGCCTATTACATTACCCAAGGCCTGAAACAGAAATGGCTGGGTGTAGTATTTGCGGTTGCCCTGATTTTAACTTACGGTTTCGTGTTTAACGCGGTGCAGGCCAACTCGATTATCAGTGCCACATCACATGCCTGGGGCTGGAATCAGGCCAATCTGACTGTTCCAATGGGTGCATTCAGTTTTGAACTGTCCTGGTTGGGTCTGGTTCTGGTTGTCATGACCGCCATGATTATTTTTGGCGGGATTAAACGTATTGCCAAAGTGGCAGAGAAATTTGTCCCGATTATGGCGCTGCTGTATCTGGTGGTGGCATTGTATATCGCCGTGATTAATCTGCCGATTATTCCGGATATTTTCCGCCTGATTTTCAGCAAGGCTTTTGAATTTGATGCCGCTGCCGGTGGTTTCTTTGGGGCGATGGTGTCGATGGCGATGATGATGGGCATCAAGCGTGGTCTGTTCTCCAATGAAGCGGGGATGGGTTCTGCACCAAACGCGGCTGCTGTGTCGGATGTAAAACATCCAGTGAATCAGGGGCTGGTACAGATGCTGGGCGTATTCGTGGACACCTTTATTGTCTGTTCATGTACCGCAATCATCATTTTGTCTTCCGGTTTATATCAGAATGCCGGTTTTGAAGGGGTGACCCTGACCCAGATGGCGCTGGAAAGCCAGATTGGCCATTGGGGCGATGACTTCCTGGCCATTATCCTGTTTATGTTTGCTTATTCGTCGATTATTGGGAACTACGCCTATGCCGAAGGTAACGTGCAGTTCATTAACAACAACCGCAAGATCATGCTGATTTTCCGTCTGCTGGTGCTGTTTATGGTGTATTTCGGCGCGATTGCCACCGTACCACTGATCTGGTCGATGGCCGATCTGTTTATGGGCGTGATGGCCACCATCAACCTGTTTGCCATTTTACTGCTGACGCCATTTGTGCTGATGTTGCTAAAAGACTTCAAAGCACAGCTGAAGCGTGGCGTGAAAGAGCCGGAATTTAAACTGGACAATCATCCTAAATTTAAAGACCGGGTTAATTCCGATATCTGGTAATGCAAACAACAACAGCCTCATCATGAGGCTGTTGTTTTATCAAGAGAATATTCTTTTAGATGCGTTAGCTCAGCAAAGACAGCAAACCCATATACACGCCAAAGCTACCAATCAGGCTGACCCACACCGGCAGTTTGCTTTTCAGTAAAACAATCACAAACATCACAAACGCCAGATCCAGCACTGATGTTAAATAATCCTGTCCCATATCAACAATGAGCGCGAGCAATAAACCCACCACCGCGGCATTAATACCAATCACCGCATGTTTGATTTTGTCCTGATGCATCAGCCAGGACCAATGCGGCAGGGTAGCAAAAATCAGAAAGAACGAGGGCAGGAAAATGGCGATGGTGGCAATAATCGCGTTCAGCACAGGATAGGCAGTTAAATCCAGAAAATAGCCGACATAGCTGGCAAAGCTGAATAAAGGACCCGGCATGAGCTGGGCAAAGGCATAGCCTAAATCAAACTGCTGGGCTGAGATCATGCCGGTACTGACAAAGTCCTGATGCAGCAGCGGTAAAATAATATGCCCACCACCAAAGACCAGTGCAGCAGACTGATAAAAGCCTAAAAAGCCTTCAGCCAGCAGATGCGGATTGATCCAGTTCAGCGCACCGAGCAGCAGAAATGGACAGATAAATAAGATTAGCCAGAGTGTAGTCGAGCCGAAACTGCGCTGTACCACCTGAAAACTCGGCGTGGTATGACTGCCGCTTTGAGGTTGTGCTTTGGCAATCCACATGCCGGCCAGACCAGCCAGCACAATCACCAGAATCTGGTTATATGACAGTGGCAGGAACCAGATCATGAGCGCAGACACAAGCATCAGCAGGTATTGCCACCAGCTTTTGCAAAAGCTTTGCAGCATTTGCCAGAAGGCCCAGAACACCACCGCCAGTACAATCAGTTGAATGGCATGAAAATACGCCGAACTGATCCACGGGAATAACTGCTGACCGATAAAGGCCAGTAGCGTCATCAGCAAGGCCGAGGGCAGGGTAAAACCCAGCCAGGCCACCACCGAGCCTAAATAGCCACGTTTTAAATAGCCAATGGCCAGTCCAACCTGACTGCTGGTCGGGCCGGGCAACAGTTGCGCTAAAGCGACGACCTGAGCATAGTCTTCATCTTTGAGCCAGTGCAAACGCTGCACAAAAGTCTGGTGAAAAAACACCAGATGCGCGGCTGGTCCCCCGAAAGATAAGCATCCCAGCTTAAAGAAAATCAGAAAAATCTGTGAATAAGATAAAGAAGACATTGGCTAGAATTTTAAAAAACCCGACTTAAGTTTAAACTGAATAGATGACAGTTTAACGAATTTAAACAATGCACTGCAGAAAATCTCCTTAGACTACAGCAGGCCTGTCGAGTTCAGATCGAGGAATCCATGTTGAATAAAAATCTTGGCTTTATCAGTGTGATGGGGGCAGTCATGCTGACCCTAGGCGCCTGTCAGCATCTGCCAGAACAGCATCAGCTGGTGTCCTCCCAATTAATGGCGACCCCGGCAATGGCTGAGGCCAGCCAGCAGAATGCACGCATGAACTTTAAAACATTGCCGCAATATACCGGACAGGACCCGGTCATTGCCTTGGTGCTGGGCAGCGGCGGCGCGCGCGGTTATGCCCATATTGGCGTGATTGAAGTGCTGGAGCAAAATGGCATCCGTCCGGATTTTATCGTCGGGACCAGTGCCGGCAGTATTGTCGGGTCGATTTATGCCAGCGGCAAAAGCGCGCATGAGCTGCGTCAGATTGCCCTGAACATGAAAGCCAATGATGTCCGTGACATCAAACTGGATATGAAAGGTTTCTTCGATGGCAAAAAAGTCGAGAACTATGTCAATACGCAGGTCAACCAGTTGCCGTTAGAGCAGCTGCCAATTCCGATGTATGTGGTGGCCACTGAATTAAAACAGGGCAAGAAAGTGGTGTTTAATGCCGGCAATACCGGACAGGCGGTACGGGCTTCGGTGTCCATTCCAAGCATGTTTATTCCGACCCGAATTGCCGATGCCGAATATGTCGATGGTGGACTGGTCAGCCCGGTGCCGGTAAATGTCGCCCGCGAGCTGGGTGCGGACATTGTGATTGCAGTCGATATTCTGGCCCAGCCGATGTATACCGAAACCAGCCATGTCTGGGGACTATTTAACCAGAATATTAATATCATGCAGAAGCATCTGGCCCAGGAAGAGCTGAAACATGCCGATATTGTGATTCAGCCAGATTTACGCGAAAAAGCACATATTTTTGATGTGCAGGGTCGTGAAGCCACCATGCAGGCCGGTGTGGTCGCCGCCTATGGCAAGCTGGGGCAGATTTCGCAGGTCTATCAGCATAAAGGCTATGCCGATGGTCACCAGATTCAAACCTATAACCTGCAACAAAATACTGTTGAGATACATTAGGGGCGCTAGAATGCTGCCGGTTTTTTCTATAACTTAAGTCGAATAAAAATGGCAAGAATGCTCATATCGCAATTTGCTTTTGGCGTTAATTGCCTGATGTTATTCAATAAAGGTATTTCGATTCATGCTCAAAAGGTTGTGATTAATATTTAAAGTTTATATATAAGTGTAATTTAATTCAGCTATTTAAGTTTACCTGTTGTTAATAAAGCTCTTATACTGGCCGCATTAGAATATAATGATTTATCTTAGAAGCTAAAACTGAGCAGGGCATGAGCATGAAGCAATTACACATTGGACAATCTGTACAACTGGCCAACATGGAACAAATTATTTTTACCATTAAAAAAATTAATGCCGATGGTTCCTATGAAATTGAAGCCCAGCTCGATGTACAAAATGTTTTAAATTATGGTCACGTGTCGCCGGAAATGTTGCGTCATATCAACCCGGCTTAAAAGCTCAGGCAGTAAAAAGTCCAATTTTGGGCTGAACTCATCTGCCCGAATGGAAAAAATCCACCTCCTGACGCGCCTGCTGAAATCCTGTTCAAGTGGTGTCGGGATGTGGATAAATAATTGAAAATTCAAGTAATAGCGCAAAACACTATATATTTTTCTAAATAATACCCCAATCACCATAAATAATAATGATGACTTTATTGCCGAATTGAACATTTAATTTGTGTTAAAAACGATATAATAATATTCACATATCCTGTCTTTTATAAGAGCCGAAAACAAGATGTCCCCATTAGATCAGCTTAAACCCATCTTAGAAGATCAATCTGAATTAACCATGTCGGTGTTAATGACGCCAGATATGGCAAACTTTTCCGGTAATGTTCATGGGGGAACAATTCTAAAATTACTAGATCAGGTGGCTTATGCCTGTGCCAGCCGTTATTCAGGCAGCTATGTGGTGACACTTTCGGTAGATAAAGTGAACTTTAAGGAACCAATTCATGTCGGCGAGTTGGTGACTTTCCTGGCCAGTGTGAACCATGTAGGCCGTACTTCCATGGAAATTGGCATTCGCGTCGAAGCGCAGAACATTCAAAAACGCACCGTGCGTCATACCAACAGTTGCTATTTTACCATGGTCGCAGTTGATGAGCAGGGCAAACCCAAACAGGTGCCGGCCTTAAATCTGGACAATGACTGGAAACGCTGCCGTTTTGAAGCGGCAGAACAGCGTAAAGTGGCGCGTTTACAGGAAGGTACTCATCCATCTTGCAGTATTTACAAGAAGTCGATTTAAGTCTGACTTTCACTGTGTTGAAGAAAGACCTGAAATTTCAGGTCTTTTTTTATTGCCAAATTTTTTCATACCAGACGACAAAAGAATCACTCGCCAGCCGGCACCAACTGGCTTATTATAAAACGATACGTATCGTTTCGTTTTGGGCTGGGTATGGAAACTGAAAAATCATCACGGCGGCAGCAATGTATTTTAAATGCTGTGGTCGAGGCACTGGCAGAGTATGACTATAGCCATCTGACCATTGAGGATATTGCCACGCGGGCCGGTGTGGGGAAATCGACCATCTACCGCTGGTGGAAACATAAATCCGAACTGGTGTTCGATGCCTTTAAGCTGCAAACCGCCTCGATTTTTGAACTCGACTTTAGCCAGTCTTTGCAGTTTAACCTGACCCAGCAATTGTTTAAGCTGAGTCAGGCGCTGAACCATCAGGTTGGGCGGGCGGTACTGGTGGTGATGGCCGAGCAGCGTGAAACTGCCGCAGCATTTTTTCGTGAATATTTGCTGCCACGGCGTGAACAGATGCGCAAGCTGATTCAGCTGGCGATTCAGCGTGGCGAAATTGTGGCGCAGTATCCGTTTGAACTGATGCTCGACACGCTATATGCACCGATTCATTACCAGATTATTTTCTTTAACCGGATGCCCGATGCCGACTATATTCAGCAGCTGATTGAGATGGTGCTGGCACCAGTCCGGGTTCAGCCGCTTATTGATGCGCAGGAGCGCTAAGCCTATGTCTGCTCAAAGTTCTGCTGTATTATGGAATCGTGCATTTATTCTGTGTCTTTTCAATAACCTGTTTCTGTTTGTTTATTATTTTGCCCTGCTAGCCGTATTACCAATTTATATCATGAATGATCTGGGCGGCACGGTCAAAGAAGCCGGTTTGGCTCTGACCCTGTTTCTGGTGTCCTCGATTGCCATCCGGCCGTTTTCCGGTTTAATCGTGGAAAAGCTGGGCAAGAAACTGTCTTTTCGTGGTTCTGAGCTGTGCTTTGTGCTGTTTGCCTTTTGCTATATCTGGATTGACAGCATGTGGAGCCTGCTGCTGGTGCGTTTTTTACATGGCATCTGGTTCAGTATTTTAACCACGGTGGCGGTGCCGGTGGCCAGTGACTTTATTCCAGAAGCGCGTAAAGGCGAGGGCATTGGTTATTTTGTGATGTCGACCAATTTGGGCGTGGTTTTTGGGCCTTTAATTGCCTTAACCACCATCCAGTTCACCAGTTTTCGGGTGTTGTTTGCCATGCTGGCAGTGATTATGGCGATGGGTTTTCTGTTCTGCCTTAGCCTGAAACTGCAGGATGATCGGGTCAAACCAGCTAATCTGTCTGATCCATCTGCCACGAAACCCCGGCTGAGCCTGCATGATATTGTCGAAACCCGGGTCATTCCGGTGGGGCTGGTGGCCATGCTGACTGCCTTGGCCTATTCCAGCGTGATCAGTTTTATTACTGCCTATAGTGAAGCCAAGCAGTTACTGGCCTATACCAGTCTGTTCTTTGTGGTCTTTGCTGTGTCCATGATTGTGGTGCGGCCGTGGGTCGGCAAGCGTTATGATCGTAAAGGTCCAAGTGCGGTGATGTATCCGTCCTTTGTGTGTTTTGCCATGGGACTGGTGATTGTCAGCTTTTTATCTAATCCGTGGATTTTATGGCTGTCGGCGGTGTTTATTGGTATTGGCTACGGCACCTTGTTTCCGTGTCTGCAAACCGTGGCCATTCAAACGGTCAATAAACAGCGCATGGGTCATGCGATTTCAACGTTCTTTACCCTGTTTGATCTGGGGCTGGCACTCGGTTCCGTGCTGATGGGTATTCTGATTGCCTGGATGGGCTTTCAGTTGACCTATTTACTCTGCGCCGTGCTAGTGCTGTTGACCTTGCTGCTTTACAAAGCCATGGTCACACCAACCTTGCGTCAGGCTCCCTAAGAGGCTTCAACATGGAATTAAGACATTTACGTTATTTTGTTGCGGTGGCAGAAGAGCTGAACTTTACCCGGGCCGCAGCCAGAATGTATACCGTGCAGCCATCTTTAAGCCAGCAAATTAAAGATCTGGAACAGGAGGTCGGGGTACAGTTATTGCTGCGTTCCAACCGTAAAGTGGAACTGACTCCAGAAGGCGAGGCCTTTTTAAAGCAGGCGCGTTTGTGTCTGGACTATGCCGACAAAGCCATTCAGGAAGCGCGGCAAGTGGCACAGGCGCAAAAAGCACAGTTGAATATCGGCTTTGTGCCGGTGGCCGAAATGAAAGTGTTTCCTTATATCATGCCGAATATTCGTGCCCAGTTTCCCGATTTAAAAATCCATTTTCATAGCCTGCCGGATGCCGAGCAGTTTAAGGCCTTAAGTCGGGCGGAAATTGATATTGCTTTTACCCGCTATCCAGATGAATCGGGAGCGTTTGAGTCAATCCAGATTTTTGATGAACCACTGACCCTGATTGTGCCGAAAGATTCTCCGGCGGCCAGCTTAAAACATATCAGCATCAAAAGTTTTCAGCAGCAGGATTTTGTGATTAGTGATGAGCACGCCTCACCGCAGCTGTACAAAATTATTCAGGACTTTTTAAAGCAGTCTAGGCTGGAGATTCATGTGGTGCAGCATTCCACCAATATTCTGATGAACGTTAATCTGGTCGGGATGGGCGTCGGCTGGAGTCTGGTGCCCGCTTATGTGATTCCGCTACTTGGCGATAAAATTGTGGTGAAAAACACATTGGAACCACTGCCGATGATTGGCCTCTATGCCAGCTATCGCAAACAACATCGCAGCGAAGCGATTGAGCTGATTTTAAAAGTGTTAAAAGCGCAGTTTTATATGGATTTTGGCTAAAGCGTGTGTTACGCCTAACTGCATATCGGCGCAGCCGGTTTTTTTAAAACTGGTGAAGCCGTTAAAGATGGACACAAATCAACAGCGTTTCTCGCCGGACAGCAAGCTTAAAATATAAGCATTGATGCTGTCGAGGAACTCCACATGCAACTGTATACGCATCCTCAATCACGTGGTCAGACCCTGATGCCGCTATTACAGGAGTTGCAGATTCAGGATCAGATCGAGATTATTCAGGTCAGTTGGGAAGATCTGCAACAGCCAGAGTATCGGGCCATGAATCCTTTGGGTAAAGTGCCGCTACTGGTCGATGGTCCGGTTTTTATTAGTGAAACCCCGGCAATTTTTGCCTATCTGGCTGATCATTTCTTTGAAGAAGGTTTGGCCCCGGCCCTGGATGATCCGCAGCGCGGCGCCTATTTCAAATGGCTATTTTTCTGTCATGGCCCATTAACCGAATGGATTGACTTGAGCAATTTCCAGATCAGTCAGGCCCAGCTCGAACAGCATAAACGCGGTTTAGGGATGGGATTGCCGGAAGATCTGATGGCGTTTTTAAAACAGGGACTGCAGCAGGCCAACCCCTATTTGCTCGGTGAGCGTATGAGTGCCGCAGATTTGTATCTGGCGTACTGGCTGGCCTATGCCATTGCTCTGAAGGCCATTCCTTATCTGGAAGAATTCCGGCCGTATCTGCAATGGATGGCGCAGCGGCTATCCTTAAGTCAGGTGATCTGGTTTCAGCAGCTGGATCAGCATTGAAACAGCGGCATGAACATGAGCGCGAATAGCAAAAAACCACGCCTGAGCGTGGTTTTTTGAAGGGTTCATCTTATTGGGCATGCAGTTTCTGGAACAGTTGCTGACTGGTACTTTCCAGGGTTTGCGGAATTGCCAGCGCCGCAACGAAACGGTCAGGGCGTAAAATTACCACCGAGCCTGTGGTTTTGCCAAACCACCTGCGAATTTCTGTGCCCAGATCACCAATGGTGATGACATCTGCAGAGTGTTTCGGCTGTGGATGTTTGAGCTGCACCGCAGGAATCACCTGAATAAATTTCACCCCCAGTTTCTGCCATTGCTGCATGCTGCTGTCAGACAGTCCCCATTTTGGATCAACGCCCCAAGCGATAATCGCAAAGTCATTGCCCAGTACGTCATCCAGCAGCACCGTTTCACCTGAGGCCAGTTGTACCTGCGGCTGAATAAACATTTTACCGACCGGCGAGTATTTATCGGTTTGTGGCAACAGGGCGCCATCCTGATATTTCGGCATCGGCTTAAAGCGCATTTCCAGTAAATACTGTTTGATTGGCTTGATGTAGTTCAGCACATAAGAAATGCCATCACGGACAATACCGTGCCATTGTTTTGGCGGCGCCAGCACATGCCCGGCCATCACCGATAAATCAATCATGGCTTTGGCATGGTCTTTACGTTCAATCTGGTATGAATCGAGCAGCTCGGCAGCGGCTTTGCCCTGAATCACCAGCGCCATTTTCCAGGCCAGGTTAAAGGCATCACGCATGCCGCTGTTATAGCCCTGACCCTGCCACACCGGCATAATATGTGCTGCATCACCGGCCAGTAAAATCCGGTCAACACGGAATTTTTCGGCAATACGCGCATTGTGGGTATAGACGCGCTGGCGAATGACCTCGATGCCATCGGTGGTTGGCAGTACTTTAGACAGTAACTTGGCGATATTTTCCGGTTTGCTCAGTTCTTCCTGGGTTTCGCCCGGCATCACCATAAACTCGAAACGGCGGATGCCATGTGGCAGGGCGGCGGACACATAAGGACGCACCGGGTCACAGCACAGATAAATATGCGGCGTGGCCAGTGGGTCATTATCAATATCAATCACAATCCACTGGTTCGGAGCTGTTTTACCATCAAAGGCAATATTCAGACGACGGCGTACCAGAGAATTGCCGCCATCGCAGGCAATCAGATATTGTGCCTGAATCACTTCCTGCTGACCCTCACGGGTATGCAGTTTGAGCGTCACGCCGTTGGCATCCTGAATAAATTCGGTCAGTTCCCGGGAAAAAAGCACTTGGGTCTGTTCATATTGGGTCAAGCCGTTTAACAGCACCTGATCAACCTGCGGCTGGATAAAGGCATTACGGCGCGAGAAACCAAATTCGCGGGTCAGCGGTTGAATATCGGCGAAGCAGCGGCCTTTTGGGGTAAGAAAGCGCATGGCATGATTGGGCGTGGTATGCGGCAAGACCTGATCGACCAGACCTAAAGACTGAATAGTCCGCAACGATTCATCATCAATCCCGATGGCGCGTGGGTAATCAATCAGGCGATCCAGCTGTTCCACCACCATCACCTGAATACCTTGTTTGCTTAAATAGTTGGCGATGGTTAAGCCGACCGGACCGGCACCCAGAATTGCCACTTCAGTTGTATAGTTTGTTGTGTTCATCGCGAGGTCCATCCATCACGTCAGATTAACGCCCATTAACGGTGAAAGGCCGGGATTCAACAAGTTATGCCATAGTGGAAACAGAGGTCGACTGTAGAGGATAGTAAATAAGATGATTTTTATAATTTGTTGATTAGATGAATATTTATAATAAAAATACAATCATTCAGGATGATGTTACAATCATTTATTTCTATAGTAAAAAGACCATTTCCATAAAAAAGTGAAACCGCATCAAAGCGGTTTCACCTTCACACAATGGTATTTAATACGGTGCTGCCATCAAAAATAGCAACGCACAGTATGGTAACTATTAACGTGCAGTTTTTTCTTTGTCATCGCTTGATGCAGCTTCAGACGCAGGCTGATCTGCTGCACCGGCATTGGCCGCTGCTGCTGGTTGTTCCTGGGTGCTGACAATCACTTTGTCTTCAGTTTGAGTATTGGCTGGTGCTGCCGGTGCAGCAAAAGTGGTTGCGGTAGCAGCCGCAAACGTGGTCGCAAGTAAAATTTGAGTTAATTTCATTTTGGGCATCCTTTAATATTCATTTTAGAGTTGACCTCGTATGCACATCACCTGCATCGAGGACAGGCTTCATGCTATGCCGCAGTGGGAGATTGAGCAATCGAAGCAACAAAGCAAAAAATCTGCTTAACATTGGCTCTACATGAATGAAGAAAATGTAGCAATTGGGTAAGAATTTACCGTTTTTTGCATCTAAAATCGGCGAACTTACAAAGGAGATAGCTCGAACTATCCCCATGCCGGGATAAATAAAATTACATTGCTACCGATATTTCAGTGTTACGGGAAAAAACTACGGGCAGATAAATGTAATTAAATTTTTCTAAAAGATAGCAAAGGTAGGCGCATTTTCTGGCTCAAGCTGAAAAAATCTCAGCCAGAAAGCCGCAGTGCTGGCTTGAACCACATGGCAATCTTGCATAGCATGCAAACGTTGCCCAGCCAAAGAGTAGACCTGTGAAACTGATTGCACCGACACGCGCCGTTCCAACCCATATTATTTCCGGTTTTCTGGGAGCCGGGAAAACCACGCTGTTACAGCAATTGCTGCGTCAAAAACCGGAGCAGGAAGTCTGGGCGGTGTTGATGAACGAATTTGGCCAGATCGGCATCGACCAGCAGATTTTGCCGCAAAGTGACGGTTTTGAAATTAAGGAACTGCTCGGTGGCTGTTTATGTTGCAGCAGCCAGTTACCAATGCAGATTGCCTTGTCTCGCTTGCTGGATGAAGCCAAGCCCGACCGGCTGTTTATTGAACCCACCGGATTGGGGCACCCGCTGCAATTACTGGAACAGCTGACCGAACCGCACTGGCACAGCCATCTGGATATGCGCGCCTTGGTCACGGTGGTGGATGGTTCACGTTTGCACGATGCCGACTGGACCCAGCAAAACCTGTATACCGACCAGTTAAAAGCCGCCCAGATTATTGTGATTTCACATCCGGATCAGATGCAGCCGGCAGATGAACAGGGCCTGGAAAAATTAAAACAGGAATATCAGGCCTATGCACCGCGCTGGCTAGCTGCTGAAAACGGTCAGCTGCCATTGGCTGAAATTGATCTGGCCCATGTCGGCATCCAGCGTAAAATCCAGCCTTTATTGCAGCTGCAACGCACACTGCCGGCACAGGCAGAGCTGCCGGAAATTAAACAGTTGCCCTATCATTATGTGGAAACGGCGCAGGGGTATTCGGTGGCCGGCTGGAAATTTTCCCGGCGCTGGCAATTTGACTTTTATGCATTGCTGGATCTGCTCTGTGAGCAGCAGGACTGGTTGCGGATTAAAGCAATTTTTCACACCAATCAGGGCTGGAAAACCTTTAATTTCAATCCGCAGCAATTTAACTATCAGTCATCGCCCGAAAATACCGATAACCGGATCGAGCTGATTTATCGTAACACCCGGGACTGGAGCGCGTTTGAGGAACAGCTGCTGGCCTGTCGTATTGACAATACTGCCTAGAATCTGTTCAGCACGGGGCAGCAAAATCCGATATGCTAGGCGCCAAATTTGAGGATCACGTGTATGGCGCTTAAAGCAACAATTTATAAAGCAGATTTAAATATTGCCAATATGGATGTGCATCAATATGGTGACTATCAGCTCACCATGGCCTTGCATCCGTCTGAAACCATCGAGCGCCTGATGGTGCGTATTCTGGCATTTGCCCGCTATGCCGATGAGGCACTGGAATTCACCAAAGACCTGTTTGAAACCGATGAGCCGGCGCTGTGGCAAAAAGATCTCACAGGTCAGCTAATAAACTGGATTGAAGTCGGCTGCCCGGATGAAGACAAGGTCAAAAAAGCCAGCGCCCGTTGCCAACAGGTGGCGGTGGTGGCCTATGGCAGCAATGTCGATGACTGGTATAAACGCTCCAGCAAGCTGAAAACCCTGAAAAATGTTCAGGTCTGGAAACTGTCTACCGCCACCACCGAAGCAATTCAGCAACTGTGTGAACGTACCATGCAGCTACAGTTAAATGTGATGGATGGCGAATGGACCTTAATTGGCGATCAGGCCCAGGCTGTGATTGAATGGGAACAGTTGCAGTAACCCATCCGGTTGCTGCTGTGGTGTCAGGTCAATAAACGGCTGCAATTTAGCGGCCTAAATTATGCAGCTGTCATCAATTCCTTTTATACTCATGCACAATTGATTTGGTTGAAGAGAGCAGACGCATGTCAAAAGAATTAGAAATTATTGATTTAAAAGTGGGTGAGGGCAAAGAAGCGGTCAAAGGCGCTTTAATTACCACTCACTATACCGGCTGGCTGGAAGATGGTACCAAGTTCGACTCTTCCATTGACCGCGGTAACTATTTTGAAACCGTGATTGGTACCGGCCGTGTGATTAAAGGTTGGGATCAGGGCATTCTCGGGATGAAAGTTGGCGGTAAGCGCAAGCTGATCGTGCCATCTCATCTGGCATATGGCGAACGTAAAATTGGCAATATTATTCCGGCCAATTCCAACCTGATTTTTGAAATTGAATTATTTGACGTGAAAACCCGCGACGAATAAGCCTTTCACATCCCCTGACCGGAGAACAGGATGTCTCTGGTCGGCTTGTGCAAAAATAGTGCAAAAAGTAATTTGAAAACCCTTCAATACACAGTACATTAAAATTATTCCTTTCCAATGTCTGCAGGGATTATCATTTTATTGGAACAGCGCGCGTACTTTCGGATTTCTGTCCTGTTGATGGCCTGGCTGTGTCTGTGTGCACTCAGCCTTGCTCCGGCGCGAGCACATTATGATTCCCCACCAGACTCCTATTATCAGCAGCAGCTGATTACGACCCTGCAGTTTAGTGAACACTCCAGCACCAATTTGGATGGCTCGTGGCTGTTTTACAATCAGCAGTTTATTCAACAGCCCAGTGCAGTATTGACTGCAGAACGGGTGCATTTACCGGCTTCTTTTCAGCAACTGACTGGCCAAATGGAAGGCTATGGCACATTTATTGGGCATTTTCAGTTGCCAAAAGAGTTTGTCGGTCGCCGCATTGCGATCTGGATGCCTAGCCAGCAGGGTGCCTACCGGGTGTATTTAAATGGTGAGCCGCTGGCACGCGTGGGGGAAGCCGGTCCTGATGCTGCCCGCCATGAAAACGGCAATAGTCATCGGCTTGCCTATTTTATTGCCGACAGTGAATATTTTACCCTGGCGATTCAGGCCTCCAGTTTCCAGAACTTCAGGGGCGGGCTGGAACATTCAATAAAAATTGGACTCAGCCGTACCATAAACTACCAATACCAGCGCCTGATGATGAGCGTGGCCATGATCAGCGGCGGGGTGCTCGGGATTGGGCTGTTTACCCTGGTCTTTTCCTTTTTCCGTGGGGTGATGCCACCGAATGCACAAAGTGTGTTTGTCTTTGGCATTTTTATTGTGTTTCTGGCGCTGCATAACCTGTTTGCAGCCCCGTATGCCTATACCGCCTTTACCGACATCAACTGGATTTGGGGATTGCGGCTGCAATATCTGTTCAGCTTTCTGGCCATTTTATTTTTCTTGAGCTATATGTTCCTGTTTAACCAGCGTTATTTACATCGCTGGGTATATTGTGCTGCGCTGTTGCTCATTGCCATTAATCTGGTCGCTGCATTATGGGCACCGCCGATGGTGCTGGAACAGCTGGCGTTATGGAGTTCTTTATTCAGTCTGCTGGTGCTGGTCAATTTTATCTACGGTTTTGCCGAAACTTTGCGGCAGAAACTGAGCTATTCCAAATTAACCGTATGTGCGGTATTGCTGCTGTTTGGCAGCTTTATTCATGATCTGCTGCTGGCCTTAAACCTGATTGAATCAATTCCTTTATCGTTTATTTCTACCAGTCTGTATGCCTTGCTGATTATGCTGCAGCAGGCACGTAACTATGCGCGTGATACTGCCTATATTGAAAAACTGAATAACCGTTTGCTGAGCCTGAATAATTCGCTGGATGTTAAAGTCAAGGAACGTACCGCCCAGTTAAGCCAGTTAAATGCCAAGCTGGAATTGCAGGTAAAAATTGATGCGCTGACCGGTGCCTATAATCGCCGTGCCTTGAATGATGAAATCCTGCTACGTTTTGAGCAGACCTGTCAGCAGCCTGAACATACCCTGGCGTTTGTGATGCTGGATGTCGATTATTTTAAAAAATATAACGACCATTATGGCCACTTAAAAGGAGATCAGGTTTTGCAGCAGCTGGTGCTGATCTTAAATCGTGCCTTGCCTGAAAATGCCTATGTGGCACGTTATGGCGGTGAAGAATTTGCCTTGATACTGCACAATGTCCCGATTGCCTTATTAGAGCCGATGATGGCACAGGTATTACAGGCGGTTCGTGCCGAGCAAATGCAGCACATTGCCCGTCAGGATACGAAAGACTATGTTACGGTCAGTATGGGCGTGGCCTGGATGACCGGCAAGCAGCCCTATGCCAGTGTACTGGAATTTATGAAAGCAGCCGATCAGCAGCTGTATCTGGCCAAAGAAGCCGGCCGGGATCAGTGCAGAATTGCCGGACATTAAGCCAGAGAAAAATCTTTAGTCCAGATATTTGACCAAAGGAATATGTAAAACAGGCTCAATTGCCTGCGGCTGAATCTGAAAGCCATATTTTTGATAAAAGGGCAGCGCCGTGCGGGTGCTGGCCAGCACAATCCGTTTCATCTGGCGTTGCTGATAATAATGCAGCACTTCATTGAGCAGCAGCTTGCCAATACCGCGCTGCTGGACATCGGGTGCGACATAATTCATTAAAACTTCACCCTGATCG
Organism: Acinetobacter sp. YH12132; assembly: GCF_013418645.1. Lineage (NCBI taxonomy): Bacteria > Pseudomonadati > Pseudomonadota > Gammaproteobacteria > Moraxellales > Moraxellaceae > Acinetobacter > Acinetobacter sp. YH12132. Next base: position 18,216 of record NZ_VPBR01000002.1, read on the forward strand.
CTGGCCAGAATAAAACCGACCACCTGATGCTGTAGCTCATACACCCAGCAGTTGTTATAGTGCATCAGTAACAGCAGATTTTCCTGATTTTTATTTTCGAGCAGGCGTTGAATCTTGATTTCACGATGTTGATGATCGAGGCTACAGGATCGGATACTGTCGTGCAAAACGCGAATAAGGATCGGGACATCTTGAATTCGAGCGGATCTAATCATTGTGTTGGTAAAGGCATAAACAAGCACCTATTTGAATGTAAATAAACCTTCAACAAAATGACAATCTTGTTGTGATTTACGCAGTTTTTTAGGCGTTGTGAGAATTTTTTATTGGGGGATTGATACTGTTTTGTGTCAAAATGAATAAAAAGACAGCAGTTTGGCAGCACAGATGATGCGATTGGGTCATCTTTAGGAGCGCATGGAATCATCCTCATCGTCAGGCATGATCCATCTGTAAGAGTGCTGAGATAAGAGACACGAGACCAAACGTTGGGAAATGAGAACCGAACCATTGAGGTAAGCGGGCTTATGGCAAAAATACTGGCAATCCTCCTGATTTTTCTGGCCTTTTATGCGCTGTGGAAAGTCATGATCAAAATCAGAATTAACCGTGCCTTTCAGAAACATCAGGCCGCCTATTGCAATATGGTACAAGGCCCGATTAGCCAGAAATGCCCGCGACCGGTTGAAGAGGTGATTGAAGAAGTCGCTGCCTATGAACAGCAACTGTTTGATGATGTGGCGGATATCTTTATGCAGGACGCATTAGTTGTACAGCATAAAGAGGATGGCTCAATGCTGCAGGAACAGGTATTGCGTAAAATGCCGGCCAAAACCCAGACCCGGATTGCAGATACCGATCTGGGCGAATGGGCCATTTACTGGACCTTCTATGAGCAGTCGCTGGAATACTATGTGAGCCAGTACGGTATTTTTATCACCCATGTGGATCGGGAGGGCCGTGAAACCCAGCAGCGCCTGTCTTTACCGTCCTGATTACTTTGAAATGCTCACTTCGGTGTTTGCATCGGATGGCAGATATAGGTCAAACGTGGCCGCCACCTGATCCCAGATTTGTTCTGCGCCTTGGCGGAAATAGCCCATATGTCCAATCTGGCTTAAGCCAAACTGCTGCGGACTCAGGTTGATCATTTTCACTGAGGCATTGCAATAATGCTGCATAAAGGCATACCGGGAATTGGGTAAGGCCCAGTCATCATCCAGTGAAGAAGCGGCATAAATTGGGGTTTTGACCTGTGCATAACATTCAAACAGCGCCTGTTGTGCCGGGTCACCAAAAAAGTAAGTCGGATTTTTACACCATTTACGCCATTCCTGATATACGCCCAGCGGCAGGTCTGCGCCCATGTTCAGCTTGCTCCACGGCAAATAACCGGCCAGGGCCACCATTGGCGGGAAAATCAGGTTCCAGACAAATTGCACTTTAATTTTTTCTTTTAGTGGCATATAGCCATGCCAGCCGGCGCCGGTACCAAAACAGTACAGTGCCGTGACCTGCGCATGATTCGGTGCCAATCCCAGCGCTTGTCCGCCATAGGAATGACCGACCATAAATAGCGGCATCTGGTCACGTTTAAAATAGGCAATCGCACCAGCCAAATCCAGTTTGCCCCAATCCAGATAGGACATCTGAAAACCTTTCAGCCGTTTAGGTGCCGATTTGGCCACACCGCGATAATCAAAACACAGCACCTGATATTGATATTGGCTCATGTACTCGGCAAAGCGGCGATAAAAGGCTTGCGGCACACCGGTTGCACAGGCCACCAGCAGCTGCGCCTTAACTTGTGGCGGGGTATAACAGGTGCCGGTCAGCAGATAACCATCGCTGGCCGGGAAAGTAACGCTGCTGATTTCAAGCGGCGATGTGTGAATTGCAGAAGCAGTGGTGTTCATCCTGAACTCGTATATTTTTAGACTGGCTCTAGTTTGAATGTTGCAGAGGGGCAGTGTCAAAACTGGCGCGTTCATCGGCCAGACGGTTTAAAATAAACAGCGATAGAAATAAACAGCAATAAAAGCAGGATGAGATAAGCCATGCTGATTGATTTTCGCCAGCAGCAACAGGCCAGGTTTGAACAGGTGGCACAGCATCTGCAACAGGCCGCTGCCGAGGGCCTGCATTTTGATTCAGTTGCTGATTTTTATCAGTCGGGCTGGCTTGAGCAGTTTCCGGCCGGCATTCGCTGGTCGGTGACCGGACTGGATGATGGCGCTGAACAGTTTTATGCCCGGATTGATTATCTGGACTGTTTTGTCCGGATTGATGCCGGTGAGATGCTGCGGATTGAATATGGCCGACACCAGAACAATCCGACCACATTCAGCCAATGACAGCGCGTGTAGAATTCTTTTAAATAAACAGGCGATGAACCGGCTGCAACAGCAGGTTCCCCACCAAGAACAAGACCGAAGAAAAAGACAAAATCAGGGATCAACTATGGCGCATCAATTTACTGTCAATGCCACCATTCAGGGTGTTTCATTGAGCGAATTCAAACAGCTGGCTGCAAATACTGCATTACATGAAAATGTGTGCAAACGCATTCCGGGAGAAAATCTGGAGATTCTGGAATCGCAGATCCAAGGTGATATTTACACCTTGCGCCGTGCCTATAACCTAGATGTGAATATTCCAGACATCGCCAAAAAACTGCTAAAAGATGCTTTTCGTTTAAAGCGCACCGATGTCACCAATCTGAGTGCATTGACCTCGACCATTGATTTAGGTGCGAACTTACCCTTAGAGGCCCGCTGCGCACGTTCGGTGACGGGCAATGATCAGCAGGTTCAGATCCAGCTGAACTGGACAGTAAAAGTAAAAGTGCCATTAATTGGCGGGATGCTGGAAAAACATGCAGAAGGTGAAATTCGCCGCTTTAGCGAAGTAGAGATTAATATTGTTGAAGATGAACTCAAGAAGAATTTAAAAAGCTAAAACCAGAATATCTCTGGATAAAAGCCCGGATGAAGCCGGGCTTTTTTGTTTTGAGGTGGATTAAACCGAAGGGCGGGCACGCTCAAAGCGTTGCTGATAAAACCAGGCGGTCATAAACGCCACCAGACAGACCACCCAGATATAATATAGCGCGCCAATATTGCTATACAGGCTTAGCCACTGCACCAGCGGTAAGGTAATGCCACCGGCAATGGCATAGGCCACGTTATAAGAAAATGAAATACCGGAAAAACGGATTTGTGCCGGGAACATTTTCACCATGCTATATGACACCATGCCAACTGTCCCTGATGCCAGACCCAAGAGCATATACAGCATAAAGATTGTTGATGCTTCAACATGACCCAGGCTGTTATAGAACAGTGAGGCAATTGCAGCGACCAGCAGGGAGCCGAATAAAATAACGCGGCCAGCGCCAAAACGGTCGGCCAGCAGCCCGGCCACAATACAGCCAATCATCTGCATGACAATGGCGGCACTTTGCATTTTAAAGGCATCGGCGCGGTCAAAACCAAATGCACCGACCAGCAGATTTGGCATGGCCAAAATTAGCACCACCACACAGGCGGTCAGGAACCAGGTAAAGAACATGCCCATCACCACACCGCTACGATGCTGCGCCAGCACCTGTTTCACTGGTAATTCCTTGGCCAGTTCCTTGCGTGCCTGCATGGCTTTAAATACCGGGGTTTCATGTAAATAACTACGTAAATACAGCGCCACCAGACCAAAAATCCCGCCAACAATAAACGGAATACGCCATGCCCAGTCCTGAATTTCGGCCGCAGTAAATTGCAGTGAAATAAACAGCGACATTAACGCGCCGAGTAAAATCCCCAAGGATAAGCCGGCGGTCAGCAGACCATTGGCAAAACCAATTCTTTTTTCTGGCACATGCTCAGAAACAAAGGTCCAGGCCGCAGGAATTTCTCCGCCAATAGCAATACCTTGTACCACGCGCATCAGCAGTAACAATAATGGCGCGGCATAACCAATACTTTCAAAGGTCGGCATGATGCCAATAAATAGCGTGGGTAGAGCCATCAATAAAATCGACAGGCTAAACAGTCGCTTACGGCCAATTAAATCGCCAAAATGCGCCATCACCACACCGCCGAGTGGACGGAAGAAATAACCGGCTGCAAAAATGCCGTAGGTATTCAGCATGGCCCAAAATGGACTTAAGGTACTTGGGAAAAACAGATCAGAAATGATTTTGGCGTAAAAGACATAAATGACAAAGTCATAAAATTCGAGTGCACCGCCGAGTGAGGACAGGCCAAGTGTGCGTTTGTCTTCGCGGCTTAAACTGGGAGTAGCATCCATGCGTATCTTCTGACAGGATTAAAAACAGGAACCGTAATTTTAAAGAAGAGCTATAGCTATGAATAATCAAACTTTATTTGGGAAAAATAAACTAATAGTTATAAAAGTCTGCACGTGTGGATGATTGTTATTGTTGCCAGTGCAGCTGGTTGCGGCCCAGATTTTTGGCCTGATATAGCAATAAATCGGCCTGCTGCGCGGCCTGAGAAAACTCATCAAAGTACTGGAAAAAGCTGATGCCGAAACTGCCAGTCATCGAAATGACCTGACCACTCTGAATCAGTGGTGTGGTTTCGATGCCGCTGCGAATCCGTTCTGCCACCTGAATTGCGATATCCAGCGGGGTATCTTGCAGTAAAATCAGAAATTCTTCACCGCCCATCCGGCAGATTTCATCGTATTTGCGTACCGCTTTGCTGATAATTTCGGTGACATGCTGTAGCGCGACATCGCCAACCTTATGGCCATACTGATCATTAATCTGCTTAAAAAAGTCCAGATCACACAGAATAATCGCATTCTGCCTGGAACGGCTGTGCTGTTTTAAGCGTTTCAGACGTTCCTCCAGCGCCCGGCGATTCAGCAAGCCGGTTAATGGATCAAGATTCCGTTCTTTTTGCAGCTGCTGGAAAATATCCTGATAGGCACTATGAAACAGCAGCCCGGCCATCAGCAAGCTCAGGCAGAGAATAATCAGCTGGGTGCCGGCAGCGACCAGATTATTGCTTAAAATCTGGTTGGTCGGCTGTAATACCACAAACAGATACAGGGTGCGCAGCGCAATCACCGCGCTTAACAGCAACAGTGACAGGCGTAACAGGCGATCCAGTTTCTGCTTGAGCTTGACCTGATATAAAGCCTTTAAATTATGCGAAAAAATCAGGGTAATGGTGATGGTCAGCACCAGCATCCGCTGTGCATATTGCTCATCAAACACCGAAAAATACACATAAATTGACTCGGCAATGGCAATTAGCACCAGCAGAAATACCCAGCGCGTGGTGACATTCAGCCGTAAATGAATGGCATGGGTGAACATCGCACAGCTGATAAACAGCAGCGTGGACGGAATAAAGCTAAAGGTCGGCAACATTTGGGCGGAGACCACGGTAATGATCAGTACGGCCAGACCCGTACACAAGGTCGATGCGGCATACCACAGAAAATAGGTGGGAATCGGTTGGAACAGCCGCAGCAGCAGAATGACGCTGCCAAAGGCCATCATAAACAGCGGGATTAGCGCACTGTAGAGGGAGAAATTTTCGGCTAACATGAACAAATTGCAGGTAAGTCAAAAAATCGCGCCATCATAGCAGCTTCTCCCAGACAGTGATCTAAAAAAGTGCACAATCTTGAACGCATAATTGAATCAAGAAGATTTAGAAAAGCGATGCGTGTAGCGATGCTGTAACTGCCGGGCCAAAACGTGCCGGCTTGCGGTATAAAATAAAGTTGCCATCTACAACAATGATAATACCCAAAGAAGGACCCACCCTATGCAAACGCCTGTTCCAGATTATTTAAAGCATGTTTTGTCACAATGTCAGCGCAATGTGGGCGGGCAGCTGGCCGATTATATTCCAGAACTGGCACAGGCTGATCCTAACAAGCTGGCGCTGGCCCTGTCCACCGCAGATGGCATGATCTATTCCAGCGGTGATGATGGTCATGAATTTACCATCCAGTCCATGTCCAAACCCTTTGCCTATGCACTGGTGCTGGAGCAGTTGGGCATTGAAGAAGTTTTGCAAAAAGTAGGTGTTGAACCCTCCGGAGAAGCCTTTAACCAGATTTCCTTAGACAAAGAACTGAATATTCCGAAAAACCCGATGATCAACTCGGGGGCGATTACCACCCATTCATTAATTCAAACTACGGCTGGCATTTCACGGGCCGAGCAGCTGCGCCGTTTTTTAAGTGAACTGGCCGGACGGGAATTAAGTTTTGATGAGCAGGTCTATACCTCCGAAATGAAGACCGCATTCCGGAACCTGTCGATTGGCTATATGTTGCGTACTGTCGGTGCACTGGACACTGACCCGGTCGAGATTGTGAATGGGTATATCCAGCAGTGTGCAATTAAGGTCACGGTTAAGGATTTGGCACACATTGCCAGTGTCTTGGCCAATGGCGGCCTACATCCGAAAACGGGCGAATGTTTACTGGATCGGGCCGTGGTGCGGCAGGTGTTAAGCGTGATGCTGAGCTGTGGTATGTATGATGCTGCCGGAGACTGGCTCACGACAGTGGGGATTCCGGCCAAAAGTGGCGTTTCAGGTGGGATTATTGGTGTGCTGCCAGGGCAGGTCGGTATTGCGGTATTTTCACCGCGCGTAGATGAACATGGTAACAGTGTCCGCGGGATTGATATTTTCGAGCGCTTATCTGCTGATATGGGCCTGCATCTGATGGAAGGGACGCCTTCCGCACAAACCATTATTCAAAGCTGTTATTGGGCTGGCAAAAATGATGATGTTCGCGTCTATGAACTGCGTGGGGTGTTGCAGTTTACCGAGTCAGAAATGTTGCTGCGCAATTTACAGGAAGAGCCACCGGGTGATACGACGATTGTACTCGATCTGACCAACCTCACCTTAATTCATGATGTGGGTGCACGGATGCTGTTTGAAGGAGTAGAGCGTTTGCAGCAAGATGGACATCGTGTGGTGGTGGTTGATTCGGAAGGACTGTTAAGTCAAACGCAAATTCAGAAGCATGCAGCGGTGCTGGTTCAGGAAGAGCTAGAGCGTTATTTGCAACAGTATGAATGAGGAAAGGGCCTCTCCTTCAACTTTTCTGGCGCTTTGTTTTAAATACCTCTCCCTGACCCTCTCCTGAGAGGCAGAGGGGGAACTTTACGCGAATTTGATGGTGGTTTTGGATTCGTAATTCATTTAATCACATGACAAAGTCCCCCTTTGAAAAAGGGGGATTTAGGGGGATTTTTAGTTCCCCCTTTAATAAAGAGGACTAGAGAGATTCTTAAGAAATCGAATCATCCAAATTTGGCGCTAACCAACGTTTCGCTTCATCCAGTGTCCAACCTTTACGCTGCGCATAATCTTCAAGCTGGTCGCCTGCGATTTTACCCACGTTAAAGTACTGGCTTTCAGGGTTGGCATAGTAGAAACCACTGACTGATGAAGGTGGCCACATCGCGAAGCTGCTGGTCAGTTGTGTGCCAATCTTGTCGGTTGAACCTAACCAGTCAAATAGTGGTGCTTTTTCAGAATGTTCAGGACAAGCAGGGTAGCCCGGCGCCGGACGAATCCCGACATATTTCTCTTTAATCAGCTCTTCATTCGACAGTTGTTCATTGGCCTGATAGCCCCAGAACTCTTTACGGATACGTTCATGTAAATGCTCGGCAAAGGCTTCGGCAAAACGGTCACCTAAAGACTGTACCAGAATGGCATTGTAGTCATCGCCTTTGGCTTTGTACTCATTGGCCATTTCTTCTGCACCAAAGATCGACACGGTAAAGCCACCTAAATAGTCTTCCGCTTCACCTTTTGGCGCGACAAAATCGGCCAGTGACAGGTTCGGTTTGCCAGTGACTTTGTCTGACTGCTGACGAACGTGCTGGAAAGTATGCGTGACATGCGTACCTGTTGCATCATACACTTCGACTGAATCTGCACCGGAACGGTTGGCCGGATACAGGCCAAATACCGCGCGCGCATCAAAGCGTTTATTGTCGATAATATCTTTCAGCATCGCCTGCGCCTGATTGTATAAATCGGTCGCTGCTTCACCCACCACTTCATCGGTCAGGATGGCTGGGAATTTACCGGCCAGACTCCATGAAATAAAGAATGGCGTCCAGTCAAAATATTCAACCAGTGTTTCCAGCGGATAGTTGGTCAGGGTCTGGGTACCAATAAAGTTTGGTTTTACCGGTGTATTGGCTTTAAAGTCAATTTTCAGGCCGTTTTCAATTGATTCTGCATAAGACAGTTTCGCCGCTTTCGGCTGCTTGTTGGCAATCCGCTCACGTACTTTGGCATATTCAGCACGGGTGTCTGCTACAAAGGCTGGTTTCATCTCTTGTGACAGCAGGGTAGTTGCAACACCAACAGCACGTGAAGCATCAGCCACATAAATGACCGCATCATTGGAATATTGCGGATCAATTTTCACAGCCGTATGCGCTTTCGAGGTAGTCGCACCGCCAATCATCAATGGAATATTGAAGCCTTTACGCTGCATTTCTTTGGCCACAAAGACCATTTCATCCAAAGATGGGGTGATCAGACCCGACAGGCCAATAATATCGACTTTTTCATCAATCGCAGTTTGCAGGATTTTCTCTGCCGGTACCATCACGCCCAGGTCAATAATGTCATAGCCGTTACAGCCCAAGACCACACCAACAATGTTTTTACCAATATCGTGGACATCGCCTTTTACTGTGGCCATCAGCACTTTACCTTTGGACTCGCCCACAGTTTTTTCTGCTTCGATGTACGGGTTTAACCAGGCCACCGCCTGTTTCATCACACGGGCCGATTTCACCACTTGCGGCAGGAACATTTTACCGGCACCAAACAGATCGCCGACCACGTTCATACCGTCCATGAGTGGACCTTCAATCACATCTAGCGGACGTTTGGCTTTTAAGCGGGCTTCTTCGGTGTCTTCATTAATAAAGGTGGTAATTCCTTTGACCAGCGCATATTCCAGACGTTTTTCCACCGGCTGGTTACGCCATTCCAGGTTTTCTTCTTCTTTTTTAACGCCCGACTGACCGCGATATTTTTCTGCCACTTCCAGCAGTTTTTCCGTAGCATCCTGACCGCTGGTACCCTGATTCTGGTTCAGAATCACGTTCTCAACCGCATCTTTCAGTTCCGGGTCAATATCATCATAAATGGCTAGCTGACCAGCGTTTACAATACCCATGGTCAGGCCCTGTTTAATCGCATAGTACAGGAACACGGCATGAATTGCTTCACGCACTGGCTCATTACCACGGAAAGAGAACGACACGTTAGAAATACCGCCAGAAATCATGGCATGTGGCAGATTCTGTTTAATCCAGCCCGTCGCTTCAATGAAATCCACCGCATAGTTGTTGTGTTCTTCAATACCGGTTGCAACCGCAAACACGTTCGGGTCAAAGATAATATCTTCAGCCGGGAAGCCCACGTCATTGACCAGCACATCATAAGAACGTTTACAGATTTCTTTTTTACGTGCGGCAGTATCGGCCTGACCATTTTCATCAAAGGCCATTACGATCACGGCAGCACCATACTGACGGCATAGACGCGCTTTTTCGACAAACTCGTCATAACCTTCTTTCAGGGAAATCGAGTTGACGACAGCTTTACCTTGTACACATTTCAGACCGGCTTCAATAATTTCCCATTTAGATGAGTCAATCATGATTGGCACACGGGAAATGTCCGGCTCAGAGGCCACCAGATTCAGGAAGTGCACCATCGCGCCCTGTGAATCGAGCATGCCTTCATCCATGTTGATGTCGATGACCTGTGCACCGCTTTCAACCTGTTGACGGGCCACATCCAGCGCTTCGGCAAAGTTTTCTTCACGAATCAGACGCAGGAATTTTTTCGAACCGGTCACGTTGGTCCGCTCACCGACGTTCACGAACAAGGAATCTTTGGTGATGTTAAATGGTTCTAAACCACTTAAACGGCAGGCAGGTTCAATTTCTGGCAGTTGACGCGGTGCAATACCTTCAACGGCTTGTGCAATGGCACGGATATGATCCGGCGTGGTGCCACAGCAACCACCGGTAATATTAATTAGACCGCTTTCGGCAAATTCTTTTAAGAAGGCAGCAGTTTGTTCCGGGGTTTCATCATAACCGCCAAAGGCATTTGGCAAGCCGGCATTCGGGTGTGCAGAAACAAAGACATCGGCCACATCGGATACGGTTTTTACGTGTGGACGCATGGCATCTGCACCTAAGGCACAGTTAAAGCCAATAGAGAGTAAATCACCATGACGCACCGAGTTCCAGAACGCTTCGGCAGTCTGGCCGGTTAAGGTACGGCCTGAGGCATCGGTGATGGTGCCGGAAATCATCAGCGGTAATTCGCGGCCCAGCTGTTTAAAGACTTCTTTTACCGCAAAAATTGCCGCTTTACAGTTCAGGGTATCGAAAACGGTTTCAATCAGCAGAATATCGGCACCGCCTTCAATCAGGGCGTGCGCAGCTTCAATATAGTTTTCTTTGAGTTCATCAAAAGTGATATTACGGAATGCCGGATCATTCACGTTTGGTGAAATTGAACAGGTGCGTGACGTTGGCCCCAAGACACCCGCCACAAAACGTGGTTTTTCCGGTGTTGAATATTTTTCACAGGCAGCTTTGGCCAGACGCGCAGCTTCACGGTTAATTTCCGGAACCAGCGTTTCCATGTGGTAATCCGCCATGGAAACACGCGTGCCGTTAAAGCTGTTGGTTTCAATAATGTCAGCGCCGGCATCTAGGTAGGCTTCATGAATACCTTGAATAATCTGCGGCTGGGTCAGTACCAGCAGGTCATTGTTGCCTTTCAGGTCATAGGCCCAGTCAGCAAAACGCTCACCACGATAATCGGCTTCTTCCAATTTATGGCGTTGGATCATGGTACCCATGGCACCATCGATAATTAAAATTCTTTTGGCAAGAAGTTCTTTCAGGGTAGCAAGCGTGGACATAAAAAACCCTTGTTTTGATGAATCAGAAATGCGCAATATTTTAGCAGAGTTCGACTGCTTTTTTCCGCAATTGATGGGATGGAACGGAACTTTGTGGCATCTTTGCTGAAAAAGTATACGTTTTCATGGGCTTATTTTGAAAATATACACATCGTTATAAATAAATCATTGTAAGGATTCATAAAATTGTCATATAGCTATGGCAGTATGAGAGAGTCTAAAAATGGGCCGGGTTTTGCTGTACTTGTAATATTTCAGTGTCATCAAAGATGACAGCAGTGACGGAAAACCGGATGAAGATGAGATGGTGGTTTATAAGTTTTTGATTTATTTTAAATAGTTTGATTTTTTGTCTATAAAATTATCAGGAAATTGTGGCAAATAAAGTAGAAAAATTACTTTATTTGACCTGCTTTTGTCATATAATTGTCACAATTTAACTGAACAATAAGGGGATTTTGTATCCTCTTTTCCTGCTTGCATGAATTCTAATCAAACTCCCGTAGATTCAGCACACCAGTCGGCTCCGAAAAAGTCGACCAATGTTCATGTGCCAACACCGAAATTCTTTATGCCGGTGTTTCTAACGCTTATTATTTCAACGCTTATTTATATTGGCTTTCAATTATCGGCAGATTTATCGCATGTTCCGGCGCTTAGCCTGTATTCGGTGATTCTGCTGGCCACCGCTTTATTTATTGCGCTAGGCTTTGAATTTGTTAACGGTTTCCATGACACCGCCAACGCGGTGGCCACGGTCATTTATACCAATGCCTTGTCTGCACCGGTTGCGGTAATGTGGGCCGGTTTCTGTAACTTCCTTGGGGTGATGGTCGCCAGTGGTGCCGTGGCCTACGGTATTATTGCCTTGCTACCGGTCGAGCTGATCATGAATGTTGGCTCAGGCGCAGGTTTTGCCATGGTCTTTGCCATGCTGATTGCGGCCATTCTCTGGAACTTAGGCACCTGGTTCCTCGGTATTCCGGCTTCAAGTTCGCATACCTTAATTGGTTCCATTCTGGGTGTGGGGATTATGAATTACATCCTCAATGCGGGCGCTGGTGCATCCGGTGTGGATATGGAACAGGTGATGAAAGTCGGTAAGGCTTTACTGTTCTCGCCATTAATTGGTTTTGCCTTTGCTGCCGTACTGTTCCTGCTGGTGAAAAAGATTTTCAAACGTCAGCTGGAACTGTTCCAGCCGCCTGAAGGCAACAAACCACCACCGCCATTAATCCGTGCCATCCTGATCTTTACCTGTACCGGCGTGAGCTTTGCCCACGGTTCCAATGACGGCCAGAAAGGCATGGGCTTAATCATGCTGATTCTGATTGGGATTGTGCCATTGGCTTATTCCTTGAATAAGGAACTGGACAATCAGCATATCCAGTCTTTCCAGCAATTGTCGACACAAACCGCATCTGCAATTTATGCCAACCATACCGATATTCCGGATGCGCAGGCCCGTGAAGTAATCACCAAGTACATCCAGACCAAGGAAATCACCCCGGAAGTGGTACCGGCTTTGGCCAGTTTGACTGATCATTTAGGTGAGCGTGTGGGTCAATACGGCGATTTGAAAAATATTCCGGAAGCAGAAGTGGCAGCATTGCGTAATGATATGTACCTCAGCACCACGTCATTCAAGCGTCTGGATAAAGCGGAAGCTTTACCTGCCATGAGCAAGGAACAGGAAAAAGTGGTCGATGATTACCGTGACCATCTCGATTCCTTCCTGCAATATATTCCAACCTGGGTTAAAGTTGCGGTGGCACTGGCACTGGGCTTAGGAACCATGGTCGGCTGGAAGCGTATTGTGGTCACCGTGGGTGAACGGATTGGTAAACAGCACATGACTTATGGTCAGGGTATGTCAGCCGAGCTGGTGGCGATGTCGACCATTGCTGCAGCAGATGGCTTTGGTATGCCGGTATCGACCACGCATGTCTTGAACAGTGCGGTGGCCGGGACCATGGTGGCGAATAAATCTGGCCTGAATTTCCAGATGGTTAAAACCATTCTATCGGCGTGGATTTTCACCTTGCCTGCAACCATCTGTTTATCGGGTGGCCTGTTCTGGTTATTCCTGAAAGTATTCTAAGCCGGTTCATCCGCAATAAAAAACGCTGCCTGGGCAGCGTTTTTTTATATCTGTAGATGAAACAGATGATCCAAATGCTAAGTCGTGACGTCCTTTATTTTTTAGATAGACAGCAAATCTACAATGCATTCTCTCAAGGGGTGAGGGCTGAGGGTAAGGAAATAGCCTAAGCAATATCAAAGCTTCTCTTTCTTTAATGAACCTATCCACTCTTTTATCTTTCAGGTAGACAGCAGGTCTCTAAAAAAATCTCCCTCTCCGTTTTGGATACGTAGCACCGCTACACAAGAGAGAGGGAACGATCGAAGAGAGATTAAAATCTCTTATTTCTTTAACTTGGCCAGTAAGCCTTTAGGCAGCTTCTCGGTAGCAAAACCATATAAGGCTGCAAAAGGCAGGGCAGTACGGGCCAAATATGCGACACGCCATAAACCGCCATGGTTGGCCCCTTCCATCATCAACTCTAAAGGATGGTTCAGAGTCACTTCCGGATTGGCCCCCGACTGTGGATTACGCAGGTCATGAATCCAGAGCGCGGCCATAATCGCATTGGTGGTTTCTGGCGCAAAAGCTTCCACATCAAACAGGCTGGCACCATTAAATGCCGCTTTTAATAACGGATTTTTAGTCACCGAATAGGTCGTGGTTGATGGTGCAATATTAATGCTGACGCGTTGTCCCTGATGACGGGCGAGGGTGGCGCGCCATTGCTGAATCCGTTTGGCCAGCGCATAGTTCGGTCCTTGTTCTACCACCAGACAGTCGGCAATCCCGTAATCCTGTCCATTGTCTGAATGGACCAGATCATGCAGGTTTTTCTGGAAGAAATGCTGCGCCGTAACCGTTGAAACCCCACGGGTCAGCAGTTGCTGGGCTTTCGAGCGCTGCTGATACTTGTCTTTTGAGGCCTGAATCACATCGGCAGGCACTGCATAGACATCAGTTGGGGTGCACATAAACATCAGGCTGGTCTCGGCTTTTTGCGTGCTGACGGCCTGCATAATCGCATCCATCGCCATGGCCACACGCACGTGTTTTTCACCATCTAAATAGGCAATTGCAGCCAAATCCAGCTGCTGTTCAAACTGGGTTAGCCACTGGGCAATTTCAGGAGTTTGAGTCAGTAAATTGGCGCCAAGCTGCTCTTTTAATAGCTCAGTCGTGCTGTTTTCATCTACCGCTTCAGTCGCTGGTGCATACAGGGTGGCATTACCCTGTTGCACGGTTTCTAGAATTTTGTTCCAGACCCGGGCATTGGGTAAATCGACCGCGACAATATTGGCTTTCCATTTCGTTAGCCAGGTCAGGGGGCCAGCTTCAGAAGCAGCACCAAACAGCACCATGGTACGGTCTGATAAATCGAACCATTCCGGATGAGCGACTGCTGCACGTAAAGCTTGAGCATGACTGTGTTCAATAATCCCGCCATCTTCCCAGCGCTGGATTTGCTCAAGCAGTGTCTGACCTTGCAGTTTCTGTCCCTGATACGGCACATACCACTCCGGCGCCGCCGTGCTTTGGCCCTGGATTTTAACTGTGTGCAAAGGCTGGGCATCGAGGCTCATCACATCTTTCAGCAGATGTTTTTGACTATGTCGATAAAACTCGAAACTGCCATGTGCTTTATTCAGGCCCTGTTCAGCAATTTGAATCGGGTTCTGGCAGGTCTGAATGCCGTATTCGACCAGCGCCTTAAAATATTTGGGATACTGTTTGCGCCAGTTTTTTTCAGACAGGGTTTGCTGGGACAGTTGCGGTGCAACACCGGCCAGTGCCTCGGCAATAATCGCACGTCCTGTGCGTGAAGTACTGGGTTTCTGGTTTTCGAAATGTGGAAATTGTAGGCCGTCTAATTTGGACATGCAAAAACTCGCAGCTTGAAAGCAAATTAATATACAGATGTATACATTATCTATGCCAAATTGTGAGATGGGGTGGCATTAACTACCAAAATTGTATGAATTATCCAATGAAATTGCAGTTTATGAGGACGCAGTAAAAAGCCTCCGTTCTGGAGGCTAAATGGAAAAATGGGCTTAGCAGCGGCCTTTTTTGGCCTGACCTGGTGGGCAGAAATCTCCTGGATGGCCATAAATACGTGAGTCAGGATCAATCACCAAACGGCCTTCTGGGGTATGGACGGCACAGGCACTCAAGCTCAGTAAACAGCCGGCAATCAGAAATAACTTTTTCATCTCTCATCTTCCATCTTCGTTATTATTCGAGTTATTTTAGACGCCAACCGCTGCGGCATACTGTGTTAATTTGTAGTTATGCGTTGTCAAAATATACCGCAGGCGCTTCAAATTGCTCAAATTTAGAACGGAAGCTGGCTAAGTTTATTCAGGAAATGCGGAATTAAACGCGGCTCAATCATAATGGTGATAATCACCCCATAGGCTGCTCCCCACAAATGCGCGCTGTGGTTAATATTGGAATTGCCACGTTTACCCGACCAGATGCTATAGGCCACATACAGCACCGCAAAAATAATTGCCGGAACCGGAATAAAGAACACAAAAATCAGTTTCCATGGTTCAAACAGGATATAGGCAAACAGTACTGCAGACACCGCACCGGAAGCACCCAGGCTGGCCCAGCGATGATCATTTTTGTGTTTCAGATAACTCGGTAAAATTGCGGCAATCAGACCGCCTAAATAAAACAGTACAAAGCCCAGATCATACAGATATTGACGGTAAAAGCTTTCAATAATACTGCCGAAGAAAAACAGGGTAATCATGTTAAACAGCAAGTGGGTACCATCGGCATGGACAAAACCGTGGGTAATGAAGCGGTCATATTGACCCCGTTCCAACGCCGGTGGCCAGAAAATCAGCCGGTTCATGACTTTTTCTTTGGAAAAAGCAATAAAGGAGATAATCGCTGTAATCACAATCAGCGTAACAGTATGATTAAACGGTAAATCTAACATAAACAGATGTTCTTCTTTTCGGGTTTCCTGATCATAATGCCATTAAAAAACAAATGAAACAGAACTTTCATAGGATAATTCCGACAATTTTAGTTGAATTTTTTTAATTCCCCCGCATCTTCAGTTAAAATGGCAACTTCAGCATGAGGAAATATTGTTATGTCGACTGAGAACCACAGCACTGCAGTTGCAGAAGAGATTCCAAACTTATTGATCACCCCAAATGCTCAAGAGTATTTAAAAGATTTATTGGCAAAGCAAAATACACCGGGGATTGGTGTGCGCGTTTTTGTTGAGAATCCTGGAACGCCGCGTGCTGAGTGTTGTATGGCTTATAGTGCGCCAGAAGAAGTCGTACCAACAGATTATAAGCAGGATTATCCGGATTTTCCGGCCTATATCGACACCCCGTCTATTCCATATTTACTGGATGCGGTTATTGATTACAACAAAGACCGTTTTGGGGGCCAGCTGACCTTCCGTGCGCCTAACTCGAAAGTGCCACGCGTGGGTCCGGATGCCTCAATCGAAGAGCGTATTACTTACGTATTACAGTCTGAAATTAACCCGGGCCTTGCCGGTCACGGCGGTAACTGTGCCTTGGTGGAAGTGGTTGAAGATCCGGAACATGGTTTAACCGCGATCCTGAAATTCGGTGGCGGTTGTCAGGGCTGTTCAGCGATTGATGTCACGCTGAAACAGGGTGTGGAAACCACATTAAAACAGCATGTGCCTGAATTAATGCGTGTGGTAGACCAGACTGACCACAGCCAGGCCGAAGGTGCTTATTTTAAATAATAAATAAGTTTCACTTCAGCAGATGAGCCTCCCATCGTGGAGGCTTTTTACTGTCTTAAATAAATATAATAATGATAATAATTATTAGTATTAATTGAATTATCAGTCAAGATTGTTACAATGCGCAACGAAATACACAGAATTTCTCCTTAATTAAATTGGGATAACCTGATGAATAAAACTCTGAACCAGTCAGCATTATCTTTTGCGGTCCTTGCCGTGATGAGCAGCCTTGCTCAAGCAAATCCAGACAATAGCACTGCAGATGCGACCCAGTTAAATACCATTGTGGTAACCGCTACCGGCTATGAACAGGACCTGTCCAAGGCGCCGGCGTCCATTACCGTGATTGATCGGGAAGAGCTGGAAAAGCGTGAATATAATGATATTACCGATGTACTTAGACATGCTCCCGGCGTGGTGGTGTCCGGTTCTGGCTCGGCACAAACCATCAGCATTCGCGGTATGAGCTCGAATTACACCTTGTTTCTGGTCGATGGCAAACGTCAATACGGCCGTGATGTTAACCCGAATGGCGATGATGCCGGTTTTGAGAAAAATATTTTGCCGCCGGTCTCCGCGATTGAGCGAATTGAAATTATTCGTGGGCCAGCCTCTACCTTGTATGGCAGCGATGCCATGGGTGGGGTGGTGAATATTATTACCAAGAAAGTCAGTGACCGCTGGTCGGGCAGTGTCGAGCTGGGCAGTGTCATTCAAGATCAGGGCAATGCAGGCGATATTCAAAATGGCTCGGTCTATCTGGCGGGTCCATTACTAGAGAACAAACTCGGCTTGCAGCTATCGCTGAATAAGCAAAAACGTGAAGAAGATGCCTATGTTGGCGGTTTTCGCGGGACTGAACGGGAAAGCCTGAACAGCCGCTTGAGTTATATACTCAATGACAATCATGATCTGCAACTGGAAGCCAATTTTGTCCAGCAGGAATCGGAAACCACGGTGGGTAAAACGGTTGCACCGGCCAACAATGCTGCTGATTCCAGTTCACGTAATTATCGTCATGTTTATGCCTTAACCCATCATGGCCGTTATAGCGATCAGCTTGATAGCACCACCTACCTGCAGTATGAAAATTCTAAAAACCCCGATCGTGGTAACACCCAGCTGGGCACCAAAGGCATTGAACTGGATACCTGGACCTTTAATAACCAGTGGAACTGGTTGCTGGGCAATCATACACTGTCTTTTGGTGCGCATTATAAAGACGAGAAACTTACCGACAAAGCCACCAACCGTAATCCGAATGCGCCGGAGTTTAGTGAATTAACCCGCTGGTCGGCCGCGGCTTTTCTGGAAGATACCTGGCATTTGAGTGACCGTTTCGATTTAACCGCCGGGCTGCGCTATGACCATGACGAAAACTACAGTGGTCATGTTTCGCCGCGCTTATATGGCGTGTATAGCCTGAATGACCAATGGACCGTGAAAGGTGGGGTGTCAACCGGTTATAAACAGCCGGATATTCGTGCTGCCACGGAAGGCTTTTATAGCGTCACCGGCGGTGGTGGTTCACCGTTAGCCACCGGACGCGGCATTATTCGCGCCAATCCGGACCTAGACCCGGAATCGAGTCTGTCTTCAGAGCTGGGCGTGAACTGGCAAAATGACAGGGTCAAGGCGTCCTTAACCGCTTATGTCACTCAGTATAAAGACCGGATTACCGAAGTGCGTGCCTGCGAAACCGATACCGATGGCAGCTCGACCAACCGGGATAACTGGCAGGAGTGGAAATGTTTTGAAGGCGATACACCGTTTTATTTCATCAGTGAACGGATTAATGTCGATGAAGCCG
Source organism: Acinetobacter sp. YH12132 (assembly GCF_013418645.1). Lineage (NCBI taxonomy): Bacteria > Pseudomonadati > Pseudomonadota > Gammaproteobacteria > Moraxellales > Moraxellaceae > Acinetobacter > Acinetobacter sp. YH12132. Next base: position 36,840 of record NZ_VPBR01000002.1, read on the forward strand.
AGTTAAAAGGTGTGGAAGCGACTCTGGAAGCCAGCCTGAGTGATTACACCACGCTCATGGCCAACTATACCTTTACCGATTCCGAATTTAAGACAGGTGAGTTCAAAGGCCAGCCTGTAAACCAGATGCCAGAGCATATGCTGAATATTACGGTCGATCATGAAATTAATGATGCTTTGAATATCTGGTCACGCTTGCATTATCGTTCAGAAACATCTGCCTATTTAAGCCGGACTTCTGTTGCCCAGCCAAATCCGGGTTATGAGTTTTTAGATGTGGGTCTGAACTATAAATTTACCCCAAATATCAGTGGTAAATTTGGCGTGTATAACCTGCTGGATGAAAAAGCTGAAGACCGTGATGGTGATCAGCTTCTAGATGGCCGCCGTTATGGCATTAACCTGATGGCCAAGTTCTAATCATCAACTGCTAAACATCTACGTTTCAATGATCAAGCAAGAAAAAGCCGCAATTGCGGCTTTTTTTGAGGCTTAGGTACGGGTGTCCAGAATTTTCTGTGCCGGCTCGGAATAATAAAACTTTTCTAGATAGAGCCGCGCACGTTCCCGTAAATACTGCTGCGACAGCATCTGCTGAATCACGGGGTTTAACAGCTGCTGTAATTCTTGCTGAATCAGGGCTTCATCAATATTCAGATCACGCAATAACAGGTCAAAAGTGCGTTCCTGATTACGTACATACCAGGCGTGTACCCCATCATGTAGCTGCTGTTTTAAATAATCACTCTGGCGCATAAAGTCCCAGATTTCATGACCCAGCGCCACAGTCTGTGGCAGGTCCTGTACTTCAATATAATTTTTTAAGACCGACAAAGGCAGGTCTTTAATCTTGTGCCAGATATTGGCCTGCAGATGATAGAGCTTGTCATCATCAAAATGCTGGTTCAGGACCGATTCACTCATCTGGCTAAGCTTTAAGATATTCTTTTGCAAATAGGCGCTGACTGCACTGTCTAAACTGGAATCGGTCACTGTTTCCAGTACCGATTTGCCCATTTTCATAAAACGCGACACGCCAGGCACGCTTTTGGCAATCAGTGAATTGTCCAGATAATCCTGAATCGAGTGCTGGATTAACTGGCTGATCATTGCAGAAAAGGCCGGATTACTGACCACGGTTTTAATCAGACGCTGACGATGACCACTTTTGCTGGCCACATACTGGGCAATTTTATCAATGGTCAGTACCGGAATGACATCGGCAATTTTGGCGCTGTCATTCACCGGATGCACTAGGGCAAAGCGGATGTGTTCTGCAATCTGTTCAATCAGAAAGGCGCTGGCCGGCGTGTCCAGAATCTGTTTTTGCAGCAGGGCATTCAGCTGTTCGCAGCTCCAGAGATCTTTCAGATGCTGCTTGCGGAACCAGTGATAAAAATGCAGAAATTCCTGCTGTACGGTTTCAGGCTGAGAAAACTCATGTGCTAAAAAGTCAAGATGAGCTTCAATCAACTGCTCAAGCATCGGGTTTTGCTGCATACAATCTCTGGAACTTAGTTTAAAGGAATCAGTTTATCAGCTAGCGGGTTTTTTAGGTTCTGTGTTTTGGCCAGGAAGGGTAAATAATGTTGTACCACCTGCTGTTCGGCTTCCAGCATTGGCACATGACCGACATTATTTAAAATGACCGGGGTTTCCGCGCGTTTAAACAGACCCTGTAATTCTTTGGCGACTTCAACATTAATAATTTTATCGTGCTTGCCCCAGAGAATCAGGGTCGGTGCTTCAATATTGCGGGTGAGGCGGGCAAAGCTGTCCGGGGTGTAAATCCGGTTTAGGGTCACCATCTGATCAATAAATTTTAAGGATTGACTGGCCCGTGAAATTAACAGTTTTTCTTGGGCAGATTTAAACTGCTCTGGTACTTTCGGCGGGTTTTGCATCAGCTGATGCGCAATATGGTCTAAATCGCCCGGCGCGGTGACCACCAGATTTTTCAGTAACAGCGGATCTTTGGTATAAGGCGTATTGGAGTGTTTATAAATACCGGCACTGTTCAGCAGGAACAGGCTTTGGGTATCAAACGGATATTGGGCTGCATAGACCGTTGCCACAGAGCCACCCAATGAGTGCCCGGCAATATTCAGCTTGTCGGCAATATTCAAGGTTTCTACCAGCTGACGCAATTGTGCGCTCATGCTTGGTACAGACAGGTCGAAATTGCCCGAACTCTGGGTTTCACCGGTATTGGGTAAATCGGGGATAATCACATGATAGGACGGGGTGAGAAATTTGGCCACCCGGTTCCAGTTGTCGCGGTGTCCGGCAAAGCCATGTAACAGCAAAATGGTTGGCCGATTAACATCGCCGCCTTCATTATAGCGCCAGGTAATATTGCCAATTTTCAAGCTTTTCGAGACCAGACCCGCCGCCTGGCGTTCAGTCTGATAATAATGCTGCACCACTTGCTGTTCAGGCGAGAGTTTGGCGGCAGAGCTGAGCAGAGGTGCAGACAGTGCCAGTGCCAGGACTGCCAGTCGTGGCCAAGACAAAAATCGCGAAGAATCCTGCTTCATTGACGATATCCCCAAGAATATTTTTTAAATAGGCGTCGGCTTGGCTTGTTTGAATTGTGTAAATTTTCGCCTTAAGTCGAATTGAAAATGCTGTTTCTGGTTATTGTAAGGGCTTTGCAGAAAATGTCACCTAGCTGTTTTTTGATCGGGTTGGTGTGCTGCTTTTGAAGTGTGATGTAAATCGCAATTACTTTAGGAAAATTTGAAAAAATTTATCTTATAAAAATTGATCAGCTATTTTTTTTGCAAGTGACTTTGCCCCGGCAGAGGATTAAAATGCTGAAAATTCAAAAACTGGTGGTAACAAGAATGCTCACAGCTCAAGAGGCTTTAGAACGTCTTAAACAAGGAAACCAACGTTTTGTTTCGGGCAATACCAATCATCCGAAACAACTAACCCACCATCAACGTGCAGAGATGGCCGAAGACCAGAATCCTTTTGCGATTGTGCTCGGTTGTTCTGATTCACGTGTACCTGCAGAAATGGTTTTTGATCAGGGACTCGGCGATCTGTTTGTGATTCGTGTGGCAGGGAATATTGTTGCGCCATCTCAGGTCGGCAGTGTTGAGTTTGCGGCAGAGCGTTATGACTGCGCCGTGGTTGTGGTTTTGGGCCATAGTCACTGTGGCGCGATTCAGGCCACCATTGATACCTTGATGTGCCCGGACTGTCCACCATCTGCCAATCTGATGTCAATTGTGAACCGTGTTCGCCCGTCCGTAGAAACGCTGATGCAGACTGAACTGAAAAATGATTTGGCCAAGCTGTCGAAACATGCGGTTCGTTCCAATGTGTTTGCCTCAGTCAATCAGCTACGTCATGGTTCAGCAGTGTTAGAAAACCTGATTGAACAGGGGCAGCTGAAAGTCGTAGGTGCAGAATATTCATTAGAAACCGGTGAAGTAACTTTCTTTGATTTTTAATTGATTCTAAAAATAATCAAAAAGCGGGCATTGATGTCCCGCTTTTTTTATGGCTGAAATCCGGATCTTGAAAACCATCTCAGCGTTGAATCGGCTTTATTTTAATGCTGCCTGAATGAAGGGATAGGCATTTTTCAGCAAAATGGGCTGGGCTGCAGCCGTCGGATGGATCAGATCTTTTTGCATCAGGGTATTTTTACCGGCGACACCGTCTAGGAAGAAGGGCAGTAATTTGACCTGATAACGCTGGCTCACCACTTTGTAGTTATTTTCAAACGCCTTGCTGTAGGCGCTGCCATAATTGGGTGGCATTTTCATGCCAAATACAATCACCTTGGCTTTGGCCTGTTGACTGTGCTGAATCAGCCGCGCCAGATTATTTTGAATCAGCTGCGGTGGCTGACCACGCAAGCCATCATTACCGCCCAGTTCAATTACCACCACATGCGGCTTATGCGTTTGCAGTAATTTGGGCAAACGTGCCAGCGCGCCGCTGGTGGTTTCGCCACTCACACTTGCATTGACCACTTTATGCTGTTTCGGATACTGTTGCTCTAAACGTTTTTGTAACAGATGGACCCAGCCTTGTTGCGGTTGCAAACCGTAACCGGCACTTAAGCTGTCACCCAGAATCATGATGGTTTTGGCAGACACCAGCATGGGCATGAAGGCCAGCCCCGCCACAGCGAAATAAGCAAAACAACTCATTTTGAAATTGCGAATGTGCATTTAAGGATACTATGACTCAATTCACTACAGATACCGCCATCATGCCACAAAGCATTATTTCTGCCCAACAATTGACACAAAAGATACAACTTGCACAAAAAACACTGACGATTTTTGAAAATTTAAATCTGGAGATTCGGGCCGGGGAACAGGTAGCAATTACAGGCCGTTCCGGTTCAGGCAAATCAACCTTATTGGGGATTCTGGCGACCTTGGATCAGGCCAGTGCCGGGCAGTTAACGGTCTGTGGTGAATCAATTCAGGAGCTGAATGAAGAACAGCGTGCGCTGGTGCGGCTGAAATATATTGGTTTTGTATTTCAGTCATTCCAGTTATTGCCGCATTTAACCGCACTGGAAAATGTCATGCTGTCGCTACGCTTGCAACCGAATTTTAAATTTGCCGAGGCCGAACACAAGGCGCGTAATCTACTGAAAAAAGTCGGACTGGAACGGCAGGCAGAGCAGACCCCGAAAGTCCTGTCGGGTGGTGAGCAGCAGCGAGTGGCGATTGCCCGAGCTTTAATCAGTGAGCCTAAAATCATTTTTGCCGATGAACCGACCGGGAATTTAGATGGCGAAACCGCCAAAGAAATTGAACAGCTGTTATTTCGACTGAACCGTGAACTGGGGACCACCTTGGTGCTGGTGACGCATGATCCGAAACTGGCGCAGCAATGTCAGCGCCATTTTGAACTCAGTCAGGGACAATTGCTGGAACACCCGGCAGGAGGATGAGATGAACCCGTTATTTCGTCCTTTACTGACCCAGAGTTTTAAAAGTACCGGTGTTTATCTGTTACTGATTGCGCTAATTCTGGCAATTAGTGCCACAACCGCGCTGAAATTCAGCAATGAGCAGATTCAAAATGCGGTGGCTTTGCAGGCGGCAGAAATGCTGGCCGGTGATCTGGTGCTGTCCGACAATAAACCGATTGCACCGCGCTGGGAAGCGGCGGCCGATGAATTGGCGCTAAAGCAGTCACATGTTACGGTGTTTAGCTCGATGGCACATACCGGCGATGAATTTGTGATGGTGAATGTCAAAGCCATTGATCAGGCCTTCCCGTTACGCGGTGAGCTGCGGGTTGCGCCGCAGCCTGCTGCTGCCATTCAACCGGGCGAGGTCTGGGTTAGCCAGCGCGCGATGGAGCTGCTGAAAATTCAGGTGGGCGATACCTTAAATATTGCCGATGGCGCCTTTCAGGTCACGGCCAGCATCGAGCATGATTCCAATCAGGAACTGGGCTTTAGCGGTTTTTCACCGACGGTGATCATTGCCCAGCAAGATGTGGCGCGTACCAATGCCATTCAGGTCGGCAGCCGGATTAATTACCGCTTGCTGATGGCTGGTACACCCCAGCATACCCGCCAGTTCGAGCAGGATTTTAAACAGTATCAGGAGAGCTTGCCTAAGACTCAGGAAGTCGATGGGCAGAATATTAGCGAACCAGATGGGCTGCGCCTACGCAATGCCAGTGAAGGCAATACCCGCTTGATGCGTCCAATTGCCAATCTGGATACCTTTTTACAGCTGGCCAATATTCTCACCATTTTACTGTGCGGCATTGCCATTGCCCTAACCAGCCAGCGCTATGTACAGCAGAATCAGGATCATATTGCTTTAATGCGTTGCATTGGCGCGACCAAGAAGCAGATTCTGGGCGCTTATCTGACCTTGTTGGCGGTGGTGCTGTTACTGGCGATGCTGCTCGGTAGTGCGGTCGGCATTACGCTAGGCTATGGGCTGTTGCAATTGATGTTACAGCTGATTCCGCATTTGCAATTGCAGTTTTCCGCTGTCGAGATGCTGCTGGGGCCACTCCCGATTGCCATGCTGACCAGTGCCGTGGTACTGCTGGGCTTTATTTTGCCAAGTCTGTGGCAGCTGCTCAATACCCCACCAATCCGGGTGATTCGCCAGCAGGAAAAATCAGTCCAGTCCATGCTATGGATGCTGCTGACCGGCACACTCAGCCTGATGCTGTTTAGTGTGGTGCTGACTGAAAATATCGTACTAACGCTATGGGTCATGGGCGCCATCATCCTGCTGTGCAGCGTACTCTATGCCGTAGTCTGGAGCTTCCTGAAACTGATCCGCAATTTAAAAAGCGGCATCTCGGCCTATGTGCGCACGCCGTATCAGACTGCATTTCAGATTACCGCACTGGCGCTGGGCCTTAGCCTGATTACCGTGCTGGCAGTATTACGTACCGATCTGCTGGATCGCTGGCAGCAGCAATTGCCGGAAGGTACGCCAAACCAGTTTGTCTATGGTTTACCACCGTTTGATATGCCAGAGTTTCAGGCGCAACTTGAACAGCAGGGCTGGCACAGTACGCCGCTGTACCCAAATGTGCGCGGGCGGCTGGTGGCCAAAAACGATCAGCCCTTTGCAGAAGCGCTAATCCAGCACAATAATTCGCTCCGACGTGAACTGAACCTGACCCAGGCCGAACGCTTTCCGGCCGATAACCTAATTGTGGCCGGACAGGAACAGTTTAGTCAGGTCGGGCAGGTTTCGGTTGAAGCCAATACTGCGCAAGAACTGGACATTGAGATTGGCGATACGCTGACCTTTAGTTTGCCAGAAGGCTTGTTGCAGGCCAAAGTCATTAATCTGCGCAGCGTGGAATGGGAAAGCTTTAGTCCGAATTTCTTCTTTATTTTTTCACCGCAAACCATGGATGAAAATGCCGGCAGCTATCTGGGCAGTTTCTATGTGCCGGAGCAGGACCGGCCGGCACTGGTGCAGCTGATCCAGCAGTTTTCCAATACCGTATTTATTGATGTCAGTCTGATTCTGGAAGAGATTAAACGGATTGTGAATGTGTTGGTACAGATTATTACCATTCTGGCAGTGTTGGTGGCCGTGTCCGGGATTCTGGTGCTGATTGCCTGTTTAAACCTGCTGATGGATGAGCGGAAACGTGAGGTGGCCTTGCTGCGTTCTTTTGGTAGTTCCAAGCAGAAATTAAAACGGATGATGAGTCTGGAAATTGGCCTGATTGGCGGAATTGCCGGAGTGGTGGCCTGTCTGTTTGCCGAGGTGATTAGTGCGATTGCCAGTTACCGGATGGAACTGGCAATTCAGCCACATTGGGAAATCTGGCTAATTTTGCCGGTTGTAATGACTTTATTGTGTGCTCTAATCGGTCGTTATAGGCTTAGTTATTTATCTGATATTCCGCCTTTGCAAAGCCTGCGAGAGATGAATCAATAAGTTTCATCTCTGCATTAAAATGGTGGGGTATGCGTTACAGCTGCAATTGCTGGCGCATCATCGCGAGAATTTCCTGCCACAGCGGGGCAAGCATCTGTACCTGTTGCAGACAGTACTGATAAAACAGCCAGCTGATGATGGCGGCGCCGGTCAGCGCCAGCAGTGAAAACAGCGCTGACTTGTGCAGCTTCTGGCCGATGTACCAAAGTGCTGCCAAGGCTGCACCCATCACCATGCCGCCAATATGTGCGGCATTGTTAATTCCGCTAATCATAAAGCCCATAAACAGGTTTAGGCCCATTACCAGCAATAAGGTTTTTTTATCCAGCAGAAAACGCTGTTTCGGCAGGCGTGGCAATAATGATAAAACCGTCAGGGAAGCACCCAAACCCATCACCGCACCGGATGCACCAGCGCTCACACTTGGCAGTAAATCCGGGCTGGTCAGGCCATGCGCGAGAATCTGTAAGGAATCCTGAATCTGTAAATAGCCACTGAGCAGGCTGCCCATCAGTCCGGCCAGTACATACAGGCCTAAAAAATACGGCCGGCCAAAAAGCTGTTCGGCCACGCTGCCAAAAATATACAGGGCCCACATATTCAGCATCAGGTGAATCATGCCAAAATGGAAAAACATGCTGCTGAACAGACGCTGCGGCTGTTCGAGAAAGGTCAGGGGAGCATAGTCGGCGCCCCAGAGAATCGCATCTCGGGTGCTGGGCTGGCTGGCATCGACACCGGTCAGGATTTGCCAGGCAAATACACCAATATTGAGGGCAATCAACAGGGCCGTCAGCCACCATAAATGCGTTTCGGGTTTACGGTGAATCAGCGGCGGTGAATATTCAGACATGCTATTTTTATACAATGATGATTTATTTCGTTATAAGCTTAACACGAAAAATTCACGCCTCAGGAGCCCCAAGCTGACATGAAAGCTTTTATTGTCCGTACCTTATTAATTCTTGTCAGTCTGTTTTTATTGATCCAGTTGTGGATTTTCTCGAGTCTGGCCTGGTGGCGAACCCAGCCGGTACAAAGTACCATGATGATGCGCCTGGACTACTGGTCAGATACTTCCCAGCCTATCCGGCATGAATGGCGTGACTATGACCAGATCAGTGAATATCTGAAAAAAGCCGTGGTCGCTGCCGAAGATGGCAAGTTTATGCAGCATCATGGCTTTGACTGGGAAGGTATTCAGCATGCACTAGAACGTAATAAAGATCAGGGACAGGTGGTGGCTGGTGGCTCAACCATTTCACAGCAACTGGCGAAAAACCTGTTTTTATTTAACCAGCGTTCATTTTTACGCAAAGGCCAGGAAGCGATTGCCACTTGGATGATGGAACGCATGTGGAGCAAGCAGCGGATTCTTGAAGTGTATTTAAACTCGGTAGAGTTTGGCGACAACATTTACGGCATTGAAGCCGCGACCCAGCATTATTTTGGCAAGTCCTCACGCAGCCTTAGTCGTGAAGAAGCGATTTTTCTGGCTGCGATTTTGCCGAATCCAAAATATTATCAGGACAACCGTTCCGGCCGTGGTCTGGAACCACGTAAACGCATGATCCGTAAATACATGCGTTACAGCGAGATTCCTTGAGTTGTAAAATTGAAAAAAAGCCCACAGCAGTGGGCTTTTTTTATGAAATTGTCACAAAATTGAAGCATACTTATGAATAGTGAATACTTGAGAAAAAGTCATAGGGTGCATATGAATACGGCAGCGAGCGCGACCCCTGCGCAAATAGACTATACCTATAATGATCGATACATCAATCGTGAGCTTTCTATCCTCGATTTCCATTTGCGCGTGCTGGAGCAGGCAGTCGATCCTTTGCATCCGTTGCTGGAACGTATGAACTTTTTACTCATCTTTTCACGTAACTTAGATGAGTTTTTTGAAATTCGTGTTGCAGGGGTGATGGAACAGCTGGATTTGGGTAATGAAAGCCGTAGCCCGGATGGCTTGACTCCAAAACAGGTACTGGAGCAGATTTCTCAAACTGCCCATGCTGCCATTGAGCGCCAATACCGTATTTTAAACCAGGAAATTCTGCCTAAACTGCGTGAAGAAGACATCTGTTTCTTGCGCCGTGGTGAGCTGACGCCAGCCCAATCGGCCTGGGTGAAAAAATATTTCCAGGAACAAGTTGCACCGGTCTTAACCCCAATCAGCCTGGACCCGGCTCATCCATTCCCGCGTCTGGTCAATAAAAGCCTGAACTTTATTGTAACGCTGGAAGGGAAAGATGCCTTCGGCCGTCAGATTGACCTGGCCGTGGTGCCAGCACCGCGTTCTTTACCACGTGTGGTGCGTTTACCAGACGAACTGACCGGTGGTAAAGAACATCATGTGATGCTGTCTGCGATTATTCATGAGCATGTGTCGGACCTGTTCCCGGGCATGACTGCGACTGGCTGTTATCAGTTCCGTGTCACCCGTAATGCCGATTTGGCCTTAAACGAAGATGTCGAAGATCTGGCCAAAGCGCTGAAAGGTGAGCTGAACTCCCGTCGTTTTGGCCGCGCGGTGCGTCTGGAAGTGACCCAGAACTGTCCGCAACCGATTTATGAATATCTGCTGAATGAGTTCGATCTGCATGAAGATCAGCTCTATAAAGTGGATGGCCCGGTGAATCTGGCGCGTTTATTGTCTAACTTTAAACGTCCACATTTACGTTATGACTCACATACGCCAGTGATTCCGAAAGTGTTGAAAAAATCCGAGAATATTTTTTCGGCCATGCAAAAGCAGGATATCTTGCTGCATCATCCGTTTGAATCCTTTGCCCCGGTGATTAACCTGCTGCGTGAAGCGGCGCGTGACCCGCAGGTACTGGCAATTAAACAGACTTTGTACCGTAGTGGTGCCGATTCTGAAATCGTACAAGTCTTAGCGGAAGCGGCGCGTAATGGTAAAGAAGTGACCGCGGTCATTGAGCTGCGTGCGCGTTTTGATGAAGAATCCAATATTGCCGTGGCCAACGTGCTGCAAGAAGCCGGCGCGGTGGTGGTCTATGGCATTGTCGGCTATAAAACCCATGCCAAAATGATTCTGGTGGTACGCCGTGAAAATAACAAGCTGGTGCGTTATGTGCATTTGGGTACCGGTAACTATCATGCCGGTAATGCGCGGATTTATACCGACTACGGCTTGCTGACTACAGACAAGGAACTCTGTGAAGATGTACACCGCATTTTCCAGGAACTGACCGGCATGGGCAAAATGGCCAAGCTGAAAAAGCTGCTGCATGCGCCGTTTACCCTACATACCCAGCTGATCAACTTTATTGATGATGAAATTGCCAATGCCAAAGCTGGCAAACCAGCGCAAATTATTGTGAAGGTGAATGCCTTAACCGAAATGCAGCTGATCAATAAACTGTATGAGGCTTCCCAGGCTGGCGTGCAGATTGACCTGATTATCCGTTCGATTTGCTGCCTGCGTCCGGGCTTGCCGGGGCTGTCGGAAAATATCCGGGTACGTTCCATTGTCGGCCGATTCCTGGAACATACCCGCGTGTATTACTTCAGCAATAATGGTGATGCGCGTATTTACTGTTCAAGTGCTGACTGGATGGACCGTAACCTGTTTAACCGGGTTGAGGCCTGCTTCCCGATTGAAGATCCGGCACTGAAAAAACGTATTTATCAGCAAGGTCTGCAAATTTATCTGCAAGATAACCAGCAGGCGTGGCTACTGCAGGGAGATGGTACCTGGATTCGTGCGCAGGCCGCAGAAGGTGAGCCGGCTTCCAATGCACAGCGCACCCTGATCGAGATGATTCAGTAAGCGAAGCAAGCCTGACATTTAAAGAATGTCAGGCTTTTATCCGCTAAAAAAATAAGGAGCTGATGCTCCTTATTTTTATGGGTATTGAAGATATTAGCTGTGCGAGATTTTTTGCAGAATTTGCAATAACACATCAAATTCGCTTTGCAGCGGAGTACTCTTACGCGTTACTAAGGCCAGGGTACGGGTAGGTGCCGCGTCAATCTGTTTCACCACCAGTTCTGAATTGGCCTGAATCATATTGGTATGAATGGCAATTTCAGGCAGTAAGGTAAAGCCGAGGTTGGCTGATACCATTTCCACCAGAGTTGGTAGTGAGCTGGCTTTTAAACGATGATCATTTTTATGCTCGCCAATCGGGCAGGCACTTAAGGCATGATCACGCAAGCAGTGGCCTTCTTCCAGCAGCATCAGGCGAGACAGGTCCAGATCTTCTAAAGATTTGGCCTGAGCCGAGTGTGCATCGGATTTATGGTGGACCAGTACCAGATTTTCTTTGGCAATTTCAGCAACTTTCAGACTGCGGGTATCAAACGGCAGCGCTAGTAACACCATATCCAGGTTACCGTGTTCCAGTTTTTCTACAATTTTTTCACTTTGTGCTTCATGCAGGTGTAACTGGATTTTTGGCAGTTGCTTATGCACTTCATCTAACAGCTGCGACAAAATGAACGGTGCAATGGTTGGAATTACACCTAAATGCAGGTCGCCGGTTAAGGGCTCGCTCATTTCACGGCTTAGACGCATCAAGTCCTGTGCATCGGCCAATAGAACACGCGCTCGGGCTACAACTTGTTCACCGAGAGGAGTCAAACGTACATTTTGGCGATCGCGTTCAACTAATACGCCACCCAATAAGCGCTCTAACTCCATGATTCCGCCCGACAATGTCGATTGAGTCACGAATGAACGGCGCGCCGCTTCTGTAAAATGCAACGTTTCAGACAGTGTAACGAGGTATGACAGCTGTCTTAAGGATGGTAATGCAGCCATAGTGTCCTAATGCTTATAATTTAAAGTGATGAGCAAATAATTCGCTAAGATATGGAATGAAATGCGGAGGGATATCATGCCCCATTCCTTCAATTAATTCAAATTTAGCGTCAGGTATTGCTTTCGCAACAGCCTTACCATGTGCAGGTGGAAGTAAGCGGTCACGAGAACCATGAACAACCAGCGTGGGCTGTTGGATCTGCTTGTCCAGACTGCGCAATGAGCCTGTACATAATATTGCTAAAAACTGCTGAAGTACACCCGCTGGATGGTAACTTCGCTGATATAATTTACGGGCGGTCTGTACCGCTTCCATTTCATTCAGATAACCCGGCGAACCAATCACTTTAAACAGTTTCAGGCTGTGGTTAATAATACCTTCTTCATCATTGGATGCCGGCTTGCCCACTAAGCTGAACAGCTGTTTCGGGAAAGGTGGCGGCAGGAAAGGCTGGTTGTTGCTGGTAAACAATAGCGCCATTTTTCTGACCTTGTCCGGATAGCGGGCCGCCAGAATCTGCGCAATCATGCCGCCCATTGAGGCGCCAATCACATCAACCTGTTCCAGCTCCAGTTTATCAATCAGCAGCGCTACATCATCGGCCATATCATACAGGTTATAAGGTGCGCCTTGATTTTCTAAACCCAAGGCAAAACGGCCCATCAGTTTTAGGGTATTCAAGCGCTCGCCTTGATGGCGTACTTTGGAGGACAGGCCAATATCGCGGTTATCAAAACGGATGACCCGAAAGCCTTGGTCAATGAGTGACTTGCAGAAAAAGTCTGGCCAATACAGCAGCTGTGCACCCAGTCCCATGACCAGTAAAATGGTCGGATTGCCAATTTCGCCGCCCATTTCGACATGCAATTCAATGCCATTGCCCAAGTCGACTCTGGTTTCGTGCATAAAACTGCTGTAAGGTGAAACATTTAACCGCAAACTATTCATTCTTATATTCCTTTCTTCAAGGTGAGCGCGCACCCCTGATGGATTAAAGCGCTAAACTGCCGCTGGAATCAAGTCAGGAACAAGTTTACTTAAAGCCAGGCGCTGTTTGCCGGCTGTTGGCCCGAGCAGCACAAAGCCGCGTAAGGTGGCAGTGCTGTCAAAGGCTTTGGCAATCATGCCATCGTCCAGTTCTTCATTTTGCCAGGTCACTTCCACATCTACCGGGGCCGGTAACACCGTTAATGGTGCCGCCGGGGTTTTCACTGCAACCGGCATAGCCGGGTAGTGCACTTGTGTGGTTTCACCATTTAAGGTTTTGGCCAAGGCACGTGCCTGCTGCATGATTGGCATGACATACGGCAATAAAGTCCCGTTGACTTCAGCGCAGTCGCCCACTGCATAAATATCAGCCAGGTTGGTTTCCAGTAAGCCATTGGTCAACACGCCGCGACTGGTATGAATGCCGGCTTCTTTGGCTAAAGTGATATTCGGCTGTAAACCGACGGCGGATAGCACCACATCGGCACTCAGGCTGCGGCCATCGGGCAGTGTCACCAGATAATCGCCATGATCCAGTTTCGATACTTTATCGACCGTGGTGCCCAAGACAAAATGAATCCCGGTTTCTTCCAGGTTCTGTTTAAATGCAGTGGCAATAAATTCAGGCAATAAACGGCCGAGCGGTTGGGGTGCCAGATCAATCACCGTGACTTGATGCTCGGTGTTTTGCAGGTCATTGGCAAATTCACAGCCAATCAGGCCCGCGCCTAAAATCACCACACGTTTATCCTGACGCGCTGCCAGCTGTTCGCGGAAGGCTTTATAGTCATTTAAATTATTGACCACGTGAATATCATCACTGCCATCGCCAGAAATGGCCAGACGAATCGGGTTGGCACCGACTGCCAGTACCAGTTTGGCATAGGCTTGCTGGCTTTCGACGCCATCTTTCTCTAAAGTCAGCAGATGCTGCTCGGCATCAATGGCTTTGACCCAGGTATGCACTTCAATACGCATATTCAGCTGTGCCCCCATTTTTGCGGCATCCCCCAGCGCAATCTGTTCGGGTGCTTTTTTGCCGGCCAGGGCATTGGAGAGGGTAGGTTTTGCATAGTTGATTGCATCATCTGCGCAAATCATGACCAGTTCCTGTTCAGGGTTCAGTTTGCGAAATTCACGGGCGACTGTATAGCCAGCCATACCAGAACCAATGATGACAATCGGATGCATTATTTTCTCCATAAAAGGTTGAGCATAAGTTTCAAGACATAAAAAAAGACCATGCAGTTATGGTCTTCGAGGCGTACTTAGATTTCGACCATTTCAAAATCGACTTTAGATACGCCACAGTCCGGGCAGGTCCAGTCATCTGGAATATCTTCCCATTTGGTGCCCGCGACGATGCCATCTTGCGGCCAGCCTTCTGCCTCGTCATAAATCCATCCACAAACGATGCATTGATACTTTTTCATTTGACTCTCCAAAAGCCGATCTTCAATAAACCTGACCGGCAAAAAATTCCCTAACCAGCATGACTCAGTTGATATGATTTTAACACTTCATATTCGCTTAAATTTTTACGCAGTTATGAGGTTAAAGTAAAGTAAATATCGGAGTCTAATGCTTCATTTCTAAAGCTGAATGGCTAAGAAGGACAAAATTTATCTTTAAAATCTCAAACATTGCATAGTGTCGGACAATATGCACACTAAAAACCAGCGCAAATCTTTTCAAAATATATGAGAGATCACCTAAATTTCGACTAAAGTCGGACAGCTATTTTTGCTTAAATAGGCTATTCTATATAATTAGGATAATCTATATTGATTATTTAGTATAAAAATACCAATAATAAAAACAATGATTTACTAATTTTAATCGGGTTTTATTTAAACCTGAAGGGCGGACTTTGGCTGGTCTTCGTGGTCAAGACGCTGTAAAATTCACCTATTCTTTTTAATCTCTCTCCGATCTCCTTATGAGCAAGCTGTCTACAACGTTGTGGTCTCACATTCGTACTGTCCAAAACTTTCCTAAAGCCGGTATTTGTTTTTATGACTTGACCCCTTTATTCATGAAAAATATTGGTCCGTTGACAGATGCTTTAATTGAAAGTATTCCTGCAGAAAAACTGGCTGAAGTAGATAGCTTTATTGCGGTAGAAGCACGTGGTTTTGTGCTGGCCAGCCTGTTGGCACAGCGTACTGGCAAGGGCTTATTGCTGGTGCGTAAAGCCGGTAAATTACCACCACCGGTAGTAGGTGTGGGGTATAGCCTGGAATACGGTCTGGACCGTCTGGAAATGGCGGCGGATGTCACCGGTCAGAAAGTTATTATTGTGGATGATGTTTTAGCGACTGGCGGTACCTTAAAAGCAGTGAAACAACTGGCAGAAAAATGTCAGCATGAAATTCTGGGTGCGAGCATTTTCCTGGATTTACCAGATTTACACGCAGATTTGGGTCTGAACATCTGGTCGGTACTGGATGAACGCTCTAAGCCGGTGGAAGCAGTGGCTTAAGTCTGAGCACTACCCTGTAAAACATAGAAAGCCTTGCCGAGTGCAAGGCTTTTTTATTTGTGCAGTGATTGCTGTTCCAGTTGCCAGATTAAAGGATTGATATTTTCAGGACACACCAGCCGATGATGACCGCCTTTAAAAGCATGAATTGGCATGTAATTTTCCAGCTGGGTTTGTACCCAGTGCATGTCCAGTTGTTCATCGCCGAGTTCCAGATAGGCCAGCTGTGGAATATCATGGTCCAGTTCCTGTTCGGAAATCTGCGGATAGTCCGGTCGGAAGTCGGGTTGTAAACTCGGGTTGGCAATGACGCAGGGAATACCATGCAGCGCCGACATCTTTAAGGCCCAATAGCCGCCGAGGCTATGTCCGACAATAATTTCAGGCTGGATTTTAACAATAATATCGTTATAGAAACTGGCCACCGTCTGGTAGTTCAGATTGCGATAATCTACGGTAATACAGTATTTTTTATCTGCGCAGATGGCATGAAACTTACTCGATTCACGTGAGGAATCCAGCCCATGCAGAAATAGGATTTTCGAGGTGCATCTATTCATTGTTTTCATTCACACTCAAGCGTCTATTGAATAGTTGAAAAGTTCCCTTTTCAATTAATTTCTCCTGCTTATTGTAAGAGTGGTGGCGCAAGAAAGAAGTTAGCTATTGGTCTAACAGTTCAGCAGAAGGCGAGGTGCTGTTTAGCAGAGGTTTAGAAAATGAAAAAAATGGCTTAGGATTCAGCAGAGCATACGAAAAGCCAAATAAATCTGCTATGCTATTGCACTTCATTTTTTAGTAATTTTCGAGGCAGAGATGACGCAACCAAACGCTCAGTCGACTTCTGAACCCACTATTTCCGAAAACGATTTAATTGCACAGCGTCATGCCAAGTTAAAGCAAATCCAAGAAAAGGCTCAGGAAAGCAACAGCAGTCCATGGCCAAACACCTTCAAGCGTGAACATTACGCGCAAGATTTACAAGAACAGTTTGCCGACAAATCTAAAGAAGAAATTGAAGGCGGCGACAAGGTGTATGTGTCGGTGGCTGGCCGTGTCATGCTCAACCGTGGTTCATTTATCGTAATTCAGGACATGACCGGTCGTATCCAGCTGTATGTGGCCCGTAAAGAACTCAGTCCTGAAACCTTGGAAACCATTAAAGGTTTGGACCTGGGCGATATTATTGCTGTTAAAGGTTATATCGGCCGTTCAGGCAAAGGCGATTTATATGTGCATATCGAGCACTTTGAATTGCTGACTAAATCGCTACGTCCATTACCAGACAAGTTCCATGGCCTGACCGATACTGAAGTGAAGTATCGTAAGCGTTATCTGGACCTGATTGTAAACGAAGAAACCCGTAAGACTTTTGAAATTCGTGCCAAAGTGGTATCGGGCATCCGTGCGTTTTTAACTGAAAAACGTTTCATGGAAGTTGAAACCCCAATGATGCACGTGATTCCAGGTGGTGCATCGGCGCGTCCATTTGAAACCCATCATAATGCACTGGATATGCCATTGTTCCTGCGTATTGCGCCAGAACTTTATTTAAAACGTCTGGTGGTGGGCGGATTTGAACGCGTGTTCGAAATTAACCGTAACTTCCGTAACGAAGGTGTATCGACCCGTCATAACCCGGAATTCACCATGATTGAATTCTATCAGGCTTATGCAGACTACAAAGATTTGATGGAACTGACCGAGCAGATGCTGGAGAAACTGGCCATCGACATCTTGGGTTCGACCGATGTGCCGTATGGCGATGAAGTGTATAGCTTCAAAGGTCCGTTCAAGAAAATCTCGATGTTTGATGCGATTCTTGAGCACAACCCGCAATTCACCCCTGAAAACGTCAATGACCGTGAATTTCTGGCCAACTTCGTACAAAACGAATTGAAAGAGCAGGTAAAACCGGGCTTTGGTTTAGGCAAGCTGCAAACCATCGTGTTTGAAGAAACGGTTGAAACTCAACTGCGTCAGCCAACCTTCATTACTGAATACCCGGCAGAAACCTCACCGCTGGCTCGCCGTAATGATGAGAACCCGCACATCACTGACCGTTTTGAATTCTTCATTGGTGGTCGTGAGCTGGCAAACGGCTTCTCAGAGTTAAATGATCCAATTGATCAGGCGGAGCGTTTCCAGGCACAGGTGGCTGAGAAAGATGCTGGTGATGATGAAGCGATGCACTACGATGCAGACTTCGTTGAAGCACTGGAATATGGCTTGCCACCTACAGCAGGTGAAGGGATCGGGATTGACCGTCTGGTGATGTTATTCGCCAATGCACCAAGTATCCGTGATGTGATTTTGTTCCCGCATATGCGTCACAAGAACTAAAATCTGCTACATCAAATAACCCGCGAATCTCGCGGGTTATTTTTTTGTTTGAGTATCATCAAGCTATACGTAAAGCACAGATCAGAAGAATCGCTTAGATTAAACTGGTCTGAATACGCACTTTCATGTTCAGGCTTTGCTGCACAATAAAGGATTTCATCCACTGCACCTGTTCACCCATTGGATTGGTTTTGACTGCGGTGTCGAGGAAGGCCAGTTCCGGGCGCTGGAACAGTTGCTGTTCAATGGCCTGTTCCAGCTGGCTTGAGGTGGAGGCCAGTGGCATGCTGACCAGATAAAAGGCCTTTGGATAATTATAAAAGGCATACATCAGGTTAAAGGCTTTCTGGTCACCTTTTAAATTGCCGGCACCAATTTCATAACCGCGATCCTGATTACTGTGGGTCAGACCAATCAAAAACTCGATATTATGGTCCGAAAGTCGTAGACCAAATTGCAGCCCGATCTGATCGGCACTGAACTCGTGCTGGACAAAGGTATTTAGTGCAGAACCATCTTCATCAAACGCTTCTTGCAACACCAGCATGTGCTGCTGATGCTGATACAGAAAGCCGGCAAGCTGCGCCTGTTCCAGCTGGGCTTTTAAGGTGGCTAAATCGTAATGACTATAAGGCATGGGAGCAATCAGAAAAAATTAAAATTTGTTTTATTTTAGGTGTTTCACTTGGAAAATGAAGCGATCTATTAGAGCTTTTAACAATAACTCAATAGATAGAGGTGAGCATAAAAACGGCGACTGGAAAATAGTGATCAGGCTAAAAATAAGCGATGCTGTGCAGGGTATGAGTAAACTTTGATAGCAATATCAGTAATCCTGTATATGACGTTTTTGCATATTAATATAATAAAACAAGCAATAGTACAGATAACTAAATCTCTATAATGAATATAAATTTTATAAAGTGTAATAAGTACACGTTGATTTAAGCTGGTGTTGTCCATGTCATTAAATGAGGAAAGACTTACTCATCTGAAACAGCTTGAAGCTGAGAGTATTCATATCATCCGTGAAGTTGCTGCCGAGTTTGAAAATCCGGTTATGCTGTACTCGATTGGTAAAGATTCTGCGGTGATGCTGCATCTTGCCTTGAAAGCCTTCTATCCTGCAAAACTTCCATTCCCTCTGTTACATGTCGATACAGGCTGGAAATTCAAAGATATGATTGAATTCCGCGACAACATGGCCAAGAAACATGGTTTTGATCTGATTGTGCATCAGAACCAGGAAGGCCGTGACGCCGGAATCAATCCATTTGATCATGGTAGCTCAAAATACACCGACATCATGAAAACCCAGGGGCTGAAACAGGCGCTGGACAAATACGGTTTTGATGCTGCATTTGGTGGTGCGCGCCGTGACGAAGAAAAATCACGTGCCAAAGAACGTGTCTATTCTTTCCGTGATTCCAAACACCGTTGGGACCCGAAAAACCAGCGTCCAGAACTGTGGAACCTTTATAACGGTAAGGTCAACAAAGGCGAAAGCATTCGTGTGTTCCCATTGTCGAACTGGACCGAGCTGGACATCTGGCAATACATTTATCTCGAGCAGATTCCAATTGTTCCATTGTACTTTGCTGCTGAACGTCCAGTGGTAGAACGTAGTGGTACACTCATTATGGTTGATGATGAGCGTATGCGTTTACATGAAGGCGAAGTACCACAAATGAAATCGGTACGTTTCCGTACGCTTGGCTGTTACCCGCTGACCGGTGCAGTTGAGTCAGGCGCAGATACCTTGCCTGAAATTATTCAGGAAATGTTGCTGGCCACCAGCTCGGAACGTCAGGGTCGTATGATTGACCATGATGAAGCCGGCTCGATGGAGAAGAAGAAGCAAGAGGGCTACTTCTAATTTCTCCCGACCTCTCTTTAGACAAGAGAGGAAATTCCCTCTGGGTAAAAGGGGGATACAGGGAGATTAAACCGGTTTCTAAAGAATTTGTGGAGTTTGAGCAATGTCTCATCAATCAGAACTCATTAGCCAAGATATTTTGGCCTATTTAAAACAGCACGAAAATAAAGACTTATTGCGTTTCCTGACCTGCGGTAACGTCGATGATGGTAAATCGACCTTAATTGGTCGTCTGCTTTATGATTCAAAACTGATTTATGAAGATCAGTTGCAAGCGGTAACCCGTGACTCGAAAAAAGTCGGGACGACAGGGGATGCACCTGACCTGGCTTTACTGGTCGATGGCCTGCAGGCAGAACGTGAGCAGGGTATTACCATTGATGTGGCGTATCGCTATTTCTCGACTGAAAAGCGTAAGTTCATCATTGCCGATACCCCGGGACATGAACAATATACCCGTAACATGGCCACTGGTGCATCAACTGCGGATCTGGCAATTATTTTAATTGATGCGCGTTATGGCGTGCAGACCCAAACCCGTCGTCATACCTTTATTGCCAGCCTGCTGGGTATTAAGAACATTATTGTTGCGATCAACAAAATGGACCTGGTGGAATTCTCTGAAGCGCGCTTTAATGAAATTCAGGCGCAATATAACGAGTTCGTGAACCAGCTTGGTGACCGTAAACCGGCCAATATCATTTTCACGCCAATTTCTGCCCTGAATGGCGATAACGTGGTGAACAAGTCGGCCAATACTCCTTGGTACAACGGCGAAACCTTGATGGAAACGCTGGAAAACGTGGAAATTAGCCGGACTTCAGGTAAAAACGAATTCCGCTTCCCGGTGCAATATGTCAACCGTCCAAACCTCGACTTCCGTGGTTTTGCTGGCACCATTGCTTCGGGCGACATCCGTGTGGGTGATGAAATTGTCGCGTTGCCATCAGGTAAACGTTCTACTGTCAAAGACATTGTGACTTTTGATGGCAATTTAGAACGTGCATTTGTCGGTCAGGCCGTTACCCTTACCCTGAATGATGAAATTGATATTTCACGCGGTAACCTGCTGGTCAAAGCGGGCGATCAACCGGAAATTTCACGTTCTGCACGCGCAACTGTGGTGTGGATGAATGATCAGCCACTGGTCAAAGGCAAGCTGTACAACATTAAGCTGGGTACACAAACTGTTCCTGCCAAAATTGCTGAGATTAACTACCGTGTAAACGTGAATACGCTGGAAAAAACTCAGGTAGAGCAGCTGGAACTGAACGCGATTGCTGATGTTCAGATCGAGTTTGATGCGCCAGTGGTATTTGACCGTTATCAGGACAGCCGTTATACCGGCTCGTTTATTTTCATTGACCGTTTAAGCAACGTGACCGTTGGTGCGGGCATGGTGGAAGCAGCGGTAGAATGGACTGCGCATGATGAACCTGTGACTGCGGAAGACCGTGCTGCCCGTTTAGGTCAAAAACCTGCTGCGGTGACTGTAACAGCACAAGCACTGGAAAATGCACAAGCGCTGGAAAGTCTGTTGATTCAGCAAGGTGTAGTTGCAATTGCAAAAGCGGGTCTGAATGCTGCTCAAGTGGCATTACTTCGTGAAACTGGTGTTGTGGTGGTCACCGATGTTGCTGAAGGCACTGACGTAAGCTATGGCACCGAAGCCGTTGAAGAACTGGCTGAGAAAATTGTGGAGCTGGTTCGTCTATAAGACTGGACTGGTTTAAAAACCCGTCTGATTGGCGGGTTTTTTATTGCCTAAATTTTGATTGCATGAGAGTCATTCGATTGGTCAAAATGTGATCTTTCAATTTACCGGTCAATTAATACAATGCTCCCTAGATTTAGGGGATATATGAAAAAATTAATATTGCTGGCTGGCTTGTGTGTGGCTTTTGGAGCTGAAGCCAAACAGAGCAGCCAAAGCATTGAAGCAATCAAGCAGAAAATAATCCAGCAGTCGATTGAGAATTATCCGGGAAATTGTCCGTGTCCTTACAATACTGCAAGTAATGGTAGTCGTTGTGGTAAGCGTAGTGCTTATAATCGTGTAGGCGGATATGCACCGCTATGTTATCCGGAAGATGTGAGTGATCGAATGGTAAAGGAATATAAAGGGTGTAGTTAATTAAAGGCTCCGTATTTTAGATAGCGAGCTAAAGGAAATATTTTTGTTGGATTTAGTTTTATATGGATAATCATTCATAAGAATCATTGAGGATTAAGGCCAGAATAGATTTCATCTCTGTCAGACTTTTGACCCCTGCAATTCTGTGGATGATCTGTCCCTGCTTGAAAATCAGGGTCGAAGGTAATCCATAGACATGATAACGCAGGGTGAGAATGGGAGATTGATCCACATTGATCTTGCCAAATTTAATCTCTGGCTGATGGTGGGCATAATAGCCGGCCAGTTCGGCAAACACCGGAAAATTCTGTACGCAGGGTGCACACCAGTCTGCATAAAAGCGGATCACGGCAAAGCCATCAAACCATTCAAATTCACTGTAATTATTTTCGTTATAGTCGATGACTTGGGTCATGGCTCACCTGAGTTATCAATCTGCGAAATATACATCTCATTATACATAAGTCCGGCTTGGCTTCATTCCGTCATTTATCTATGTTCAAATAGAGCACAGAAAACTTGCACTGAACAATTAAGGAAAATCCATGTCACAAGCGACGATGCAGCAGGTCATTATTACAGAACCAGGCGGCCCGGAAAAACTGGCCTATGAAAGTGTGGCTATTCCGACACCAGCAGCCAATGAGGTGCTGGTTAAGGTTCATGCCTTTGGTTTAAACCGCCCGGATATCTTGCAGCGCCAAGGCCTCTATCCAATGCCGAAAGGGGTGACGCCTGTGCCGGGGCTGGAAGTGGCAGGTGAAGTGGTAGCGGTAGGCGAAGAGGTCAGCAAATTTAAAGTCGGCGATAAAGTTTGTGGCCTGACCAATGGCGGTGGCTATGCAGAATACTGCGTGGTTCCGGAAAGCCAGACCCTGACCATTCCTGAAGGCTTGAGTTTTGTACAAGCTGCGGCTATTCCGGAAACCTTCTTTACCGTATGGGCCAACGTGTTCCAGATGGGACAAGCCAAGGCTGGCGAAACAGTACTGGTCCATGGGGGTAGCAGCGGTATTGGTACCACAGCGCTGATGTTATGTAATGCGCTGGGCATGAAAACCTTTGCGACTGTCGGTTCAGATGAAAAAGTTGCGGCTATTTCCCATCTGACCACCGCCATTAACTACAAGACACAAGATTTTGAGCAGGTGATTAATGAGCAGACTGACAATGGCGGCGTCGATGTTATTTTAGATATCGTTGGTGCACCTTATCTGGAACGTAACCTGAACCTGTTACGCCGTGATGGTCGTCTGGTTTATATCGCGTTCTTGGGCGGTGCCAAAGCCAAAGATGTGAAACTTGGCCCGATTATGATGAAGCGCCTGACCATTACCGGTTCGACCATGCGTGCGCGTAATACTGCAGAAAAAGCTGAAATTGCCCAAGGCTTGCAAGACACAGTGTGGCCATTATTGAGCAAAGGTGAATGTCTGCCGATGATTTTTAAAACCTTTAAATTTGATCAGATCCAGGAAGCGCATGCGGCCATGGATACCGGTGATCATATTGGCAAGGTTGTGGTAGAAATTATTTAATTCGGCATCTAAAAAAGACCGGCTATAGCCGGTCTTTTTTATGCTCATCTCAAGTTAGTACATTGATGTTTATTACTTAAACTGTACAAGTTTTACTAAAAATTAAAATATATGTGATGTATTTGACACAACCTGTCGAAACTGTGTTGTACATTAGCCCACATCCAAAACAGACATCATAAAAATAAACTGGATATTTCAATGAAGAGACAGAGGGCAGAATCATGAGAATTTCATCTACAGCATATACCACCACCCAGAATATACGTGCTTTAAGGCGCATTCATCGGGCCATTATCCGTCAAAAAATAGGTCTGGCAGATATCCACCGGGTGTATAGTGCCATGCTGCATTTAGAGCGTTATGTTGATCGCCTAGATCAGAATAAGCCTTAAGTCTAAGCTGAATGCAGCCTTGTGATACGTATTTTGATTTACTTTTAACGTAAATGTATTTAAAGTCTTGGTCTAATTATTTATATGATTTTTATTTAATAAATTTTAATTTACGGCTATTTAATTGATAGAAAAAACAGTGCCTTAAAACAGCACCATGAGGGTATCATGAAGTGTGTTACTTCAACACATGAACGACTGGCTGAACGGCTGGTCAGTATTTTAACCAAACTCAATGTAGGGCATCAGCTGAGTATTCCGGAACTGGCCCAGGAATTTAAAGTCAGCACCCGCACCATTGAACGTGACTTTGATCGGCTGAATGCCTATCTACCTTTATTGCAGGACAAACGCAGCAAAAAATACTATCTTGATGCTTCCTATTTGGGACGGTTTAAACTTCAGGATATCCAGAACTTTGCCCAGTTGTCGGGCATTAGCGATCTTTATCCCTCGCTGGATATTTCGTTCCTACGTGAGCTGATGGATCATCGTGCCAATCTGGTGTTTTCCGCCAAAGGTTATGATTATGAAGACAGTAGCCAATATGCCGAACATTTTAAAACCCTGACCCAAGCCATTCAGCAGCGTCAGTACATTGGCTTTGTCTATAAAAACAAGTCCCGTCGGGTGCAGCCTTATCGCCTGATTCATCATCATGGTAACTGGTATCTGGCTGCGGTGCATTCGGATACCTTAAAAGTGTATCGCCTGAGCCTGATTGAGCAGATTGAACTCAGCTATGAACTGGACCCGTTTGAGCATGATCCGGCTATTCTGCAACAGCTGGAAGATGAAGAAGGTATCTGGTTTGGTCATGAACAGCAGGAAGTACATTTATCGGTTGCGGCAGATGCCGCGCTGTATTTTAAACAGCGCCGGCTGTTTCCAAAGCAGCAGATCCTGGAAGAAAAGCCGTGTGGCAGCCTGCTGATTTCCTGCCAGATTCGCCATCATATTCAGCTTTATCCGCTGGTGCGCTACTGGATTCCCTATGTCAAAATTGTAGCGCCGCTGCATTTACAAACCGAGCTGGAGCAGAGCCTTAGCCATTATCTGCATTAATTCGTGTTGTGGGTATGCATTTGAGTTTTGATGACCATTAAAATTGGCCCCCTTATTCCTGTCATAATTGCTACGGAATCTGTCGAGCTTTAAGCGAAATTATGCGAAAATAGTCTTTTACTTTTTGCCCAAGGCTATTTCATGATTGACCAGTCTCCTGAATCTTTAAGCGATATTGAAATTATAGACATCCTTCAGAGTATGAAGAATGATGTGCTCAATAGCGAAGCCAAAGAGATTATCCGCAAAGGTGGAAAAGTGGGACGTCAGGAAGCGCATAAACAGGCCTTGGTGGCATTGCATCAATCTTTTGAAGAAAAATTTGTTGAAGCGGTGACGCTGGCATTGAGCCTAAATGAAGCCCAAGCCAAAAAAATCCGCTATAAAAAAGACCGGATTCGTATTTTAAAAGCCCGTCAGATTGATTATCTGGCCATTGATGGCGCAGAAACCGCCCAGGTACTGGCACAAATTGCACAAGCTATTGTCCGTGAAGATGCGATTGTGACCCATGACCTGCACAATATTTTCCCGTTCTGGAAAGAAGGCTGGCCAATGGTGCAGTTCGACAGCGCCTATAAAATTCTGGAAGATGACATTGCCATTCACTATCAGGCGGTGCTGGATGAATTGCTGCGTCAGTTTTAAGTGAATTGCTGCATGAAAAAAACTTTCTAGAGTCTAGAAAGTTTTTTTATCGCTCTTGATTAGAGAAAGATAGATTATTCCTGTTCCGGCGGTTGGTTATTTTCCAGTAAACGTGTCACCAACAGCTGGTCAATTTTAAAATGATCGACATCGACCACTTCAAATTTATAACCGCCATATAACACGGTATCGGCTGGACGCGGAATCTTGCGCAGTTGATACATCATAAAACCGGCCAGAGTTTCATAGTTTTCTTCATCGGGCATCTCTTCAATTTCAAGCGCATGTTTCATGTCTTCAATTGGAGTACTGCCATCAATCAGCCATGAATTATTATCACGTTTAATAATCTGCTGTTCTTCTTCAATAGGGGTTACCCAGTCGCCCATTACGGTAATCATAATATCGGACAGGGTAATGACGCCGACCACCAGTGCATATTCATTAATCACCACCGCAAATTTTTCTTTGGTCGAGCGGAAGCGGTCCAGCACTTCAGACAGAGTCAGGGTATCGGGGATGGTGAGTACATTACGAATGGTTGATTCATTCAGCTGGTTAATTTTCTGGTTATTCAGAATCCGCACCAGAATGTCTTTGGCATCGACATAGCCAATCACCTGATCAATATTTTCATTACAGACCAGAAATTTGGAATAGGGAAATTCGGCCAGTTTCTGGCGAATGCTGTCTTCGGCTTCATTTAGGGTAAAGTACACCACATTTTCACGCGTGGTCATGCTGGATGGGACATTACGTTCTTCCAGTTCAAACACGTTTTCAATAAAGTGATGTTCCTGTTTTTGCAACACACCCGCTTGGGCGCCGGCATCCATCACTGCGGAAATATCATCAAAGGTAATATTGTCATCGCGGATGGTATTGACCTTAAACAGCCGGAACAGCATATTGGCGATGGCATTAATAAACCAGGCCAGCGGTTTGCAGACGGTAATAAATACCTGTACTGGATTGATCACGGAAATAGAAATTTTCTCTGGTGCAATCATGGCCAGGCGTTTCGGCATCAGGTCGGCGAACAGAATAAATAAAGAGGTGACTAAGGTAAAAGACAGCGCGAAGCTGAGGGTTTCGGCCCACGGTCCGGTATAGAAACGGGTGACAAAATCGTAGAAATACGGGCGAAAAGCACCTTCACCCAAAATACCGCCTAAAATGGCAATCGCATTCAAGCCAATTTGCGAGGCGGCAAAAAAGTCTGCCGAGTTTTCCTGTAAATCCAGCACTTTTTGCGCACGTTCATCTCCGGCTTCAGCCAGAATTTTTAATTTGACCTTACGCGCACCGGCTAGGGCGATCTCGGTCAGTGATAAAAAACCTGCTCCTGCAATCAGTATGAAAATAATAACAATGTTCTGGAAGAGGCTCACGAATCCACCTGCGGATTTTTATTCTGAATATTTTTAACGTCAAAAACATCGAGTAGTGCACCGGGCACTACTCATGTTCATCTTAGTATAAGCTTTAAAAAGAGAGATTTATGAGCGTTTTTTGTCAAAATTGAGAAAATTGTGAGTTATTCATTAAAAACTCACGGTTTTCTTCTTCAATCATTTGACGGGCTACATACAGAATCAGCTGACGTAACCAGCGATGCGCCGGATGATGATGCAGTAACGGACACCAGGCCATCTTCAATTCAAATTCCGGAATATAAAACGGCGGGTCTTTAATCAGCAGATTCTGGCTTTTGGCCTGTAAACGGGCAATTCGGGTCGGTAAGGTGGCCACCAGATCCACATTGGATGCCAAGAGTGCCGGCATCTGATAATGACGGGTAAAGACTGAAATCTTGCGTTTTTGACCAATCCGCTCCAGTGCCTGATCAATCCAGCCTAATCCGGCCTGTTTTTCAGGATTAACGCCAAAGCCAACGCCCATACCGGTTTTAGAGACCCAGATATGCTGTGCATCTAAATAGCTTTTTAGGTTCAGGTTGCCGGCCGCCGGGTGTTTCTGATTGAGTAGACAGGAAAAACTGTCACGCCAGACCAGTACCTGGTGGAAACTTTGCGGAATTTCATTAAAGCGGTTGATGGCTAGGTCTACCTTGCCTTGTTCCATGTCACGATAGGACACATCACTTGGGGTCAGAAAGTCGAGCACCACATTCGGCGCTTCAGAACGCAAGGCTTTAACCAGACGCGGCACTAGGGTAGCTTCAGCATAATCTGAAGTCATAATCCGGAATACGCGATTGGAGGTATACGGGCGGAACTCGGTACGGGGTTCCAGAATCATGGATAAATCGGACAGGGCATCACGAATACGCGGTTGTAATTCAAGTGCGCGTTCGGTCGGGGTCATCCCTTCAGATGAACGGATGAGCAGGGGATCATTAAATAAGTTACGTAGACGACGTAAAATGTTACTCATGGCGGGTTGGGTAACGCCCAATTGTTCAGCTGCTCGAGTGACATTTTTTTCGCGAAGTAATACGTCCAGGTAAATTAGTAGGTTGAGATCGACCCGCTCCAGATTCATAAAAAAAATACCGAAAATAAACCCAAGAAATTATTTGGATTATGCCATAAGCCTGAAGGCTTGGGTAGAACAATTACCGAAAAGCCTGTTCCCTGATCGGATCAATTCCTGCATATTTACCGGGTTTTTCGGCCCAATTCGCGCGGGGTTTAAGCGGCTTAAATCAGCGCGTGTCGGGTTGATTCAAACCTCATCGCATCCACCTGCAGAAATGCTTGAGTTGAGCGACTCAACACAAGCATGGTCTTCTTCTATTCACTGTCAGGTTGGCTCTACCAGGCTAAAAATAAGCCGGATATTGCCTTGATTTTGTACGGAAAAAGCCGTACCCGACTTAAGTATAATGAATATAAAAAAAGCAAATGGTGTGTTTTTTAATCGGTTATTTGAATTGTAAAATAAAATTTATTTAATAAAAATCAAATATTTGTTTTGTAATATAAATTTTCGGATACGACTTTGATCTACATATTTTTTAAATAAATAGTGAAGATTCTTTGAGGATATTGGATTAATTTTCTAACTCACTCTAATCTGTACTCAACACGACGAAGTGCTCTAAATCTGAACACATCCAGAGGTATGATTTTAGTCATTTCGTTGGAGAAAATCCTAAAATTAATACAGGAAAATATCATGACTACATACCAAACAGCGATTGATGCAATCCGCGAATTGAAAGCGAAATTCGGTAACACTTGGGCAGACATCAGTCCTGAAGATGCTGCGCGTATGCAGATGCAAAACCGTTTCAAAACTGGTTTAGACATTGCTAAATATACAGCTGCGATTATGCGTCGTGATATGGCTGAATACGATGCAGACAGCAGCAAGTATACTCAATCATTAGGTTGCTGGCACGGTTTCGTTGCGCAACAAAAAATGATTGCGAACAAAAAATACTTCGGTACAACCTCTAAGCGTTATATCTACCTGTCTGGCTGGATGGTTGCTGCACTTCGTTCAGAATTCGGTCCACTTCCTGACCAATCTATGCACGAAAAAACTTCTGTTCCTGCATTGATCGAAGAAATCTACACTTTCTTACGTCAAGCTGACGCAAAAGAATTAAACGATTTGTTCCGTGCACTGAAAAAAGCACAAGACGCAGGTGATACTGCTAAAGCAGCTGAAATCACTGCTCAAATCGACAACTTTGAAACTCACGTTGTGCCAATTATTGCCGACATCGACGCTGGTTTCGGTAACGAAGAAGCAACTTACTTACTTGCGAAGAAAATGATCGAAGCGGGTGCTTGTGCACTGCAAATCGAAAACCAGGTTTCTGATGCGAAACAATGTGGTCACCAAGCAGGTAAAGTAACTGTTCCACACGAAGACTTCATCGCGAAAATCCACGCGCTTCGCTATGCGTTCCTGGAAATGGGTCTTGACGACGGTATCATCGTTGCACGTACTGACTCTGAAGGCGCTGACTTGACTCAAAAAATCCCAGTGGTTAAAGAGCCAGGCGACATCGCTTCTCAATACATCAGCTACTTAGACACTCAAGAAATTGACATCTCTGAAGCGAAAGAAGACGAAATCCTGATCAAGCGTGATGGTAAATTACACCGTCCTAAGCGTTTAGCATCTGGCCTGTACCAGTTCCGTGAAGGCACTCAAATTGACCGCGTTGTACTTGACTGTGTAACCAGCTTACAAAACGGTGCTGACCTGCTTTGGATCGAAACTGCAACGCCTAACGTTGAAGAAATCGCTCACATGGTGAACCGTGTACGTGAAGTTGTGCCAAATGCGAAGCTTGTTTATAACAACTCTCCATCGTTCAACTGGACTTTAAACTTCCGTCAACAAGCGTACGACCGTTGGGTTGCTGAAGGTAAAGATGTATCTGCATACGACCGTGCTAAGTTAATGAGTGCTGAGTACGACAACACTGAATTAGCTGCTGAAGCTGACGAAAAAGTACGTACATTCCAAGCAGATGCTTCTCGTGAAGCGGGTGTATTCCATCACTTAATCACACTTCCGACTTACCACACAGCTGCGCTTTCTACTCACGAGCTTGCTCAAGGTTACTTCGGTTCTGAAGGTATGTTGGCTTATGTTGCTGGCGTACAACGTAAAGAAATCCGTGGCGGTATCGCTTGTGTGAAACACCAAGCAATGGCGGGTTCTGATATCGGTGATGACCACAAAGAAATCTTCGCTGGTGACAACGCGCTTAAAGCGGGTGACGATGCGAAAAACACAATGAACCAGTTCAACGGCTAATCGTTAGACGGTTTACAAAAAACCCTGCATCTGCAGGGTTTTTTTATGCTTGAATAAAAAGAATAAATAAGAAAGAAAAAAGAAGATCAGTACAGCAAGATAAAAAGAAACGGCAGAATAGAAAATGAAAGAAAAAAGAAAAGCTATTTCACCTTAATATAGTCCGCCACCGCATTGTCCGGATAATTAAAGCTGATTTTATTGTAGCGGGTTTGCTGGGCCGGAATAGGTTCTAAAAAGCTTTCATCAACCAGCGCGTTATATTCCTGATAGTTTTGATCGACCAGAATAATATCGCTGACTTTCAGTTTTAGCGGCTGATCTGACTGGTTATGAATACGCATATAGTAGTCATGCGCTTTGACGGTATCGGTAATATCGCGAAAGCTTAAGCTATCAATATGTTCGGCCTGAATGTCGGCATGTTTCAGCGCATTGCTGACTTCAATGGTCGCAACACGTTCCAGTTTTAGTGCTGGCTGTTTGGATGAGGCATCTACAAGTTCCAGCCCGTTTGCTGTGGGCTGCAATTGTTGAATCTGTTGATCAGTACTGATTAATTGGGCAGTCTGTTCATTGGTATAGCTGACCTGACCTTGTGTATTCTGGCTACGCTGACGGCGAGCATAGATACGGGTATCTTGCAGGCTGTAGCTCTGATCCGGATGAATCTTTAACTCAAGAATACGCTGCTGGCAATCATCACAGTCAAGGATGGTTTTGTAGTGACCGGCCAGCGGCTCCGGCTGTGGTGCTGCTGTTTCAGCAGCAGGCATTAGGCTGTCTTGCGGTTGGGTTTCAGTTTGGGCCTGGGCATTGCTCATGGTACTGCTTTTTTCAGCTTGCCCACCGCAACCACTTAAACACAAAGACAAGGTGCTAATTGCAAGAAGAGGACGAGATAACATGGCAACAGATCAATCTTTGGATAAGGTATTAAACATAAACTTTTCGGGCATATTCGCCTAGAGCAGAGGGCTAAATTGGACCGCTGTTTTGTAGCAAATTTTATCGCGGGCAAAAAACCGTTTTGAAACAAGAAAAGCCACCAAAGTGGTGACTTTTAGCGATGCTAGATCTTGTGCTTTATTGCAGGTCTTTTTGCAGACGATAATTCTGGCTGGCATCAATATTGTCGCCATTGTTGACATCGCGCGCTTCAATAAAGTTTTCACCGACAAAGAATTTACGGTTATTGGCAGCCTGATCCAGAATAATAACGGCAGGATCATTCGGGTCAAATTCAAACGTACCGGTAATTTTGGACTCCTGACCATTGGCACGGCCCAGGAATTCTTCACTCAGCTCATAGGTTTTATCCATTTTTAGCTCAAGCTCGGTTTCAATGCCCTGGCAGTCGCTACACGGCAAGACCCCTTTATATTCTCCCGGCCAGTCCAGTGCGGTGGCGGCTGTATCATTGGCGCTCATGTCAGTGGCTGCGGCAGGTGAGGTGGTTTCTGCATCGCGGGCGGTTTCAGGGGTTTTATTGTTATCACAGGCGGCCAGTAACAGCGCCGTGAGGGCAAGGCTCAAAATTTTTATTTTCACCGATCAATCTCCTGACAGGACAGATAGGGTCAGCATAGCCTGATTGTAAAAATTGCCCTGTTGGGTTTCTGTGAGTATTTATTTTCAGTTTCCGGCATCCGGTTTATTTAAGAAAAACCCGAAAGATTGGCAGGAATGGCGATTGACGGTTTGGCTAATTGTATACATTTATATATTAATTGATTAAATATTCGGCAATCTGCTCTTTTTTAAATCTGTTGAGTTGTTAAACTTCGCGCAATTTTTATTGTGTGGATTGTGCTTGTGTTTGAGAAGTTGGCAGAACAGAGCTTGGGGCTGATGGGCTGGGAAATTGACAATCACTGGCCGCTGGATTTGGACCAGTGTGTGATGATTGCCGCGCCGCATACCAGTAACTGGGATGCACTATATGCACGTTTGGCGCTTAAAGCCTTGGGCGTGAATGTTCGCCTGACCATTAAAGACAGTTATATGAAGTTTCCGTTTGGGCCTTTTGTCCGTGCAATGGGCGGAATTGGCATTGACCGTCGTCCGAAGGCAGCCGGTGAGCAGCGTCCGAGCATGGTGCAGCTGATGAGCGATTTGTTCAAGCAGCATCCCAAGCTGGTGATGCTGGTTACGCCAGAAGGTACACGCGCCAAACAGGAACAGTGGAAAACCGGTTTTTATCATGTGGCGGTAACGGCTGGCGTGCCGATTGCACTGGCCTATATGGACTACGCCCAGAAAAAATGTGGGGTAGGTAAAATTGTCTATCCATCGGGAGATATGGAAAAAGACATGGCAGAAATCATGGCGTTTTATGCCAGCATTGCCGCCAAATTCCCGGAACAGTTTAGTGTCGATACCCGTTACTATGCAGAGGCTGAATAATCGTTCATCGTTAAAAACAGAAGACAGGGCATCGGCCCTGTCTTCTTATTTATATGCTTTCAATATCAACATTGGCCGTACATCAAGATGTGAGAGATTGAAGCTTCTCTCTGATTGATCCGCTGTTTTGTGTGATCAAACTTCTAAATATCTAATTTTGATTTAAGGCTGTTCTGCTTTGGGGAAAATCCCGCCCAACGATTGGCAGGCTGCGGTATAAAGCTGATATTGCTGCTGCACAATTTCATCCACCGCCAGGCTGGATTGCTGTTCACCTTCCCGATACTGTTCCACATAACGGCTGGCTGTTTGCCGGGCGGCAACCAGCGCATGTTC
The DNA here is from genome assembly GCF_013418645.1 of Acinetobacter sp. YH12132. NCBI lineage: Bacteria > Pseudomonadati > Pseudomonadota > Gammaproteobacteria > Moraxellales > Moraxellaceae > Acinetobacter > Acinetobacter sp. YH12132. The sequence goes on from NZ_VPBR01000002.1 coordinate 69,997, forward strand.
GTGATAGCTGTTAATAGCACTATGGGTCATCAGCGTTGTTTCAATATTGTGGCATTCAAATTGCGCCAGCAATTGTTCAGCGCGTTTTAATTCTTGGGAGTTACCGAACATACAGGCGCTCAGCAGGGTACAGCAGGCCAAAGCAAACAGGGGTTTCATGTTAGCAAAATAGTGAAGAGAGGATGGACCATAGTCTAGCGAATTCAGCCCACCTCTAGCATGACAAACCGGTTTAACTGCTTAAAAATTAGTTTATTGTGATAAAAGTCACACAAAACTGCAGTTAACCTTTGACCAGACCGCCATCAACAATCAGGTTTTGCCCGGTGACTGCACGCGAATACGGTGACAGGAACATCATAATAGCTGCGGCAAATTCTTCTGGGGTGGTAACACGGCGTAGTGGCGTCGAGGCAGCAATTAAATCAAATACCGCATCTGGCGTGGCTTTGCTGGCATCGGTGGTTTGGAGCAGCCCGCCAGACAACATATTCACGTTAATACCATATTGGCCCAGATCATGCGCTGCAGTACGGGTAAAGGCCAACAGTGCGGCTTTGGCGGTGGTGTAGTCATGATAAGGCACCACCGGATTCTGCACGAGGTTGGTACCAATATTCACAATACGGCCAAATCCGGCAGTTTTCATATCCTCAAGCGCTGCTTGGGTGGTATTGAGGGCAGCCACAACTGCACCATCAAACTGTTGCTGCATGATGGCCGGCGTCAGATCTTCGACTTTGGGACGGGCATCACCATTAAACTCAAAGTTAATTAAGGCATTGTTGATGACACTATGAATGGCCTGACCAAAACGCGCCTTGGCTGCGGCAAAGAGTGCCTGCACCTGGGCTTTGTCAGTGACATCGGCCTGATAGGCAAAGACCTGCTCAGGATACTGTTGCACCAGTTGCTCGGCAGCAGCGGCACTGTTTAAATAATTTACCACTACACGCGCCCCTTCCGCCAATAAGGTCCGGGTAATGGCCAGGCCTAAACCGCGTGCGCCGCCAGTCACTAAAACAATTTGATCACGAATTTGCATATTGTTCACATCCTCATTCCCTATGCAGATGCACCATAGCAAGAAATGGCAGTCAGCCAAAGCGAAATCTGCGCCGATAGAAACTGGTGCAGTTATTGCTTAATGCTAGGGCATAGACTTCAAAAAGATACGAATTGAGCAAAATGAATCAGCTGGTGGCAACAGAAGTGAAGCCTGCGGTGCAATATTGGTTTGCACAGCTCGAACTTGGCTTTAAAGGCGCAAAAAATCGCACCGTATTGGAACATCGTAAACATCATGGTCCTGTTCGGGTGCAAAAAATGCTGTGGCCGGAAAAAACCGGGGTGTGCCACGCCATTATTGTGCATCCACCGGCAGGCATTGCCGGGGGCGATCATTTAACCTTTCAGATGTCGGCAGAGCAGGCCGCACATGCCTTGGTGACCACGCCGGGTGCAGGAAAATGGTACAAGACCAATCAAAAACAGGCTTTCCAACATATTGATATTACAGTTAAAGATACCTCTATTTTTGAATGGCTACCGCAAGAAACCGTGCTCTTTAATGGTGCACATGCCAATTCTGAAACCAGAGTTATTTTGGAGGATGCCGCCAGTTTTATTGGTTGGGATATGTTGGTACTGGGCCGTCAGGCGCGCCATGAAACATTTATCGAGGGCAGTTATCAAAATCGATTTCAGCTGTACCGGAACAATAAATTACTGGTCACTGACCGTTTGAGTTTTAGTGGCAATGACCGCTGGCTCAGCTCCTGTTTGGGAATGAACGGTCATGCAGTCATGGCTAGCTTCTGGGCAGTGCCGCCAGAAAAATTCCGCTCAAAATTCTATTTAGATCAGCAGATTGATCAAATCCGTGAGCTGATTATGCGCATGGATATTAAGGTGACGTTAACCCTGCTGGATGATGTGGTGACAGCACGTTATCTGGGTGATGACGTACGCCAGTGTCATGATGCCTTTGCTGCGATACGCGCCAAGCTGCGCGGTTACTGGTTTGATTTAGATGAAGAATTTCCGAGGATTTGGCGGACATAAAAGTCCCTCTTTTTAAAGAGGGATTTAGGGAGATTGATTAATCCCTCCTTGCGTAGCAGTGTTACTCATCTCCTGAAAGCAGAGGGAATTTAATTTTTTGAGCACACATTTTGCATTACACCCTTTAGAACAAACTTAGGAACGAGATATGGAACTCAATCCCACTGAAAAAGACAAAATGCTAATTTTTACTGCGGGCTTGGTGGCCGAACGCCGTAAAGCACGTGGGCTAAAACTGAACTATCCCGAGGCGATTGCCTATATTTCTGCCGCGTTGTTAGAAGGCGCGCGTGATGGCATGAGCGTGAGTGAGCTAATGCATTACGGCACCACATTATTAAAACGTGAAGATGTGATGGATGGCATTCCGGAAATGATTGCTGAAGTCCAAGTCGAAGCGACATTTCCAGATGGCTCAAAACTGGTCACGGTTCATCAGCCAATTATTTAGGAGAAGCGCATGATTCCGGGTGAAATTTTTACCCCAGACTCAGACATTGAAATGAATGTCGGACGTCAGACCTTAAAAATGACCGTCAGTAATATCGGAGATCGTCCGATTCAAGTCGGTTCACATTTTCATTTTTATGAGGCCAATGATGCTTTGCAATTTAACCGTGAAGCGGCACGAGGTTTTCGTTTAAATATTGCCGCAGGCACAGCGGTACGTTTTGAGCCGGGTCAAAGCCGGGATATTGAACTGGTGGCTTTAGCCGGTAAACGCGAAGTCTATGGCTTTGCCGGTCGTGTCATGGGTCCATTGGATTAAGGAAAAATTAAAATGAAAATGTCACGCCGTGCCTATGCGGAAATGTTTGGTCCAACGGTAGGCGATCGGGTTCGTTTGGCCGATACCGAACTATTTATTGAAGTGGAACAAGACCTCACCACTTATGGTGAAGAAGTTAAATTTGGTGGTGGTAAAGTCATTCGTGATGGAATGGGGCAGTCACAACTTTTGGCTGATGACGTTGCCGATACCGTCATTACCAATGCTTTAATTGTAGATTGGTGGGGCATTGTTAAAGCTGATGTCGGTTTAAAGAACGGACGTATCTGGAAAATTGGTAAAGCCGGCAACCCTGATATTCAGCCGGATATTACCATTCCACTTGGTGCTGCTACTGAAGTGATTGCAGGTGAAGGACAAATTTTAACAGCAGGTGGTGTGGATACCCATATTCATTGGATTTGCCCACAACAAGTGGAAACTGCACTCATGTCAGGCGTCACCACCATGATTGGTGGCGGTACAGGTCCTGCAGCAGGCACATCGGCAACGACGGTGACTCCGGGTCCTTGGCATATTTCCACCATGCTGCAAGCCATTGACGATTTACCCATGAATATTGGTTTATTGGGTAAAGGTAACCTCAGTCAGCCTGAACCGATTGCCGAGCAAATTCGTGCAGGTGTAGTGGGTTTAAAACTGCATGAAGATTGGGGCTCGACACCTGCAGCGATTGATAACTGTTTGACTGTGGCAGATGAATTTGACGTGCAAGTCGCAATTCATACCGACACTTTAAATGAAAGTGGTTTCTTGGAAGAAACGTTGGCGGCATTTAAAAACCGTACCATTCACACTTATCATACCGAAGGTGCCGGTGGTGGACATGCGCCTGATATTTTAAGAGCCATTGGTCAGCCAAATGTGTTGCCATCGTCGACCAATCCAACCCGTCCTTATACCATCAACACCATTGATGAACATCTGGATATGTTGATGGTCTGTCACCATTTAGATCCTGCAATTTCGGAAGATGTGGCGTTTGCGGAAAGTCGTATTCGCCGTGAAACCATTGCTGCGGAAGATATTTTGCAAGACTTAGGCGCAATTGCCATGATGTCATCGGATTCACAAGCGATGGGGCGTGTCGGTGAGGTCGTGATTCGCACATGGCAAACCGCACATAAAATGAAAGTGCAGCGTGGACCTTTAGAGGGTGACAATGCCACGCATGACAATCATCGTGTGAAACGTTATATCGCCAAATATACGATTAACCCTGCGATTACCCATGGTTTAAGTCATGAAATTGGCTCGGTGGAAGTGGGTAAACTTGCTGATTTAGTGTTGTGGAAACCTGCATTTTTTGGCGTAAAACCATCGATGATTATTAAAGGCGGGATGATTGCGGCAGCGCCAATGGGCGATATTAACGCTTCGATTCCAACGCCACAGCCTGTGCATTATCGTCCGATGTTTGGTGCTAATGCGCGTGGTGTGCATAACACCTGTATTACCTTCTTGTCGCAAGTGGCGATTGAGGCTGGTGTGCATGAAAAACTGGGTCTAAAAAAGTTAATTAGTCCATGTAAAGGTACGCGGGATATTCAGAAAAAGGATATGAAGTTGAATACCTACTGTCCTGTAATGGAAGTCGATCCTGAAATTTATGAAGTTCGGGCGGATGGGAAGTTACTGACTTGTGAGCCTGCGGAAGTATTGCCAATGGCGCAAAGGTATTTTCTTTTTTAATTGACCTCTCCCTTGCGAAGCAGTGCTTCTCATCTCCTAAAAGGAGAGGGAAATAAGCTATTAGTTTAATTGCTGCTATGTTCCTTCTCTCTTTGGGATGAGGAATATATTTCCGTAAGAGGATGAGGGTGCTAACTCTTGAATTAACTGTATAAAAGGTATACAAGCGAATTTATCTAGGACTTAAAAAGAAGAGAGAGTTAACTTGCTGAATATTTCTGAATATCCTTTTGAATATCAAGATGAAGAATATATTTATCTTTATAAGCATGTACGGTTTTCTGATGGATCTTTAGCTATTTTAAGAAATGGAACGATACGTTTTACACCTCCTAAGGACTTCAATGATCCTTTTGATTGTGTATATGGTATTTCAAATGATCATTTTCATTCTGCTCAAGAATTAAAAAAAGTTATTGCACAAGCAGGAATAGAAAAATTATCGCCTGCAAAACGACTACTATTAGCTAAAAGAGTAAGCCATATTCAAAAAAAAGAGATGGATGACTTGAGTTATTTTGAAAAGTTGCATGTGAATTTTGGAGTTTGCTGTTTAAATCATAATCCTCTTAATATTTTAATGTGGTCTCATTATGCAAAAAATCATACAGGTTTTTTAATTGAGTTTAAGTTTTCAAAAAAAGAGCTCAGTAAAGGAGCTGGCCTATTAAACTTTCTTCCGATTCCTGTTAATTACGTAAAAATGATTCCTGTAGTTTCAAAAACGGATCGACTTAACTCGGATGGAAGGGTAATTACCGAAAAAGTATACTTAACTAAATCGCAAGAATGGAGGTATGAGAAGGAATTTCGTATATTAAAATATAATATTACTAATCCTATACAGCCTTTTTCTCAACAGAAATTTTTATGTTCTGTAATTGCTGGATTAAAAATCGACAAGAGTGATAGAGAGGAGCTAGAAAAAATTTGCAAACAAAACAATATACCTTTCTATATTGCTGAGCGAATTTCTAATCAATATGGATTAACAGTTCCAAATCATCCTCGCTTAGATGTGTTAGCTAATACAAAAAAGAAAAAATGATGCACCAAGAAAACTCATAATTGGCATAAAAACTGCTTACTTTTGATGCGTAAATTTACAGATATTTTGCTTTGAAATTGAAAAACATAAGCCAAAGCAAAACATCTTCGTGACAAAAGGAACAGCATGAACATCTACACTCAACGAATAGAACACATTTCAGAGGGAAGCACTTTTGAAACCGTCGAACTCAGTTTTGACACCCGCCAAAAGAGCCGATTTCGTGCAACATTAAAATCAGGCGCCGATATTGGTGCAGACCTGCCGCGTACCGGCATTTTGCGTAGCGGCTCATTTATTGCCACTGAACAAGGGGATGTACTCCGGGTCGATGCAAAACCTGAACACCTGATGCAAGTGGTCGCCCAAACCGATTTTGATTTATTGAAAGCGGCGTATCACCTCGGCAACCGCCATGTACCGCTGATGCTCACGCCAACTGCACTGTATTTTGAACCAGATCATGTGCTGGCTGAAATGGTCATTGGACTGGGTCTGACTGTGAGTGAAGTCGAGCATCCCTTTGAACCAGAAAGCGGGGCATACGCACAGCACAGTCATGATCATCGTTTAAGCTCGATCAAGGCTATTCACGCCCATGCCCATCACTAATGCAGCGCAACTGCTCAAACTGCTAACGCTGTCCTCGACAGCGTTACCGGTCGGAGCGTATTGCTATTCGCAAGGGGTAGAAAGTGCGATTGATCAGGGCCTGATTCAAGATGAAAGCAGTAGCATCGCCTACTTTGAAGAAGTCTTGGAGATGCTACTGGTACGTTTTGAACTACCGGTCTTAAAACGGCTGATGCAATTTTATGATGATGACACACAGTTTGATCATTGGGCGCAGATTTATCGTGCCAGTCGGGAAAGCCGTGAACTTTTAGCAGAATCACAGCAGCTGGCATTTTCTCTTAATGCATGGATTAAAGATGTGCTGAAAATGCCGGTGACGGTGAAAAAACAGCTAGGTTTTGTGCCGGTTTATGCCCAGCTCTGCGGCCAGTTGGGTCTCAATGACGCAGATGTATTAACCGCTTATACCTTTACTGTGCTGGAAAATCAGGTGCTGGCGGCGGTGAAAACTGTCCCGCTGGGGCAGATGAGTGGGCAACGGATTTTATGGTATTTACATGAGCAGGTTCCGGCAGCCATCGAAAAAGCCTTAACGCTGGAAGATGAGCAGCTCAGTAGCGCCTTACCCAATTACGCCATGCTGAGTATGGCGCATGAAACTCAGTATTCACGCTTATTTCGTTCTTAAAGTCTTCCTTTTTAAAGGGAGATTGAGAGGGCTCAAAAATTTAATCAATATTCTCTCTCCCTTTGGGAGAAGGAAATCACCTCACCTTAGCGCAGTATGACTGCTTATCTCCTAAGAGGAGAGGGACAAGAAAAGGAAAATCAACATGACAGAACGTTCTCCATTACGTGTCGGCATCGGTGGTCCAGTCGGTTCAGGTAAAACTGCACTTACTCTCAATTTATGTCAGGCCTTGCGCCAGCGCTATAACATGGCGGTGGTCACCAATGACATTTATACCAAGGAAGACTCCAACTTTCTTACCCGCAACGAAGCCATGAGCCCAGACCGGATTGTCGGTGTCGAAACAGGTGGCTGTCCGCACACTGCCATCCGTGAAGATGCTTCGATTAACCTGGCAGCGATTGACGACTTGTGTGAAAAGTTCGATGGCTTGGAATTGATCATTATTGAAAGTGGTGGCGATAACTTGGCGGCAACCTTTAGTCCGGAATTATCCGATCTGACTTTATATGTGATTGATGTGGCCGGTGGTGAAAAAATTCCACGTAAAGGTGGGCCGGGCATTACCAAATCTGATTTGCTGATTATTAACAAAACCGATTTAGCCCCGATGGTCGGCGCCAGTCTGGAAGTAATGGATCAGGATGCCAAGCGCATGCGTGGTGATAAACCATTTTTATTTTCCAATATGAAAACCAAAGATGGTTTGGAGCAGATTATTGAGTTTATTGAAAAACAGGGCCTGTTTAAAAACTAAATAGCCTAAGCAATATCTCTATTTTTCCCTGATTCTAAAAAGATGGCTACGGCTGTCTTTTTTTTTCTTTTGTGCATTCAATATTTGTGCTGCTTGAATATCGAGTCAAAAGCACATTTATCCTAAGTCAATTCTATATCTATATTTAAATATTAGATTGGGAAGAGCAGATAAAACCTTAACTGGACAGAAGCTCGGCCAGTCTTTTCTTTTATCCACCAGAAAAATAGCCAAGATATGCATGAAATGTGAACTTGTACATACAGGAACGCAACAAAAAATTGCCAGTAAATTCATGCTAATTGCTGAAAATGCAGCCATCTGAACAGGGAATAAATTGCATGAAAAAGCTGGCTTTTGTGTCGCTGGTGGCGGTGGCGCTTACCGGGTGTGTGGTCACGCCGTATGAGAATGGTCCACGACATAGCGTCTATACCGGATATGATCGAGGCTATTCAAGCTATCCATATACCGTGTCGCGTTGGGAACATGAACGCCGTCCGGTGTATATTCAGCAGCGTCCATCGGTTAAGCCAGTGAATCGACCGCATGCTCAACGTCCGCATGGGCAAAAACCGGGTCAGGCCAATCGTCCTGCACATAAACCGACACAGAGTAAACCTGCACAAAGCAAACCGGTAAAGCCAAATCGTCCGGTGGCCAACAAGCCGCCCGTGAAGAAGCCACAGGTGAGTAATCCAGCTAAGGCCAAACCAGTGACGGCTTTGCCGCCGACTTCTGGAGTGCAGCGTCCATTACGACCGGGCGTATAAATCAAAAAGGATTCCATCTGGAATCCTTTTTTTATAACCGTTCAATCAAACGTTAAAGTGATTTCTGATACAGTCCGGCGCGGACTGTACCGGCTTTGGTTTCCTTGATTTGCTGCCAGGAGGCCGGCAGTTTTAGCTGGTTTAGATCACGGTCGGCCTCGACATAAATCAAGCCTTTATCCTGAATTAATGGATCAGCCAATTGTGCCAGCTGTTCCCATAAATCCAGGTTATAAGGCGGATCAAGAAACACCAGATCATAGCTGTCTTTCAGGCTGGCCAGCGCCTGCTGTGCAGTACTGATTTTTAACTGGGCGCGGGCTTTGGTGACTTTTAACAGTTCTAGGTTCTGGGTCAGGAACTGGGCTTGAGTGCGGTCCGGTTCAATCATGGTGACCTGTGCAGCACCACGTGATAGCGCTTCAAAGGAAAGCGCCCCCGAGCCGGCACACAGGTCCAGCACTTTGGCATTTTGCACATCCCACATCAGCCAGTTAAACAGGGTTTCACGCACCCGGTCCGGCGTCGGGCGTAAACCGTCAATACTGGCAAAGGCCAACTGGCGACGTTTCCAGTCTCCACCAATAATTCGTAGCTGGTTTTTCATGGTTTAGTCACTCTCTATTGTGGCAGATGGGGCAGCGGCCGGTGTTGCTGGCGCAGATGCAGCAGTATCCTGAGCCGGAGTGGTGGTGCTACGAGCACCTTCGGCACTTGGCAGTTCACTTGGCTTTAAACCGGCGGTCATCAGGCCACCACTAATTTGGGCCGCAGATGGGCGAATCGGATTCTTGTCTTTGTTGAGTAGCCAGTAATCCAGAATTGGACGGGCCAGGGCCGTGGCAGCACTCCCGCCACGGCCATTTTCCAGAATCACCGCAATGGCAATTTCAGGTTTTTCTGCCGGAGCGAAGCCGACAAATAAACCGTGGTCAAGCTGGCGATCGGTGAGCAGTGCTTCATTATAGCGTTTGCCCTGGGCAATACTTTTGACCTGCGCGGTCCCGGTTTTTCCGGCAATTGAATATTGCAGGCCGCCTTTAATACCTTTACCGGTGCCTGATTGAATGACATCCACCATGGCATCGCGCATTTTAATCCAGTCTTCGTCGGTCCCGTTAAATTCAATGCGGCCATTGGTACCATTATGCACCTTAAATGGACGCGCACCGCGGCTTTCACGCAGCACGTGTGGCGTGACTTTAAAGCCCTGGTTGGCGGTAATGGCAGTGGCCATGGCCAGTTGTAATGGTGTCGCGGTAAAAGCACCCTGACCAATACTGACGGAAATGGTTTCGCCGCGCATCCATTTGGCATTACGGGTACGCATCTTCCATTCCGGACTTGGATATAGGCCGGTGCTTTCACTTGGTAAATCGACGCCAGTGCGCTCACTAAAACCAAACTGGCGCATCCAGTCATTCATCTTTTCAATGCCCATCCGGTAGGACAATACATAGAAATAGGTATCACAGGACACCACCTGAGCGGTGTGCATGTTGACAATGCCATGCCCCGATTTTTTATGGTCACGGAAACGGTGGCTATCGCCCGGTAAGGTGAAATAGCCATAATCCTGAATCGCGGTGCTCCAGTCGACCAGACCATAATGAATCCCGCCTAAACCAAACATTGGCTTAATGGTCGAGCCGGGCGGATACACCCCTTGCACGGCACGGTTATATAGCGGCTGGTCAATATTGTCGCGCAGGGCAGCATAGTTGGTATGGCTGATGCCGGTGACAAAGAGGTTCGGGTTAAAGCTGGGGCTCGACACCAGCGCCAGAATTTCCCCGGTACGTGGATCGAGCGCGACAATCGCACCACGGCGGCCGGCCAGCTGTTCAGAGGCCACCACTTGCAGGCCATAATCTAAGGACAGGTATAGATCATTACCGCGAACCGGATCTTTACGGCCCAAGTGACGCAGCACATTACCGTGTGCATCGGCCTCGACCGATTCATTGCCCGGTACGCCATGCAGTAAATGTTCGTATGATTTTTCTACGCCAATTTTACCAATCAGGTTGGTGCCGGCGTAGGCATCTTTATCAATCTCTTTCAGCTCTTTGTCATTGATCCGGCCCACATAACCAATCACATGCGCAAACAGCTCACCATGTGGATAGTAACGGGTCATCTGGGTTTCAATATTCACCCCGGGAAACTGGAATTTCACTTCACTGAAACGGGCAATATCGGTTTCGTTCAGATTCAGTTTAATGGACACCCGTTCAGTTTTACGTGCGGTTTTAATCCGGCTCTGGAAGCGTTCAATATCTTCTTCAGTCAGTTCCAAAATCGGGGTCAGCCGTTCGATGGTGGCATCAATATCTTCGACATCGGCCCGGCTTAAGGTCGCGGTAAAGACCGGATAGTTATCGGCCAGCAATACTCCATTACGGTCATAAATATAACCGCGCGCGGGCGCTAAGGGTTGCAGGCGAATCCGGTTTTTGTCAGATGCGGTGGCAAACTCATCAAAGCTGCTGATTTGCAGATAGGCATAACGCACCACCAGCAGCAGCAAAAAGAAACTGACCAGCCCGATAGAGATGAACACCCGATTGCGAAAAATGCGCTTTTCTTGCTGAACGTTTTTTAAAGGAAAGTGCTGTTTCATATGCAATCGGCTTAAACAGATCAAGGAGATGAGAATAGGGCTGTTATTCTAGCCGATAACACAGCGCTTTGCGTATGCCTGCATGACCGATTCGACACAAATAATGTGATTTAGGTTTTTGACTTTTGCGACAATAAAAAGATCGGCTGCTGTATATAAGAATCCGGGTAAATCTGCTACAGTCAAAAAAATAAAACAGGATTGTTTTACAATTAGAATTAAGGAACTTGGTGAAAATAATGAAAAAAGTATATTCCTTAGTGGCATGTATTGCGCTGTGCAATGTGGCCTATGCCGAAGAATCTTCTTTTTTCCCGCAGGCAAAATTGACCGGGGAAGATACAAAAACCTGGAATGTCGGGGCAGGAATTACACAAAAATTACTTCATTTAAATGCAGAATGGGTCAATCCCTACGGCATTGCCTATGCCAAAGCTGGGGCATTTTTAAATGGGGATCATGAACCGGGTGGACAAATTGGCTTTCGCTTGCCATATCATTTCACCGGTAAAGATAAAAATGGTTATTATATCGGAGCTTATGCGGGTCATCTTGAATCCAAAGTGGTCGACCAGAAAGAGAAAGCACGTCTGGGCGCTGGTGTAGATCTTGCTTATGTCTTGCTGAGCCGTGAACGGATCAGTACCTTTAGTGTGGGGATTGGTGCAGGTGAAAAACTGGAAGATCGGGCCGGTCGGGTGATTGCAGAAACCGAGCCAAAACTACAATTTTCCTATACTTTAAGTGTGGGTTTATAGCCAGAATAGCGAGTTAAATGCTTTTAGAATCCGGTAATTAGAAATAAATATGGAAAATATGCATGCTTGAGTACATCAATCAGTTGTGGCAAACCTTTTTGAATCGCCCGGATTTTTGGGCTGTGCTCAGCATTATCCCTGTCACCGCTTTTGTGACCTGGGCCCACGTGTGGATGGCACTGAAAATGGTGTTCTATCCCATTAATTTCTGGGGCTTTCATCTGGGGCCGTTGCCGGTGGGCTGGCAGGGGATTGTGCCGAGAAAAGCCGGGCGTATTTCAGGCATTATTACCGACAATACCTTGTCTAAACTGGGCTCATTGCGCGAATTTCTGGATGCCATGGACCCGGAAGATATGGCACGGATTATTGGCGAGCAGGTCGGTTTCGAGCTGGAGCATTTAATTGATGAGGTGATGATCGACCGCAATGCTGTGCTGTGGGAGAACCTGCCCTATTCAATTAAACGCCGCATTTATGCCCAGGCACATAAACAGCTGCCTGCGGTGCTACGTGAACTGGTCACTGAACTGACTTTGAATGTCGAGTCACTGGTGGATATGCGCGAAATGGTGGTACGCCAGATGGAAGGCGACCGCCGTTTAATGGTGCGCATGTTCCTGAAAGTGGGCCAGAAAGAAATTAACTTTATCTGGCATATCAGTGCGTTAATCGGGATGTTCTTTGGTATATTCCAGATGATTGTCTGGTTTATTGTGCCGTGGCACTGGACCGTACCATTCTGGGCCGCCATCTGGGGCTTTTTAACCAACTGGATTGCGATCTGGATGGTGTTCAACCCGATTGAACCGCATTATGTGAAGTATCCGCAATTTTTTACGCGAACACAGAGTCGCAAATTTCCGTGGATTAAACCTGTTATTCCGCGCATTGGCACCTATAATGTTCAGGGTGCCTTTATGAAGCGCCAGGAAGAGGTGTCTGATGTATTTGCCAGTGTGGTCACCGAAGATTTAATTACTTTAAAATCCATTATGACCGAAATGATGTATGGCAGTAAAAAAGACAAGACCCGTCGGATTGTTAAACGCCATATTAATGAAATTATGGAAACCCCACTGGTCAGAACCTCTTTACAATTGTCTTTAGGGCCAAAAGAATACGCAAAACTCAAGACAGACTTGATCGATCGCTCAATTGAAATTACGATGGTGCCTGTATGCGACCCAGCCTTTAATGCGAGCCGTGCACAGAAAATCTATCAAATGTTTAGAGAACGTATTCTTGAACTTACACCAAGAGAGTTTCAAAATTTATTGCGTCCTGCCTTTCAGGAAGATGAATGGATCTTGATTGTATTGGGAGGGGTAACCGGTTTTATTGCTGGTTTAATACATTTGTTTGTCGCTTTCTTATAATTGGATGCTGGACAGCATGTCGAACCTGAGTTCGTCATGAACAAAGTGTCATGTACATTGTTAAAAATGAGGATGTTTTTTTATGCGCATTATCTTACTCGGACCACCTGGAGCAGGTAAAGGTACACAAGCTCAGTTGATCTGTAAGCGCTACAATATCCCACAAATTTCAACCGGTGATATGCTCCGTGCTGCGATTCGTGAAGGTACTGAATTAGGTCTACAGGCTAAAAACGTAATGGAAAGCGGTGGTCTGGTTTCAGATGAATTGATCATCGGTTTAGTGAAAGAGCGTATTGCTCAACCTGATTGTGCCAATGGCTGCATTTTTGATGGTTTCCCGCGTACCATTCCACAAGCGGAAGCGCTGGAAAAAGAAGGCATCAACATTGATCACGTGATTGAAATTGATGTACCGGACGAAGAAATCGTACAGCGTCTGTCTGGTCGCCGTCAGCACCCGGCTTCTGGTCGTGTTTATCACATCGTTTACAATCCGCCAAAAGTGGAAGGTAAAGATGATGAAACGGGTGAAGATCTGGTACAACGTCCAGATGACCAGGAAGAAACCATTCGTAAGCGTTTAGCGTCTTACCACACTGAAACTGAGCAACTGGTTGGTTTCTACCAAGGCCGCGCAGCGACAGGTGAAAATGCACCGACGTATGACAAACTTAACGGTCTACGTCCAATTGAAGACGTACAAGCGGATCTGTTCGCAATTTTAGATCAGGCAAAATAATCACCCGCTGATTGTTTTGACTTTAAGGGAGTCCTCGGTCATAGTAGGGCTCCTTTTTTATTTGCGTGCGTATAAGGAAACTGCCTCGGTGAAAATTGGTATGTTAATTTTAATGGTGCTGTTCCTGGCCATGTTGGTGGGTCTGTTTTATATCAGCTATAAAATGCTGCTAAAAGTGCGTCAGGAAGAACGTGCTGCAAATGCCAACCAGCCACAGCAGCGTCAATTGCATCCTAAATTGCAGGCGCAATTAGAGCAGCAGAAAAAAGCACAGGATAAAGACGCACAAGACTAAGCGGGTTTTTATCGCCCGACTTACATCAGCATTATTGAATGATCTACCTCGAATATGCAGCGCAGGTCATCTTCAAGTATAAAAAAGCTGAATTCAGGATTCAGCTTCAATATTTTTGACTGCAATCTGGCGCGCAGCTCCAAACTCAAACCGGTCTGGCCAGTTACAGACATCGGCCACCACACATTCATGACATTTGGGCTTGCGGGCAATACAGCAATAGCGGCCATGCAGAATTAGCCAGTGATGTGCATCAACGATAAATTCTTTCGGAATCACTTTCACCAGACGGTGTTCCACTTCCAGCACATTTTTACCCACCGCTAAACCGGTTCGGTTGCCGACACGGAAAATATGGGTATCAACTGCCATGGTCGGTTGACCAAACGCTGTATTCAGCACCACATTGGCTGTTTTACGCCCCACACCCGGTAAGGCTTCCAGATCGGCCCGATTTTCCGGTACCTGACTGTTATGCTTTTCAATCAGGATTTTACAGGCCTTAATCACATTTTCCGCTTTGGAATTATATAGGCCAATGGTCTTGATATAGTCCTTTAGCCCATCAACCCCCAGTGCATAAATCGCTTCCGGAGTATTCGCTACTGGAAATAACTTATCTGTGGCTTTGTTCACGCTGACGTCGGTGGCCTGCGCCGATAAGGTCACTGCCACCAGCAATTCAAACGGTGAGGAGAAATTCAGTTCGGTGGTTGGATGCGGACGCTGTTCACGCAAGCGCTCAAAAAAGGTATAGACCTGCTTTCGGGTCAAGTTTTTTACCGGTTTGACTGCGCTGCTCATGAATTAGGCCTCTCCCTGTAAGTGCTGTAATTGTTGCTGAAGCTGCGCCAGTTGCGCGCGCTTGTTGGCATCTTCACGCACACTCAGCTGTTTTTCTAATTTTTTGATCTGGGTTCTGAGCTTGGCCAGCTCGATGGTGGTTTTGGCATCGTGGGTGACAGCCGGATGATCGGCTTTTTCAACCATCTGGATTTCCGGTACGGCATCGGTCTGCTGCGAGAACTGGGCGAACAGCGCGGTATCAATCTCAGCACGCACCACGGGCCCTTTACGGTGCAGGCGGCGCAGCTCTTCACGCTGAATGTGCGCATAATAGCGCTGGCGTAAATCCTTCTGCTCGCTCATCCGTTCCGCGTCTGTGGGTACGGGTTTGACATCTTCAACCAGATCAATACAGTCCACCGGGCAGGGTGGAATACACAGTTCACAGCCGGTACACAGGTCGGTCAGAATGCTGTGCATCAGTTTGCCGGAACCTAAAATGGCATCGACCGGGCAGGCATTAATACATTTGGTACAGCCAATACATTCATCTTCACGAATCACCGCTTTCATACGCTGCGGACGGCCATCGGACTGAATGGGCCAGACACTGGCTTCGGCAGTTAAGCGTTCTCTGCCTAGCAGTTTGGCCAGCGCATCGGCAACCGGTTGACCGCCCGGTACACATTTATTGGCGGCTTCACCTTCGGCAATCGACTTTGCATAGGGTAAACATCCATCCCGATGTCCACATAAACCGCATTGGGTTTGAGGAAGCAAGGCATCAATATTCTGGATGAGAGCAATTTGCGAATTCATGTAAAAACCACGGCTGCGAAGGGCGCAGAGAAAGCGAACAATAAACCTGAGCCGCAGATTCTAGCATGTTTTCAAGCATTAAGCTTGTGTACAAAGTTGGACCATAATCTGCTTTATTTTTGGGCAAAATGGCCAATTTTAAATACATATTTGCTTACAAAAAATGGAATAATTTTTCAATTTTGATCAATCTAATTTATTGAAAATATGGATTAAATAAAGTTTTTTGAAAAAAACTATTGTAGATTGTTAACAAAAGATATTTAATATTTTGCGCCAAAATAAATCATTGATTGAAATTTTGCCCAATTTTGATCCAACATTCTGCTGAGGATTAAGCGTTGAAATATAACAGCCTTAACGATTTCCTAGATTACGTTAAAACACGTGATGCCTATCAACCAGAGTTTCTACAAGCAGTAGAAGAGGTGATGACCAGCCTGTGGCCATTCATTGTAAAGAATCCTCAATACGCTGCACATGGTCTGTTAGAGCGTTTAGTCGAGCCAGAACGTGCGATCCAGTTCCGCGTTTCCTGGGTAGATGATCAGGGTCAAACTCATGTGAACCGTGCGTTCCGTGTTCAATACAACTCGGCAATTGGTCCATTCAAAGGTGGTATGCGTTTCCACCCGTCAGTGAACTTGTCTATCCTGAAATTCTTAGGTTTTGAACAGACTTTCAAAAATGCCTTAACTACTTTGCCAATGGGCGGCGGTAAAGGCGGTTCAGACTTTGACCCTAAAGGTAAATCTGAAGGCGAAATCATGCGTTTCTGCCAGGCGTTAATGATCGAGCTTTATCGTCATTTAGGTTCAGACACAGATATCCCGGCGGGTGATATTGGTGTAGGTGGCCGTGAAGTTGGCTATATGGCCGGTATGATGAAAAAGCTGAGCAATGACACTTCATGTGTGTTCACGGGCAAAGGCTTAACATTCGGTGGTTCTTTGGCACGTCCAGAAGCAACAGGTTACGGTACAGTTTATTTCGCTGAGGAAATGCTGAAAACTCGTGGCGACAGCTTCAAAGACAAAGTCGTAGCAATCTCTGGTTCAGGTAACGTCGCGCAATACGCTGCTGAAAAAGCCATGTTCCTGGGCGCGAAAGTGGTTTCACTGTCTGACTCTAACGGTACTGTGTATGTGAAAGATGGTTTCACAGACGAATTGCTGAAAGAAGTGATGGATCTGAAAAACATCAAACGTGGCCGTATCTCTGAATTTGCGTCTAAACACGGTTTTGAATACTTGGAAGGCAAACGTCCTTGGGGTATCAAGTGTGACATCGCGCTGCCATGTGCAACTCAAAACGAGTTAAACGGTGAAGATGCTGAGGTATTACTGGCTAACGGTGCAATCTGTGTGGCTGAAGGTGCCAACATGCCGTCTACTTTAGACGCAGTTGAGAAATTCGTTGAGGCGAAAATTCTGTATGCACCAGGTAAAGCATCAAATGCTGGTGGTGTAGCGACTTCTGGTCTGGAAATGTCTCAAAACGCATTACGTTTGGGCTGGACGTTTGAAGAAGTAGATGAGCGTTTACACGCAATCATGAAAGAAATTCACCGTAACTGCGTGAAATACGGTACTCAGGAAGATGGTACTGTTAACTACGTAGACGGCGCAAACATTGCAGGCTTCGTAAAAGTTGCTGATGCAATGCTGGCTCAAGGCGTATACTAAGTTTTAACTGCGTATAAGCTGAAAAAACCGAGGCACTGACCTCGGTTTTTTTTATGGGTTATTTTTTAAGATCTGCTGTTAATTGATCCGGCCAGTTTCAACCGTCATATCGTGTACATAGGCATATTTGGATTGATCAGCCGCCGGGTTTTTCAGTTCATAACGCTTGACCCGAATAATCTGGCGTTCATTCGGATTGTGCTGAAAGCCTTCAATTTGGTCATAGAATAAAGTCCAGTCCTGATCAACTTGGGTTTTCAGACCCTGTTCATTGTATTTGACTTCGCGTACCTGCAAGCAGGTTTGTGGAGCAACGCCGGTACAGGCTTTGGTTTCCGGGGAAATTTCCAGGAAGATGGTTTCACCGGCCGACTGGTATTTGGTTTCCGGCGTCATTTTGCCCTGAAAAGTATGTTGCTGGCCATCTGCAGCGGTCAAGATTAAGCTCGGTTGTTGCGTATTTTTCATGTCCAGCTGCACGCTGACAGGTTTTTGGAACAGGGCAGCAGCAAAACGTTCCTGCTGCATGGCGCTGGCTTCACAGGCCATTTCGGTACTGATTAACATACCCACCTGTAACTGGTTGTTGTTAATCTGCCAGTTACCACCCATCTGGTTACAGCTGGTGCCAATACTTAAACGGCCATTGTCATTAAAATTCAGGGTCAGGGGTTTGGCTGCACCGGTATCTAAAGACCATTGGTAAGCGCTGACAATCTTATCGGCATTTTGTTGTTGTAATACAGACACTGCAAGATCTCCTGCACGTTGCAGATCACTACTCTGGCAAGCGGCCAAGCTTAAAGGGAAAAGTAAAATAGCTAAATATTTGAGTTTCATTTTATAAATAAAGCACTTTTCGGAAATTTATCAGAATATAACCGATTTGCTATTTAAAAAAATGGATACATGTGCCCCTTTCCGGTTGCAAAATGTATCCATAAATAATTTTTTGTTAATAAATAATAAAAAGTTATGTTTGGTCGCGCTAGATTTTAGTCAAAACGGTAAATATCCATACCCAGTGCACCCATGGTAAAACTGCTATGCACAATACTAAAACGATGACCGGTGCCCATGCTAAAAAACAGGGGTGCCAGATGTTCGATAGTGGGATGGTTGCGATTGACATACGGAATGGTCGGCCAGTCCAGCACCGCATCATAGTCCTGATGTGCCAGTTTGCTGACCACATAATTACGGAAGGTCGAAGCCCATTCTGGCACCACGCTGTGCTGGTTGTCCCAAGATAGCTCTCTTAAATTGTGGGTAATACTACCTGAACCAATCAGCAGAATTTGGCGTTCACGTAACACCGCCAAGGTCTGGCCAATCTTGTACAGATCTGCAGCTTGCAGATGCATCGGCAACGACACTTCAATTACCGGAATGTCCGCTTCAGGATACATATGCAGCAAAGGCATCCATACCCCATGATCGCGCGGGCGGGTGCTGTTGGCATGCGCATTAAAACCGGCATTGGCCAGTAGCTGTAATACTTCTTCGGCCAGCTCAGGTTGTCCCGGTGCCGGATAGCGAATCTGGTACAGCTCTTCCGGGAAGCCGCGGAAATCATGCCAGGTTTCTGGACGAATACCGGTGTTGACTTCAAGACTGCGACTTTCCCAATGCGCCGACATCACCACAATCGCCTGCGGTTTGGGCAGGTTGGTGCTTAAACGGGCAAGTGCCGGCCCGACCTGTTCAGGATTGAGCGCGAGCATAGGCGAACCATGCGATATAAATAAGCCGGGAAGGGTCTGTAAATTCATAATGAAAGCCTATGTCACGATTCTGGTCCTATCATGTCAAAGCGACATGCTTTATTAAACCGGGTCGGGTTCAACAGAATGTTCTAAATACGAAACAATGGGTAGGGTTTTCTTAACCCGCCCGATGATAAGGATGATTATGGTTAATGCTCATGGCCCGGTACAGCTGTTCAATCAGCATCACTCGCACCAGTGGATGTGGCAGGGTCAGTTTAGATAAAGACCAGTGCCATGCTGCAGCTTTACGCACCGCTTCAGAATGACCATCCGGGCCGCCAATGGCCAGGGCAATATCATTGCCTTCCAGCATCCAGCCTTTCATGGTTTCAGCCAGTTTTTCGGTGCTGAATTCACGCCCACCCACTTCCAGTGCAATCAGGGTTTCATTGGCTTTCAGAGCATTTAAGATGCTATCACCTTCAATCTGCCGGTATTTTAAAATATCGGCTTCTGAATCATTTTTGCCACGTTTGGCCATCGGCAATTCAATAATCTGGGTTTGTACAAAAGGCTGTATACGTTTGAAATAATCTTCAAAACCAGTCAGTACCCAAGCCGGCATTTTTTGACCAATGGTCAGAATACGAATTTTCATAATAAAACAGGCAGGAAAATGAAAAGTAATTATAACCTTGAAAGCCGTTTGTGCAGGAGAAAAGACACAATTTGAAATTGTAATCTGTATGCTGCTGTTGCTTTAATGAGCCACAGGACAATAAAATCTGCTTTTGTATGGAACAATAATAAATGTGGTTATTTCAACAGATTAAAAACGGTTTAGGGATATTGGGTTGTACTTTGCTGCTGGGCTGGATGCAGCCGCTATCCGCCGCCATTTCATTATATGAACCGGCTGATCCGCAAAATTTGAAAGTCTATTTGCAGCAGATTATCGGGCCGCCGGGCGTGTACCGTAATCATAAAAATATTGAAGAATTGAACCGGGTTTCGGCCTGGATTAAAGAGCAGATGCGTTTATTCGGCATTCCATGCCAGTACCAGACTTATCCGGTGAATGGAAAAAGTTATCGCAATGTGGTCTGTCATTTAAAGGTTGGCCGTTCAGATCGGGTGATTTTAGGTGCGCATTATGATGTGCATGGCAACCAGAAGGGCGCTGATGACAATGCTTCCGGTGTGGCCGGATTAATTGAAATAGCGCGTATTTTAAGCCAGGAAAAAACCAAGCTGCCGCATAATGTCGAGTTTGTTTTTTATACCCTGCAAGAAGCACCGTATTATCAGACCGAGTTTATGGGCAGTCAGGTACATGCCAAATCTATTCTGGCCGAAAAAGAGCATATTCAGGCAGTCTATGTGCTGGAAATGATTGGCTACTATGATTCGCGTTTAATCCAGCAGTATCCGATGGGGTTAAAATGGATTTATCCAAGTCATGGCAATTATATTGCCGCGATCAGTAATTTTCAGTCCAATGCGCTGGGTGAGCAATACTGTCAACAGATGCGCCTGTTAGATAAATTGCAGTGTGAACGGCTGGTGATGCCGGCGTTTGTCAGTGCA
Organism: Acinetobacter sp. YH12132; assembly: GCF_013418645.1. Classification (NCBI taxonomy): domain Bacteria; kingdom Pseudomonadati; phylum Pseudomonadota; class Gammaproteobacteria; order Moraxellales; family Moraxellaceae; genus Acinetobacter; species Acinetobacter sp. YH12132. Next base: position 90,771 of record NZ_VPBR01000002.1, read on the forward strand.
GCCGGTTTCTCGGATCATCGCAGTTATTGGCAGCATGATATTCCGGCGCTACTGATTACCGATACTTCGCATTATCGTAATCCGAATTATCATACCGAAAAGGATACGCTGGATACTTTAAATGTCACCAAAATGGGCCAGGTGATTGATGGGCTGATTCATCAACTGCTCGGGGCGACGCCATAAGCGGCCATAAAAAACGCAGCCCTGAAATAGAGTAGGACTGCGGTCAAACAGGTCATTCATCTGGAGTTTGAATGGCCATACGATGAGCAGGAATAAAAAAAGAAACTTACAGCAATATGCTCTGTATTATTATAGATGGAGATGAACGGAAATTTTTCAAGTGGAACATTTCATCACCCGAAAACAACAAAAGAGAGCCGAAGCTCTCTTTTGTGGAGAAGATATGAAGGCACCACTTAGTGACGTGCAGCCTTACCCTCTTCTACCGGTTTTACAATCGGTGCTTTCACCAGTGGTTTTGGCATTGAGGTTAATGCCAGCGGTAAAATCTCATCAATGGATTTCACTGCTTTAATTTCCAGACCGTCTTTGACGTTATCCGGAATTTCCGCCAGGTCACGGACGTTTTCCTGTGGAATAAACACCAGTTTAATACCACCACGGTGTGCGGCTAACAGTTTCTCTTTCAAGCCACCAATGCGCATAGCACGACCACGCAAGCTGGTTTCACCGGTCATGGCAATATCCGGACGGATTGGAATACCGGTAAAGGCTGATACCAGCGCGGTAGTCAGCGCCAGACCTGCCGATGGACCATCTTTTGGTGTAGCACCTTCAGGTAAATGCACGTGTACATCGGTTTCAGCAAAGACTGAAGACTCAATGCCTAAAGAGTCGGCACGGGTACGCACCACAGTCATGGCTGCTTTAATCGACTCCTGCATGACATCACCGAGTGAACCGGTGGTAATGAAAGTGCCTTTGCCTTTCATGGTCGCCACTTCAATGGTCAGTAATTCACCGCCCACAGAGGTCCAGGCCAAACCATTTACGCGACCCACTTCTGCTTCTTCTTCCGCCATGCCGAAGTCGAATTTGTGTGGACCCAAGTAGTCTGGCAAGTTGCCCGCGTTGACCTCAACCTGCAGGTTTTTGGCTTTTTTGCTGACCGCTTCTTTGACCACTTTACGTGCAATTTTAGAGACTTCACGTTCCAGGCTACGCACACCGGCTTCACGGGTATAACGACGTACAATGTCACGAATCGCTTCTTCATGTACGGTCAGTTCTTTGCCACGTAAACCGTTATTCTTGATGGCTTTTGGCACCAGGTAACGATCGGCGATATTCACTTTTTCTTCTTCGGTATAACCCGGAAGACGAATCACTTCCATACGGTCCAGAAGCGCTTCAGGAATATTCATGCTGTTGGCAGTACAGATAAACATCACTTCAGACAGGTCCAGGTCCAGATCTAGATAGTGATCATTGAACTTGTTGTTCTGTGATGGATCAAGAACTTCAAGCATCGCAGAAGCAGGGTCGCCGCGGTAGTCTTGTGCCATCTTGTCGATTTCATCAAGCAGGAACAACGGGTTTTTCACACCCACTTTGATCAGGGACTGCACAATTTTACCTGGCATCGCACCGATATAGGTACGACGGTGACCCCGAATTTCGGCTTCATCACGTACACCACCTAATGCCATACGTACGAACTCACGACCGGTCGCTTTGGCAATTGATTCACCCAGCGAGGTTTTACCCACACCCGGAGGACCTACCAGGCACAGAATCGGGCCACGCAATTTTTTCACACGTGACTGAACAGCCAGATATTCCACAATACGATCTTTGACATCGTCCAGACCGTAGTGGTCTGAATCCAGAATTTCCTGTGCTTTGTTCAGATTGATGCTGACTTTGCTGGCTTTATTCCATGGTGTATCCAGAATCACTTCAAGATAGTTGCGCACCACAGCCGCTTCGCTTGAAGCAGGTTGCATGGCTTTTAACTTGCGGAACTCGTTTTCAGCTTTCTTGCGTACATGCTCAGGCAGATCTGCTTCAGCAAGACGTTTTTCAATCTCGGCAACATCATCTTCTGCGCCGCCGTTCATATCCGAAAGCTCGCGCTGAATGACTTTCATCTTTTCATTCAGGAAGTATTCGCGCTGGTTCTTTTCCATCTGACGTTTTACAGAATCATGCAAAGTTTGCTCGATCTGCTGTTCTTCAGACTGCTGTAACAGATAAGTCATCAGCTCGGTCAGATGTGCTTCGAATTGGTCATGTTCCAGGAATTTTTGTTTTACTTCAATATTCAATGGAACACGGGTCGCAACGAAGAACAATAACTGTAGTAGATCTTCAATCTTGTTGGCCGCAGTGATCAATTCACGTGCATTACGCAGTTTGGCTTCTGCATATTGAGCGAAAAGCGCACGTAATTCCTGCAGACGTAAAGCTTGGGTGTCTGCATCGACGTTAATTGTCATTGGGCTCAGTTCATGCTCTGCTGTCAGATACTCATTTTCGTCAATGATTGTTTTCAACTTGGCACGGTGCAGACCTTCAATCAGGACTTTGATGCAGTTCTCATCATTTTCGTGATTCACAACTTGCACAATCTTCGCGACAGTACCGTATTGATATAAATTGTCGTGATCAATTTCTTCTGTAAGCGAATCTTTTTGCGCAACTACAAATACTAGATTGTCACTGTTACGAGCCACATCAACTGCATTGATCGATTTTTCACGACCTACAAATAGCGCAATTTGCATGTGCGGATAAACCACCACGTCACGTAGCGCTAAAAGCGGTAATACACTTGGAACCTGAGGCTCTAAGGTTTGTTCATTCATAATAATTTCAGACATGGGCACTCCTAATGAGTGACAACGGTGTTGCCATGTTTTTTATAGTGATGGGTAATTTAAAAATTACAAGGGCCGAAGTCTATAAATTGTTGGAAATTTAGCTAAGTTGATGATTTTAATTCATTGTTAATGATTATAAATCGCAAACTTGCGCTTAAAAGAATACTGGAAATGTGGACTGATCAGGGCATCTAACGGCTGATCCCAGGCCTCACGCGCCAAAGGGACATCCACAATCTGGAAATCATGACACAGCCCGACCCGCAGCGGTGTGGTCGGGGCGCTGGCCAGCGTTTTATCATAATAGCCGCCGCCCATCCCAATCCGGGTTCCGTGCCGGTCACAGGCCAGTAAAGGCATCAAGAGCAGATCAAGTTCGGAGACATGCTGGCCACGACTGGCCATCGGTTCCTGCATACCCAAACGATGGTAGGCAAAGCGTTTATTACGATATTGACCTTGCTGGATACGCACCCAGACCAGCCGGTCATTCATATTACAGATCATTGGTAAATACACCTGTTTACCTTGGGCAAAACAGAGTTCAATGATTTTAGTGGTATGAATTTCACCAAAGGCATGTAAATACACGCCAATTTTCTGAGCCTGCCGATACGCCGGCCATGCATGTAACCGCTGCAATACCTGCTGCTCAGCCTGACGTTGCTGAAAGCGGTTTAACTGGCGGCGTTGTTTGCGCAGCTGTTTACGGAGCTGGATCAGGTCGTGGGTCACAGAGCGGAGCATAAAAACAAGTGGTGCCCGCAGTTTAATCCTTTCTGCACAACTTGCAAAGGGAGCAGGACCGTTACAGATTTTCACTAATAAGATGTATTGCAAAAACCGGAGCTTATTGATGCTCGATCTGCAAGATCAAATGGGCTTCCGTCGGATTTTACAGCAAGCGGATAGATTTCTAGGGCCTGTTGTCTTTATGCTGATGCAGTGTTGATACGTGAGTATGACAAGAACAAATTAAAAATGAACACATGGTTAGGAAAACAATAACATGGACTATAAAAATACCCTGCGTAAATATCTGCTGCCGGCCGTTTGTGCTGTCACGGCACTCAGCGCTAGCGTTGCTCAGGCAGCCTCTACAGAAATGCCTGCACCGGCCAATTCCAAACAGGTTTTCTTTGTGGGCAATAACTGGGATGGAACGGTCACAGTGATTCGTCCTTCCGGTGATTTTGGCAAGATTGGGGTGGTGAATATGATTCCGGACCGCAAACAGCGGCTGCTGGAAATTCATTTAAATCCAATCAAGCTAATTGCCTATACCTACATTCAACAAACTGCAGGTGAGGGCAATGACCAGTTGGTGGATGATATGTATTCCACCCCAGATGGACAATCCATTGTAGCTTCACGTCCAAGTTTTGCCGATGTGGTATCCATCAACATTAAAACGGGCAAAATTAATTGGCGTACGCCAGTCGAAGGTTTCCGTGCAGACCACATGGCGGTTTCACCAGATGGGCAGCGTGTGGCCGTATCTGCATCTTCAGGTAATGTGGTGCATGTCTTGGACATTCATACCGGGAAAGAGCTGGGCCGTTTTGCAACGGGCGATAAGCCACATGAAAATATCTATTTTGCTAATGGCAGTAAAATTCTGAACTCGGCAATTGGCAATGTGGAAACTTCCATGGATGCTCAATGGCAGGATTTCACCAAGGGCAAACGCTATATCACCATCGCCGATGCCAATACCTATAAGGTGCTGAAAAAAATTGATTTTCGTCCGGCTTTAGATGCTTTTGGACGTAAAGACCTGTCGAACTCGGTACGTCCGATGGTGTTCAGTAAAGATGAAAGCAAGCTCTATGCGCAGGTATCTTTCTTTAATGGTCTGGTGGAATATGATTTAAATCAGGACAAAATTACTCGCATCGCCCAACTGCCGGGTAGTAGCACTATTCCTAAAGACCGGACCAAATGGGTTAATGACTCGCGCCATCATGGTTTATCCATTAGTGCCGATGGCGAAAAGCTCTGTGTGGCAGGCACCATGGATGACTATGCCACTATTGTGGACCGACGTACTTTGCAGGCCACCAAGCTCATTCCGGCCGGTAAACCGTATTGGGCTACGCGCAGTCCGGATGGCAAAAGCTGTGTAATTTCAGAAAGTGAAACCGATGTGGTCACGGTGATTGACTTCGCTACAGGAGAAAAAGTCCGCAGTGTGCCAGTAGGGAATCACCCACAGCGAGTACGTTTGGGTTATGCACCAAGCGATTGGTCGACGCCGTAATTTTTAAGCCGATCATAACAGGCAAAACATACTAAAGCGCTCAAGACGATATTTGAATTGAGCGCATTTTAGAATGGTTTACCTATGGAGCGTGCACATGAAAGGGACTCGATGGCTCGGTATTGGCTTTTTTGTTTTGGCTGTCGCGGTGTTGTTTACCGTGGTGTATATGTTTCAACCGCCGAATAAGACTGTTTCGGAAACAGTATGGGTGAAACCGAACGCAGCTTCCACAGAGATAGAAACAACGCAAAGTCTATTTTCAGATGAATCTGAAAATGTAATTGAAACAAACGCTATGCTAGAGCGTGCTGCGGTATCTGCAGTTGAAATGCAGCAATTAATCCAGCAACGTGATCAATTGTATTTAGGCTTTGAGCAAATTAGTACAGGGTTAAGCCAAGGGCAAAAACCTGATTTAAACCGTGTACAAAGTATGTTGCTACAGCAGGAACAATTGGTACAAGCAGGCGTATTAAGAGCAGAAGATGCAATGAACTATAGCCAGTTCTTAAAGCAAATTTTACCTGAAATTGCAGGGCAAATTGATTTGCATATTTCGCGTTTAAAACGTCTAAACGTGGGGTGACAGGCTAAGCCCACAGATAAGCTTATGATCTGCTGTTATAAATACACGATAATGCCATTGTTGCAGTCAACAATGGCGTTATTTTTTTGTCTAAAATATTCTTTAACCAACATGTTTTCTAAACCGAATAGCGGCCACTTGAGCTGAATTTATCTACGATTCATTTTATCAAGCGTTCAATTCATCTTAGAAGAAAGCACACTGATTCCATTGTATTGGACTAAAGTTGTATAAAGCTGTGCGAAATAAATTTGGTTTTTACTTCCTTTTAAAAACTACAGAAAAAACAAAGTTTAAATTTTTCTTCACCGCATTTTTTATGCTGCAAACAAAGATCATCTTAATTTAAATTGGTATGACCATTTAAATAATTAATCAGACCAATATTGACATTTATTTATATAAAACTATTATTTGTTGCAAATATTGAGGGTATTTTGATTTTTATTTCAATATTGGTCAGACCAAAATTAGAATTTTACCTCTACGCTTAGACCTATGTTTACGTTTGAGTGAGCATTTCAAGGAGATGACAATGCTTCAACATTGGCAACAGATCTATGATCCAATGGCAAATATTTGGATTTCGAGTCTTATTGCATCAATCCCGATTATTTTTTTCTTTTTGGCACTAGCTGTATTTCGCTTAAAGGGAAGTGTTGCGGGAACAATTACGGTGATTTTGGCGTTATTAGTGTCTTTATTTGCCTATGGCATGCCTGCACCAATGGCTTTTGCTTCATTGATCTATGGATTTTTCTACGGTTTGTGGCCAATCGCATGGATTATTATTGGCGCATTATTCTTATATAAAATCTCTGTAAAAACAGGGCAATTTAACATTATTCGCTCATCTATTCTTTCGATTACAGAAGATCAGCGTCTCCAGATGCTATTAGTCGGCTTTGCGTTTGGGACATTTTTAGAAGGTGCAGCGGGCTTTGGGGCGCCAGTGGCAATTACTGCAGCTTTATTGGTGGGTTTAGGTTTTAAACCCTTATACGCTGCGGGTTTATGCTTGATTGTGAATACCGCACCAGTTGCGTTTGGTGCAATGGGTATTCCAATTATTGTGGCGGGTCAGGTTTCGGGTGTAGAAACCATGGAAATTAGCCAGATGGTTGGACGTCAGTTGCCATTTATGGTGCCTATTGTGCTGTTCTGGATTATGGCAATTATGGATGGTTGGCGTGGTGTTAAGGAAACTTGGCCTGCAGTGTTGGTGGGTGGTGGTGCTTTTGCGATTGCACAATACTTGACCTCTAACTTTGTTGGACCTGAGTTACCAGACATTACAGCTGCAATTGCCTCTTTGATTAGTTTAACGGTCTTATTTAAATTCTGGCAGCCAAAACACATTTTCCGTTTTAGCGATGCAGACACAAAAGTAGATGCCAACTTGGTTGCAGAACAACAGCAAAAATACAGCATACGGCAGATTGTTAAAGCATGGTCACCCTTTGCAGTGTTAACGGTGATGGTCACCATTTGGAGCATCAAACCGTTTAAAGATTTATTTGCCAAAGATGGCGCAATGCACGACTGGGTAATTTCCATCAAGGTGCCATTTTTACATCAATTGGTGCAAAAAATGCCGCCTGTAGTGGCAGATGTCAAAGACTACGATGCGATCTTTAAGTTCGATTGGCTGAGTGCAACAGGGACTGCAATTATGATTGCGGCTGTCATCACCATCATTTACTTAAAAATGAAACCGCGCGAAGCTGTTGAAACTTTTGCAGAAACCATCAACGAGCTAAAAACACCAATTTATTCGATTGGAATGGTGTTGGCTTTTGCTTTTATTGCCAATTATTCAGGCATGTCTGCGACTTTGGCACTGGCTTTGTCACACACAGGCAATGCTTTTACATTCTTCTCGCCATTTTTAGGTTGGATTGGAGTGTTCTTGACAGGTTCAGATACATCAGCCAATGCCTTATTTGCTGCCTTGCAAGCCACAACTGCACAGCAAATTGGTGTGCCAGAAGTTCTGTTGGTTGCTGCCAATACCAGTGGTGGAGTAACAGGCAAAATGATTTCACCACAATCGATTGCAATTGCCTGTGCGGCAGTGGGTTTAGTCGGAAAAGAATCGGATTTATTCCGCTTTACCGTGAAACACAGTATCACGTTTACCGTAATGATCGGTATTATTATCACTCTACAAGCTTATGTGTTCCCATGGATGATTCCATAACCACATGCACAAGAGGATAGCCGCATGAAAGTTTCCGACAAAGTTGTTCAAGACCTGCGCACACTGGTTGAAAAAAATCAGATGCAAGTCGGAGACCGATTGCCTGCCGAAAGAAAGTTGTGTGAACAACTCGGGGTTTCCCGTTCCTCTTTGCGTGAGGCTATTCAGCAATTGACCAGTCAGGGCATGCTGGTCAGCAAAGTTGGAGCGGGTACTTTTTTGCAACAGCTGCCAACCAATTGGTCGCAATATCAAATTGTGCAACCTTTAAGTAACCTGATTGATGAAGATCCTGCTTATCGTTTTGATGTGCAGGAAGCCCGAATGGTGCTTGAAGGTGGTACTGCATGGTATGCCGCACAGCGGGCAACTGCTGAGGATTTGAAAAAAATCCGTGCCTGTTATGAGCAAATCGCCCATTTTCAAATTTTGGGTGATGACGATCAGGCGGCAATTGCCGATGCCAAGTTTCATTTGGCAATTGCCGAGGCATCGCACAATTTGGTGCTTATTCAAATGATGCGCGGCTTATTTGATTTGTTGCAATACAACGTGGTTTTGGGACGACGTAAAGTTTATACCGAAGCCCACCGTTTCGATCAGTTGCATGATCAGCATTTTCAAGTGATGGATGCAATTGAACGTCAGGATCCAGAAGCTGCCCGTGCGGCAGTGTGTGGACATATTGAATTTGTAGTTCAACAAGTACGCATGATAGACGAGGAAGATGCGCGTCGTCAGCGTGCGAGTCGATTAAACAGGATAGCGCCATGATTATTTCTTCTGCGAATGATTACCGCGAAGCAGCCAAACGCCGTTTACCGCCATTTTTATTTCACTATATAGATGGAGGTGCGTATGCGGAACAAACGCTAAAAAGAAATGTAGAAGACCTTTCACAAATTGCCTTGCGCCAACGTGTATTAAATGACATGTCGGCTTTAAGTTTAGAAACCACGTTATTTAATGAAACTTTGTCGATGCCTGTGGCTTTGGCGCCAGTCGGTTTAACAGGCATGTATGCGCGCCGTGGTGAAGTACAGGCTGCTGTAGCAGCAGACAAAAAGGGTATTCCGTTTACATTATCTACCGTGTCGGTGTGTCCAATTGAAGAAGTGGTGCCTGCCATTTCTCGCCCAATGTGGTTTCAGCTTTATGTGTTACGTGACCGTGGTTTTATGCGTAATGCTTTGGAACGTGCCAAAGCAGCCGGCTGTTCAACACTGGTTTTTACAGTAGATATGCCTGTGCCTGGCGCACGTTATCGTGATGCACACTCGGGCATGAGTGGGCCAAATGCGGCCATGCGTCGTTATATGCAAGCAGTGATGCATCCAAATTGGGCGTGGGATGTGGGCTTACTCGGCCGCCCGCATGATTTGGGCAATATTTCCAAATACTTGGGCAAGCCGACTGGACTGGAAGATTATATTGGTTGGTTGGGCAATAACTTTGATCCATCCATTTCATGGAAAGACCTAGAGTGGATTCGTGAATTTTGGGATGGCCCGATGGTGATTAAAGGCATTTTAGACCCTGAAGATGCCAAAGATGCAGTCCGCTTTGGTGCCGATGGTATTGTGGTATCGAATCACGGTGGGCGTCAGTTAGATGGTGTGCTCTCGACTGCACGTGCTTTACCGCCAATTGCTGATGCCGTCAAAGGCGATTTAAAAATTCTGGTGGATTCAGGCATTCGTAACGGTTTAGATGTAGTGCGTATGCTGGCTATGGGTGCCGATACTTGTATGCTCGGACGTGCCTTTATTTATGCATTGGGTGCAGCAGGTGGGGCAGGGGTGAGTAATTTACTTGAACTGATGGATAAAGAAATGCGGGTGGCAATGACCTTAACAGGTGCTAAGAATATTCAGGCCATTACTTCAGATTGTCTGGTACGACTTGAGCATGAGCTGAAAGGCTAATTTGCCAACATGGGTGATGAATCCATAACTTTAAAAGTTTGGCTTGATTGCTCAATTGTATTTTCTTCACCATTGGAATTCAGGACATGCACACCATGCCACAGACTAACTCATCAACAGCAGAATTTGATGCTGCAGCGACACTCAAAAATTTGGTTGATATTGTGGGGAAATCCAATGTATTGACCCATGAGTTGGATACCCGCTTATATCGTCAAGGGCGACGTTTTGGTGAGGGGAAGGTTTTTGCTGTAGTAACACCTGGCTCGCTGTTGCAGCAGTGGCAAGTGTTGCAAGTGGCAGTGGCGGCTGATTGCATTATTATTATGCAGGCCGCCAATACAGGACTTACTGGTGGTTCGACCCCTTTTGGTGATGATTATGACCGTCCTGTTATTCTGATTAATACACAGCGTTTAAAAGGCATTCAGCTGATTAATGATGCCAAGCAAGTGATTTGTTTGCCTGGTGCAACGCTAGATGCTTTGGAACAACAACTGGCACCGCATCAACGTGAACCACATTCAGTCATTGGTTCATCTTGTATTGGTGCTTCGGTGTTGGGTGGGGTGTGCAATAATTCAGGCGGTGCATTGGTCAGACGCGGCCCTGCCTATACTGAGCTGGCCTTATATGCACAAGTCAATGCATTGGGCGAATTGCAACTCATCAACCATTTAGGGGTGAATTTAGGAAGCTCGCCAGAAGAAATTTTAACCAAACTTGAGCAACAACAATATCGCCCTGAAGATATTGAATATCCAGAACATTGTTGTGCTTCAGATCAGCGTTACGTGCATGATGTTGCGCAAGTCGACGCCGATACGCCTGCACGTTTTAATGCCGACCCGAGCCGTTTATTCGAAGCTTCGGGTTCGGCGGGTAAAATCTGTGTGTTTGCAGTGCGTTTGGATACGTTTGAGAAAATTCCAAGTCAGGTGTTTTATATCGGCAGTAATCATCAGGATGATTTAACCGCGATTCGCCGTTTTTTATTACGTGATTTGCCGCGTGTACCGATTGCAGGTGAGTATATTCATCGGGATGCCTATGACATTGGTGCAGAATACGGCAAAGACAGCTTCTTGTTTATCGAGAAGTTTGGCACCAGTAAAGTACCTGCAGCTTTCGCCATGAAAGACAAAGTTGATGGTTTTCTAACCCGTTGGAGCATGCGTGGATTGTCGGATAAAGTTTTGCAAATGTTCATGAAACTACTGCCAAACCATTTACCAGAACGCATGAACCAATTTCGTGATTTGTATGAACATCATTTAATTTTGCGCATTGAGCAGCAAGATGTTGCGGCAGTACAGCAGTTTTTATTGGATTATTTTATCACGCGCAATTCCGGCAGTTTTTTTCTATGTAATGAAGATGAAGGCCGTAAGGCTTTTCTGCATCGCTTTGCAGTGGCAGGTGCTGCAATCCGTTATCGTGATACACATCGAAATGAAGTGGAAGACATTGTTGCTTTAGATATTGCGTTAAGACGTAATGATTCGCAGTGGGTTGAAAATTTACCCGAAGAGTTGGAGCAGGCGATTATACATAAGTTGTATTATGGTCATTTTTTATGTCATGTCTTTCATCAGGACTATATTATTAAAAAAGGTCTAGACCCATTGGCAATGGAACATCAAATGTGGTCATTGCTAGATGCACGTGGGGCAGAGTATCCTGCAGAACATAATGTTGGGCATTTATATGTGGCGAAGCCTGCTCTGAAGCAGCACTATAAAAAATTGGATCCGACCAATTGTTTTAATGTAGGCATTGGACATAGCTCTAAATTAAAAGCATGGCGCTAAATAAGGATGAAAACTGAGCAGTGAAACTGATGCTAAGGAAAGATGGATATGTTTAAGTTAGACAGCAGACTGCTACAGATTTTTTATTATGTGTATAAATTAAAAAATGTGTCTGCTGCCGCGGATGCGTTGGGCATGAGTCAGCCTGCGGTCAGTAACTGTTTAAATAAGATTCGTCAGCATTTTAATGACCCATTATTTTTAAGGGTGGGCAATGAAATGTTGCCAACTGAGTTGGCGAAACAGATTTTTTCACCGATTAGTGAAATTATTAATAAAATTGAAACGGTTTATAACTTTAAAGTCGATTTTGATCCGACCCATTCCGATCAGTTATTTACCTTGGCAATGACCGATGTTTCGCATTTGGTTTTATTGCCAAAGCTGACAAAGTTTTTAAAAAAATATGCGCCTTCGGTACGGATTAAAATTCGTCCTATTAGCCGTGAAACCAGTTATCAAATGGCAAATGGTGAAATTGATTTTGCGATTGGATTTTTACCTGAATTAGAACAGGGTTTTTATCAGCAGCAATTATTTTTACAATATTATGTGGTGATTAGTCGTAAAGATCATCCACGTATTAGTGAAAAAAGTTTAGATGTTGCAGCTTATATTCGTGAATCGCATGTTGATGTGGATACCAGTATAGGTCACTACCATATTGAAAATGAACTAAGCAATCGCGGTTTAAGACGTAATATTTTAATGAGTATTCCAAGTTATTTGGGCGTTGGTTTAATTGTGCAAGAAACCGATATGATTGCGACAGTACCTTATTATTTAAGTGAAGTATTGTTGGCACGTGGGAATTTACAAGTAGTAAGTGCGCCGTTGAATTTTCCAACTTATCCTGTACGACAGTATTGGCATACGTCTTGTCATCACCAAACCAGTCATCAGTGGTTAAGAAAAGTGATTTTTGATTTGTTTAGCCAGCATCCTTAATTAATGGTGTTTAAATTTTTTATACGTTGTTTTTAAATCATCATTCACTAATTCCCTCATCTTTAAATGAAAAGACTAGGTTAATCGGATGAGTGATTTTTATTTGTAATGCAATAAAATTGAATTTCTGACCACGATTTAGATTGCTGCTATTCATTTTCATTTTTCGATATAAATGTCTAAACATTCGCCTGTATCAGCACTACGAATACACTGACCATCGAGATACCATTTTGGTTTCTTTGTCCATTACAATTATAAGCTTCGGCATCATCGCATAATCTTGTTTCTGTTTTCCTGCCACATCTAGGCATTTGCCTTGCACGGTAATGTTTTGATCAGGATGGAAAATAAAATGCGGATGAGTAGCATCATGATAATGCGAAGTCTGAAAGCTAAGTTGATTTCTATGACTAAAATCGACGCAGCGGCAATCATAGGTTTTAATTTTGAGTTTTTTGTTGCCATGTTTGTGTAGGATAAGGCATAGGTGTAGGCACATAAATGGTTTTTGAGCAGGGTGTTCTAGAGGTGTACTGGGTGGAATTTGAGGTTGAATGACGATATTGGGAATCTGCCCCGATGCTGTTCCGTCAACCACAATACATGCTGTTAAAAGTTAGCAATTGCTTAAAGTGAAAAGTGTCTTAAACATAAGAGAAAACAATCTATTTATTAAGTGGATAGGATAAATTTAAAGCATGGAACAAATATTGAATTTTTGTAATTTTGTGTATAATTGATCCTAGAAGTTTATCTAATAGTCACGGTTTTCCAAAAAAAAATTAAGTACAGAAAAACGTCAAGTTGTCATTCTTTGTTGTTAGACGGTGCATTCTTGGGAGGTGTGTGGTAGAAGTTGTATTTTCAGGATATATTTCTGAAATTAGGTGGTGGTCAGCAACAAGGGAATTATCTAATTTGTGGAATTGAACACCAAAAATAGACAACTAAAACTCAACTGTATCGCCTTCAAATCATGTGATTGAGTTATAAAATTATGTGTTAAAGTTGGCGCTTGTCGCAGTTTTTTGAATTTTTTGGGGTTGGAACTGTTGAAGCGTTTTTTACTAAGACTCGGATTAGATCTGCGTAAACTTATTTTAATTTCGACAATTTTAACTGTATCCGGCTTATTTGTCGTAAGTGTATTTATTTTAAATTATGTAATTAAGCAACAATTAATTCAAAACTCACTTTCTGTGAACGAAAGATATGCAGAGAAAATTGCCACCAGTACTAATCAGCATTTTGCTGATATGTTAAAAGAATTAGAATATAGCGCTAAAGTACTAGAGAAAAATTTTTATAATATAGATTTAAGAAAATCAGAAGTAGAGCGTTTAAAGAATCAGTCTGATAACTTTAATAGTGTTTTACTTGTGGGGGAAAATAAGCATGTTTTTGCATTTTCACCCAGTAGTTTGAATTTTAATTTTGGTCAAGCTTATAATTCATTGGGTATAGTAGAGTCAACTGAAAAAAAGAAAACTTATATTTCTACACCCTACTGGTCTGTAAAAAACAATCTTTTGGTCATGATGTCTCAGCCTATTTATAATGGCAAAGATAATTATTTAGGGATGATCAGTGGTTCGATTTATTTACAACGGAAAAATTTATTAAATACAATGCTTAATACGCAATATGACTATAAAAAAAGTTATATGTATGTGATTGATCAACATAACCGTATTATTTTCCATCCAGATAAAAATCGCATCGGTGAAAAAATTATCAACAATACGGGTTTAGACTTTATTAATCAGCATAAAAATGGCTCAATCCGTTTAAAAAATAGTTTAGGTATAGATAATTTGGCAGGTTTTGCACATATTCCAAGTGTAAATTGGATAGTGGTTTCTCAACAACCGACAGAGGATTTACTTGCACAAGCGAATACGCTGATTTCAAAAGTATCGATTGGAATCTTCATTTTCTACTTTTTTATTTTTTTATTGATTTGGTATATCTCAAGCTTTATTTCTTCACCTTTGAACCGCTTAGCTCGTATGGCAAGTATGCTCAATCATGCGGACATTGAAAATAAAATTAAAGAAGTTGATCCATGGTATTTCGAGGTTTTAAAGTTTAGAACCTCATTATTAATGAGTTCGGAAACCTTTAGTCATCGGATTGCGGAGTTAAAACATCATGTCAATACGGACCCATTGACAGGTTTATACAACCGTCGTGGTATGCAATTATTTTTAAATGAACTGCTAGAGACTCGTACCGAATTTGCAGTATTAGCTATTGATATTGATTTTTTTAAGAAAATTAATGATCAGTATGGGCATGATCAAGGTGACGTGGTACTTAAAACGCTCGCGCAACTAATGCTAACTAATTTTAGGGAACAGGATATTTGCTGTCGTAGTGGCGGTGAAGAATTTCTGGTTTTAATGACGACTGCAGATGCAAGTGTGGCGTATAAAGCTGCAGAGCGGCTTAGAAAAACCATGCAGGAAACTACGATTAATCAGATGGGTCAAATCACCATCTCTGTTGGCATCGCGTTCTGGCCAAAAGATGCCGTCGATGTGGCTGCAGTACTAAAAATTGCAGATAATAAACTTTATGAAGCAAAACATAGTGGGCGGAATTGCATCCGTTCTACAGTCAAGTCGTCTGCTTAAAAATTTTGCTGAACTGCAATCTTGTGAAGATGTTAATCAAATCGATCTTACTGATTTAATTCGGGATGGCGTTCTTTTAAGATGGGTTGTATCTACAAGAGGGCTTAACGGTTAGTTTGAAGCTTTAAAAGATTAGAGCGAGAGAATCATTACTTATAAAAAAGAGGAAATATAGAAATTCTGAGGACTGAATAGAGGATAAATCAGCTAAACCCTCCGACGGTGCCGCTGCATGTGTCGTTACCCTGAACCCGATGAGTTCAAGGTGGACGCGACGTATACTTGCTGGGCTTCCCACTCAGGGTGGGCATGCACTCTAAATATACAGAACGCAATCCATAAGTTTAAGTATCGGCAGGGGAATAGACCTGCTGGCGAACACCTCAGAGTTAGACTCAGTATAAAGGATTCAGCTTTAGACGCAAACCTATCGGCCTACAGAACTGTAAATTTAAGTGTCATTTGCACAGGCTTTATGCAAGTCAAAGCCTTATTCGGTCAGTGTTTCGACTTCTTCCAGAATTGTGGCCAGCAAGCGTTCACAATGGACATATTCCTGCAGGGACTTGTTCATCGACAGCACTTCCTGCATCAGCTCTAAAGCCACCATAATAATCAGCTTGCTTGGTTCCATACGTGGTGCTTTACGACGGAATTCATCATATTTTTCATTCAGCAATTCTGCTGCACGTTCCAGATCCGGCCGTGTTTCAAGAGTCGTGGCCAGCTTGAAACTGTGTCCTAAAACGCGTAAATCTACAGGAATTTGTTCACTCATGCTTAAGCTTCCTCGCTGACATCAGTTGGATGGGCCAATTGCTGAATTTCCTGGGCATTCTGGTCTTGTGCAGTTCCTAAAATGGCCAGACGCTGAATAATTGCCTCGACTTTGGCTTTGGCATGCTCATTCTTCTGCAATAAACGCTCACGTTCTTGCTGCAAAGATTGCACATTCTGCAAAGTCTGACGCTGTTCATTCTGCAGTTTTTCTTTAATGACGCGTAGCTCGTTACGTTCGGCCAGCAATTCCTGAAAGCGGTTTTTGAGATCGGTGCAGCTTTTTTCCAGACGGCTATAACGGTCCGCCAATGCGGTCGCATCCTGATTTAACTGCTGAAATTGGGCCTGACTGGTGCTGAGCTGTTCACTTAAAGACTCAATTTCTTCTTGTTTTTGGGTAATCACCCCATTTCTTTGCACAATTTGTGCATGATGCTGCTCTTCAGCCTGTTGCTTGGCTTCAGCTAAAGATTGAGTTTCACTCTCATAATGCGCAAGTCGTGTTTTTAAAACACCAATATGCGCCTGTAGACGCTGTAATTCTTCTAACATATCGTGGTCGCACAGTCTTGCAAACAAAGGTAATATATACGAAGTATAGAGATTGGATAAGCGAATGCAAGACGATATTTCAGGTTGGTCCGAATGGTACCGCAATTTTTCTATGATTGAAGAAATTTCAAGTCCAAGTGAGTTACATGGTTTACTGACCGGTATAGTTTGTGTGACAAATGCACCAACTGAAGCCGAGTGGCAACAGATTCTGGCAACCCTGAATGTGCCCGAACTCAGCCCGGAAGCGCTGGATATTTTAACCGGTGAAGCGGAAGATGTAGCGCATGCTTTATCTGAAGATGAACTGGATTATCTGCCCCTGTTACCGGATGATGAACACGTATTACAAGAGCGGGTACAGGCGCTGGCTGACTGGTGTGCCGGCGTGGTACTGGGCTTTGGCCTGGCGTCCGGACATATCCGCAGCGATGAGCTGGAGCTGATTGAACATCTGCAAGATGTGGCAGCAGTCGAGTTTGAAGACTCGGACAATGACGAAGAAGGCGAAGAAAGCTATCAGGAATTATATGAATTTGTCCGCCTGATTCCGGTGAGCCTGTCGGTTGGCCGCAAGAAAATAGCGGTTGATGAAAGTTCTTTGTTACAAAACGTACATGCCAAGTCACGTCAGGTGGCTGCGCCAGAAAGCGGCAGTATTGTTGAAATGTTTACCCCACATCGTCCGAGCTGATTCGGGCGATACCATCCTCCCTTTATTTAGGCTGCGAAGAAAAATTAATGAAAAAACTGACCCAGGTAGAATTTAAAGAACGTCGTGACCGTCTGGCTGAACTGATGGGACCACACAGTATTGCCATTATTGCCACCAGTCCGGTGGCCATGCGTAACCGGGATGCTGACTATAAATATCGAACGGACAGCAGTTTCTTCTACTTGACCGGCTTTGCAGAACCTGAAGCGGTCGCGGTCATTGAAACCTATGAATCTATAGATGAAGGCTATACCTATAGCCTGTTTTGCCGCGAACGTAACCGGGAGATGGAAATCTGGAATGGCTATCGCGCCGGTATTGATGGCGCCATTGAACAGTATGAGGCCGATGAAGCCTATGCCATTGACCTGCTCGATGAAGAAATTCTGGAAAAACTGCTGGATAAAAACCAGCTCTTTTACCGTATTGGACAGAATGCCGAATTTGATGCGCGGGTGGCCAAATGGATTGCAGCTGCCAATGGCGAAAGCCGCCGTGGTACCTCGGCACCAGCGCAGGTGGTGCAGCTCGACCGGCTGGTCGATGAAATGCGTTTGCACAAAGACACCAAAGAGCTGGAACTGATGCAAATTGCGGCAGATATTTCTGCTGAAGCGCATACCCGGGCCATGCAAACGGTTAAGCCAGGTATGATGGAATATGCGCTGGAAGCCGAACTGAACTATGTATTTGGCCGAAATGGCTGTGTTCCATCTTATAACAGTATTGTCGGTGGTGGTGAAAATGCCTGCATTCTGCACTATGTAGAGAACGACAAAGAACTGAAAGATGGCGATTTGGTGTTAATTGATGCCGCCTGTGAATATCAGTTCTATGCTTCAGATATTACCCGGACCTTTCCGGTGAATGGCAAATTCAGCCCCGAGCAAAAAGCGCTGTATAACCTTGTACTAGATGCTCAGCTTGCAGCAATTAATGCCGTACAGATTGGCAACTCCTATAAAGAACCGCATTATGTTGCGGTACGTATTCTGGTGCAGGGCCTGCTTGATTTAGGCATTATGCAGGGTGATCTGGACGAGATTATTGCGTCAGAAAGCTATCGTCAGTTCTATATGCATGGTACAGGCCACTGGCTGGGTATGGATGTGCATGATGTCGGAACTTATAAGGTTGATGGCGAATGGCGTGCTTATGAAGCCGGTATGGTGGTTACGGTTGAGCCGGGTCTATACATTGCCCCGGATGATGAAACGGTAGATCCAAAATGGCGTGGCATTGGCATCCGGATTGAAGATGATATTGTCGCGACCAAAAATGGACCACTGAACTTAACTGTGAAAGTAGTGAAAACTGTAGACGAGATTGAAGCGTTGATGGCTGCGACCAAATAAAAGCCGTACAGGTCAAAAGCCGGTCAGAAGATCGGCTTTTTTGATTTTGAATCAGCGTTAATGGGTTAAATAGAGATAGACATCCAGACTAATGAACGAAAATATGCCAAACCCATTTAAAAATATTGCCAACGCTATGAGGAAATACATAGCCTAAAACAAAACAGCAAATGACTGTAAAAATTACAATATGGGCTGAGCTTATTGTAAGACTGAGATAGAGGGATGAAAAAATTGCTAACCCTAGCCCCAAAAAAATCCCGGCGACAGCGTAGTAAAATGCTGTAATAAAACGTTCAGTATGATCCATTTATTATCCTAACATTCTAATTATTTTAAGAAATTATAGTATAGCTTTTAGATTGAATAATAGAAGACTTAACTTGCGGCCGGAAAGCCATGAAACATCCATTGTATGCCCCACAACAGAACCAAGATTAAAACGATTAAAAAGATAAGTTCTAATTTCTTCATGTTTTAAATTTTCTACAAGCAATAGCATACAGCTGATACGAATTCTTTAATTTATTTTATCTACGTTAGGGCTGTCGCTTGCTCAGCTTAAGTCTGGCGCTCCGGGCTTTGTATAGATGTTATATTGTACACCATTCCAGTGTCATCTTATGGAATAACATCTTTTAAACGGGATATATCGTCAGAACACGCAAGCGTTGAAGCTCGGAAATTCCAGCCATCCACACGAATCATTATAAAAATCCAATCCCTTGATGTAATATAAAATCAATCATGATTAAGATGTATCTAAACTTTTGAGATACCACAAATAAGGATTCAAGCATGCAACAAGAAGTCATCATCGTGGGCGGCGGTATGGTGGGGCTGAGTTTGGCGCTCATGTTGGCTAAAGCCAATATTGCGGTCAAACTGCTCGAAGCAATTCAATACCCGAATTATGATGATGCCAATCTTGCCCCGTATCACTCCAGTTTTGATGCACGAAACAGTGCGCTGTCGCGTCGTAGCGTACAGATTTATCAGGAACTGGGCCTATGGGATGCCTTGCAGGAACATGCTGTCCCGATTCTGGAAGTGCACATTACCGAGCAGGGCAGTTTTGGGAAAGCGCGTCTGCAAGCCGAACAGGAAAAAGTCGAAAGTTTTGGACAGGTGATTGAAAATGCCTGGTTAGGCCGGGTGTTATTGACTCAGGTGCGCGCTGAACCTTTAATTGAACTGATTGATGGGGTAAAAGTCACTTCCCTGACCCAAGATACAGATCTGGCTTATCTGGAAGCGCAGCGTGGAAGTGAAGTCTTAAAACTGCAATCCAAACTGGTGATTGCTGCCGATGGCCGCGATTCATTCTGCCGTAAAGCCCTAGGCATTGGGGTGGATGAACATGATTATGATCAGGTCGCCATTGTAACCACCGTACAAACCTCTAAACCACACAATCATGTCGGTTTTGAGCGTTTCAGTCCTTTAGGTCCGCTGGCGTTATTGCCTTTGCCGGGCGAATATCGTCGTTCGGTGGTCTGGCCGGTGAAAAAAGGCACGGAACATGAATGGGTGGGGGAAGACAATGACCAGCATTTCCTTAATGCCTTGCAGCAGACTTATGGCGATCGGGCTGGAAAATTCCAGAAAACCGGACGCCGTTTTAGCTTCCCGCTTTCGCAGGTGCTGGCAGAAAAACAGGCAGTGGGCCGAGTAGTACTGATGGGTAATGCGGCACATACCATTCACCCGGTGGCCGGACAGGGCTTTAACCTGTGTATGCGCGATGCTTATGTGTTGGTGCGTTATTTAAAAGAACAGCTGGCTCAACAGGCCGATTTGGGCGATGCCGCCATGCTGCAAGATTATGAAAAATCCCGTCTGACCGATCAGCAGCGCGTGATCAAATTCTGTGATAGCGTGGTGCGTGGCTTTAGTAACCAGAATCCGGTGCTGAAACTGCTCAGAAATACCGGTCTGATTGCCTTTGATACCATTCCGGGAATTAAACCACTTGTTGCCAACTATGCCATGGGACTAAAAGCATGAACCAGACAGCACACGTATTAGATGCCGTTATTGTGGGTGGTGGTTTGGTCGGTGGCTTAACTGCATTATTACTGGCCCAAGGTGGGGTACAGGCCACTGTGCTGGATGCCGCACCAATTCTGGATACAGAAAAAACCTTAAGCGTGGCCAATCCGCGCGTACTGGCTTTAAGCCAAGCCACCATCCACCTGCTAAAAAATGTGGGTGTTTGGGATAAACTGGCGCGTCAGCAACCTTATACCGGCATGCAGGTCTGGAATAAAAATGGCTATGGCGAAATCAATTTTGGTCAGCCGGCAGAAAAAACACCAGGAGTGGATCAGGCGCTGGGTTCGATGGTGGAACCCAGCATTTTAAATCTGGCCATTCAGCAAACCATGCTGACGCAGATTCAGGATTATCGTACCCAGGTCAAAGTCACCCGGATTGAGCAGGGCATTGGCGTCTGGCATATTTTCCTGGCCGATGGCACAAAACTGACGACCACACTGTTAATTGGCGCAGATGGGGCCAATTCCTTTGTCCGCGAACAGGCCTTTATTGATCTGGATGTGCTGGATTATCAGCAGGCAGGCATCAGTTGTGCCATCCGAACTGCCCAGCCGCATCAGCATGTGGCGCGCCAGATTTTTCTGGAAACCGGTCCGCTGGCATACCTGCCGATGAGCAGCCTCAAGCCTGAACAGGATGGCCATTGGCAATCTATTGTCTGGACGCTACCAGAGGATTATGCAGAAGAATATGCTGCATTATCCGATCAGGAATTTACCCAGCTGTTGACCCGTGAAAGCCATCATATGTTGGGTGAAGTACTGGAAGCTACACCACGCGCCCGTTTTCCTTTAAAAGCCCGTGCTGCACAGCACTATGTCGAGCCGGGACTGGCACTCATTGGTGATGCAGCGCATGTGATTCATCCGCTGGCCGGGCAGGGCGTCAATATTGGCTGTCTGGATGCCGCAGTCTTGTGTGATGTTCTGCTGCATGACCGGGCACGTGGGGCCTGGGCGCATGAGCAGACCTTGAAGCGTTATGAGCATCGTCGTAAAGGTCAAAATGACGCAATGATGCACAGCATGTCTGCAATTGGCTGGCTGGAAACCACCCAGTTATTCCCGTTGGTCTGGGGACGTAATTTTGGCTTGAAGCAGGTTGAACAGCTGCCGGTGTTAAAGGATGCTTTTATGGCGCAGGCCAATGGTTTGCATCTGCTGAAAGACACGCGGTATGCGGTCTAGCTAGAAATAGTTATTTTTTAAACATTCATTAATACATGATTACGAATTTGGTTAAAAAAGACACGATTTTTTCGTCTTTACCTCTAGGCGAAAGGCGCAGAGATTGATAAATTTCTTCCTAATTGCATGACAACGTTCACCAGGACTCAATTGAGGTCATTTGTGGGGAGATTAAAATGACGGATATGAACGATTATGATGATGTAGAAGATACCACCGTCGATGACGATGAGGCAAAAGCGGCTGAAAAAGGTGCACTGGACAGCGAAGATGCCGTAAACGATGGTGACGTGGCGGAAGCAGAAACCTTAACCGTAACCGCTAAACAGAAGCAACGCCAAGCTTTAGAAGATGAAATTGCGGCCTTCTTGGCACGTGGGGGAAAAATTACTGAAGTCCCACCAGATGAGGCTGCACGTGAATAAGAAAAAAGCATCACCGGAGTGATGCTTTTTTATTGCGAATCAACAGCCAGAATCAGTCATCATTGTTCTGGTTCAGTTCCAGCGCACGCTGATAGGCCACTTTTTTCTTGATCCCGGTTAAATCGGCGGCCAGCTGTGACGCGGCTTTCACCGATAAATCCTGCAATAGTCGGGTCAGCAGCTGATCCAGCTTTTCCTGCTCCAGATCTTTTTCCGCGGTTGCACCACCCACCACCAGTACAATTTCACCTTTTTGCTGATGATGATCGGCTTCAATAAAACTGACCAGCTCACCCAGTGTCATCTTCTTGATGGTTTCAAAGGTTTTGGTAATTTCACGGGCAAAACCGACCGGACGCTCGGCGCCAAAAATACTGGCCATATCTTTAACGCTGTCCAGAATCCGATGTGGCGCTTCATAAAAAATCAGGGTCGCGGTCTGATCTTTAAGTTTCTCCAGACTCAAGATACGCTGTGACTGTTTTGACGGTAAAAAGCCTTCAAAGCTAAAGCGGTCACTCGGTAAACCAACCGCACTCAGCGCTGCAATTGCGGCACAGGCTCCCGGAACCGGAATCACCCGGATATTGTGTTCTTGGGCGGCGCGGACCAGTTTAAAACCGGGGTCGCTAATTAGCGGGGTACCGGCATCACTAATCAGGGCCATATTTTCGCCGTTCAGCAGGCGCTGAACCAATATATCAATTTTGTTACTTTCATTATGTTCATGGCACGCCGTTAACGGAGTTGATATATTATAGTGCTTTAATAATTGAGCGGAGGTCCGAGTATCCTCAGCCGCAATAATATTTACAGACTTTAGAACATCAATCGCCCGATAGGTCATGTCGTCTAAGTGCCCAATTGGGGTGGCTACAACAAATAACTGAGCACTCATTAGGTTTCTCCATGTTTAGGCAAATTATTAATAACAATAAAAGACAGCTTCAAAAAGCAATCATTACCACGGCGCTGTTGGGCGCAGGACTTTCAGTTGCCCAGGCCGAGATTCTGGTCATTCTACCTGAATCGGGTCCTATGGCGCGAGCCGGTTTCAGTATTCAGCAGGGTTTTATGCACGCTTATCAGGCATCGGGTGAGAAAATGCCGGTTAAATTGATTAATTCCGAGCAGCGCAAAATTGGTCCCTTGCTGCGTCAGCATGTCAATGCCAAGACCCGGGTGGTGATTGGACCTTTGGCACGTGCCGATGTCGAACAGTTAGTTGCACTGCGGCCCAAAGTGCTTACACTGGCCTTAAACGAGGTGATCCAGCAGCATCCACGGGTGCTACAGTTTAGCCTGTCAAAAAAAGATGATGCACAGACCTTAAAACAGCTGTTCCAGAAAGATCAGATTAATCATCTGTATATTCTGCGTGAACCCGGCACCGAAGCTGAACACGAACTGTTATTAATGTCTCTGGTGTCGCAGCTGGACTATCCGGTGGAGGTGGTGGACAGTCCGCCGAGATGGCTGAAACGTCAGCAGGGGGTGTTATTGCTGGGTTCAAATGGCTGGATCAATCGCCAGAACAGGTTGCCCAAAAAGCGCTTATACAGCCTGGCCAATGCCGTCGAGTCACAGCAGCAGTTACCGCAAGGCCTGCAATTTTGTGATGCGCCGGCCTTGTATCAGTCCCACTGGGCAGATGTACAGGCCGGAATTCAGGCGGCCAAGGCGGAACACTTTTCTTTTCAGCGGCTGGTGGCCTTTGGTGGAGATGCCTGGCAGATCGCCAATTATTATCTGAAGCAGCCGCAATTAAACCGCATCGAGTTTGAAGGGCGAACTGGTTTAATCCGGATTCAGGACAACCAGATTCAGCGTATTCCGAAATGCTATGTGCAGCAGAAACAGCTGGTACAGATCCTGTAAATGGCCAGTCAGCGCGCGCGTTTGGGGCAGTGGGCCGAACAGCAGGCCGCAGTGTTATTAGAGCAGCAAGGTTATCAGATTCTGGCGGCCAATTACCATTGCCGTTATGGTGAAATTGACCTGATTGTCCGGCAGGATCAGCAGCTGGTGTTTGTGGAGGTAAAGGCGCGATCTTTTAGCGATTATGGCCGGGCGGTGGAGGTGGTTTCTATCTCCAAGCAGCAAAAGCTGATTAAAACTGCGCTGACCTATTTGAGCAATTCTGCACAATTACAGGATTTTTATTGTCGATTTGATGTGATTTGTTTTGATTTTACTGAACAAATTGCAAAAACAGTACAGCAAGATTTTTCCAATTTCACGTATGATCTGCAATGGATTGAAAATGCTTTTACTTTTGATTCAGAGTTCATTAATCTTTGAAGAGAATTGAAGCAAAGATGCTTGAAAACAGAAATGAATAAGTAATGAGGAGTCTTGCTGAGTGTTAAATCGTATCGCAATCACAGTGCTGTGTGTGGCAAGTTTATCCGGCTGTGCAAGCTTTATTTCCAGTGGTACGGGTTCTGCACCTGTAGGAACGGAAAGTGGCGCACGCTCACTTGGCCAGGTCTTTATTGATAACTCCATTGAACGTACAGCAAAAATTAATTTATATAAGCTGGATGCCCGTTTTAAACAGTCACGCGTTAATATTGAAAGTTTCCACGGCAATGTATTGCTGACCGGTCAGGTGCCAGATGCACATCTGAAGCAGTTGGCGGAAGACAATGTACGCGCCATGAGCGATGTTAAAACCGTACACAACTATATTACCGTGGGCAACCAGATTGGTTATAGCACCATCATGCAGGACACCACCGTGACCGCCAATACCCGTGGCCTGATTATGAAAGCGCCGGTGGTTTCTGACAGTAAAGTGCGAATTCACACCGAAGATGGCGTGCTGTATGTGATGGGCCGTTTGAATAATGCGGAAATCGCCGATTTAAATCAGGTGTTACAGCAGGTTGGTAATGTCACCAAAATTGTGACCTTAATTGACAATATTGAAGCCTCACAGGCCACATCTTCTGGTTTTGCCAGCCCGATGATGAATGTACAGCCGGATGTACAAACCCCGGTCGCCATTGATCCGGACCAGATCGAGCCAACGAATGCGCTCTAAGTTGTTCCAGTTTAAAACGCAGCTGCAATATCGTCTGGTTCAGGCCAAAAGTGTATATCAGGAATTCCGCCTGTATGATTTTGGCAGTTATGCCCTGAACCGTTTGACTCCACGACAGGGCTATACGGTAGAGAACGATCTGGCTTATGGAGCGAATGAACGCCATCAGCTGGATTTGTACCGGACTGCCCAGCCACGTCCCCAGCAGCCGTTAATTGTTTTTGTCCATGGTGGTGCCTGGTCACGGGGCGATAAAAAAGACTACCGCTTTGTTGGCGAAGCTTTTGCCCAGCAGGGTTTTGATGTTGCCGTCATTAATTATCAACTGGCGCCGCAGAATATTTTTCCGGTCTATATTGATGACCTGACTTTGGCACTAAACTATATGCATGATCAGCAGGCAGAGTTAAGGATTAACACTGATCAGATTATCCTGATGGGGCACTCGGCCGGTGCATTTAATATCATGTCGGTGCTGTATCATCCGCAGCCTTATGCGCTGAACTGCCGAGACAATATTCGGGCTGCGATTGGCTTGGCTGGTCCCTATCATTTTGACTATAAAGATGATCCGCTTTGTGCCGATGCATTTGATCAGACCATTCCTTATCATGATGTGATGCCGTATTACTTTGTGGAAAGTAATCACATTCGTCACTATTTGCTGGTGGCTGAGAATGACCAGATTGTGCATTTGAGTAATGCGGTTGATTTTGATCATGTGCTAAACAAGCATGGCAATCATAGTCAGCTGATCACCATTCCACGCACCGGGCATGTCAGTATTATGGGCTCGGTATCGAGTCTGTTTAGCCGTTATTTTAAGACCAAGCACACGATTATGCAGGCGCTGGAAGAAACGCTAAATTCCTGAGTAGTGTCTCTTTAGAGCCAGGCTTTGCTGTCGTCGGCGACGGCAGAGCCTTCGGTCACGTGTTTGATCATGGCATGGGCGATACTGCCTTTGAATGGAATATTCGGCAGCTGATCAAATTTAAAGAATTGTGCGTCGCTGATTTCTTCTTCCTGTAACTGCAGTTCACCACCGGCATATTCGGCTTTAAAGGCAATCATCAGGTTGCTTGGAAAAGGCCAGGGCTGACTGGCCAGATACTGAATATTCTTTAGCTGGATACCGACTTCTTCCGCGGTTTCACGGCGTACCGCTTCTTCCAAGGTTTCTCCCACCTCAACAAAACCGGCAATCAGGCCATACATATTGGTGGTGTTTCGCGCATTTTTGGCCAGCAGAATTTCATCTTCACCGCGGGTAATGACGGTAATGATGCAGGGTTGTACACGTGGATATTGGCGATACTGGCAGACCGGGCAAACCATGGCATATTCGGTGGCATGTGCTTCGGTGGGATGGCCGCAGTGGCTGCAAAAACGGTGATTACGACGCCATTCTAGCAACTGGATTGCACGGCTGGCCTGTTCAAATTCGGCACTGTTCCAGAACTGTAACAGCTGGCGAATTGGCAATAATTGATAGCCTTCAGGAATGGGCTCATCGGGGAGTAAGTCGCGGGCAATCACCTGATTGCCCGTAGACAGGTCACTTGCTAATTTTTCAACTCGGGGCAGTTGAAACTGTTCATCGACCAGCAGTTGCTGTTGGTGAAAAATATAGGCAAGTGAGAGTTCAGACATTAGGCTACAGCTTTCAGTTTTTCGCTACTTGCCAATGCTACATCAAACATCGACTGTAAAACAGGCTGTTTGTTTTTTAAATTGTCAATCAGCATGTCGGCACCGGCCAAGGTGTCTAACACGGCATTCAGCTCGTCACTACTGAGCGTTTCACCGGCTTCGCATTTACGATAGATAAAGTCAGCGGCAGTCAGCAGCGCCTGCTGGCCTTTTTCTTCATTCAGGAACAGCAGGGCACCGGCCACTTCACGCAGCTGGGTATAGGTGTTTTCCAATAAACGCACATCCTGATCCTGAACGTGCTGCACCAGAATCTGCTGAGCCAGATCAATTAAGGTTTTGGTTTCGCTCAGCAATACTTCATGCGCTTCATCTAAACGGTCCAGCGAAATGTGCATGTTGTTAACGCGCAGCTGTAAACGGCTAGAGGTATGATGACGCTCCAGCACCCCAATCGAGTTCATCGCTGATAAAATGGTGTTCATCAGCTGCTGGGCAAAGCTTTCTTCTTTGAGCACTTCGGCCTGACTCAAGGCGTCGGCCTGAACCAGCAGATCACGGTGGGCTTCATTCAGGTTCAGTACTTTAAAGATGTTGGCCAGATCTTTGAGCTTGGCTTGCAACTCCTGGGTTTTTTCAGGGGTCATGTTCTGGTAGTTGTATTCGATGTCATTGCGAATCTGCGCCATTTCGCTGGTCGCCAGAGCACTGATGGTCTGCATGGTTTCAAAATCCGGACCATACAGATGACGGCTGAAGACCTGTAACTGGGTGTCAGTCAGCAGGTCTTCACCAATATTCAGCTGTTCGCGGATGTGCTGGGCCACCTGATCTTCCTGGCTAATGCACAGGCTCAGGATGTTGGCCAGATCACTTAACTGGGCCTGGAAGCTGTCTGGTGCGGCAAAGTATTGACGCATATTCAGTTCAATACTGATTAAGGTGCGTAAACGTGGTTCATTCAGCAGCAGGTTATCAATCTGGTTTAACGCCACATAGACCAGATTCCAGTATTGTTGGCTTGGATGCTGGGCGGATAGACCGGCTAAATAGGTGCCGACCAGTTTCATGGCTTGCAGATCCAGCTCGGATTCTTCCTGCTTCAGCAGTTTGTATAGTGACAGTTTATACAGCTGATGCACATAGCCTGATTTTTCCAGACCG
This sequence comes from Acinetobacter sp. YH12132, assembly GCF_013418645.1. Classification (NCBI taxonomy): domain Bacteria; kingdom Pseudomonadati; phylum Pseudomonadota; class Gammaproteobacteria; order Moraxellales; family Moraxellaceae; genus Acinetobacter; species Acinetobacter sp. YH12132. The sequence continues at coordinate 118,927 of NZ_VPBR01000002.1, forward strand.
GGTGCTTGTGGCAATTTGAATTCCGGGTGAATACAGTCCAGCAGAGATTCAATATGCTGGCCTTCCTGGGTGAGTGGTTTACCCAAGGCACGTTCCAGACGGTTTAAGGTATCGAGCAGGAACTGTGGAATTTTAACTTCGCGCAGACAAATAAATTCGATGTAGCGCTTGAGCATGGTGGTGCCTTCACTTAAGGCAATCACGTCTTCAGTTTTAATTTGCGCCGGATTCCCCATAATCTTGCGCATTAATTCTGCTGAATATTGGGCAATTTTTGCCAGGCTCGACATATCAATCAGGGCTAGTACCTGGGCACATTGCTCAAACTGGTTAAGGGCATCATCAATCCCGAAAGGTAAAGTCTGATCTTCTGCCAAGGTGCTGACTGCGGATTCCACCAATTTGATTGAATTATCAACCTCATTTTTTATTATCAGTAACGCAGTCGGATCAAAATGAATAGAGGTTTGGTAAGACATGTATCTGCACCTTTCCTAGTGTTTTATCTGTTTATGGGCCTGCTGCAAAAACAGCAGACCTGTTTATCTTAACTATAACTGAACTAGGAACAGATTAAATACAAAAAATTACAATCGTCGGTTTTTTTATTTGGCAAAAAAGCAGGGCTGTCCATGCTTTTCTTCAAATTGTTTGACCCAATTCTCATGTGCTTCCAGCTCTGCGGCGGAAGGCAGAATCACCGGCAATTCCACTTCAATGCTGCGACGACCCGATTCACCGCTTTGTTCTTCATGATGAGCTGACAGGGCATCCATATCAAAGGATACCTGGCCACCGGTCATGGCCAGATAGACATCGGCCAAAATTTCAGCATCGAGCAAGGCGCCGTGGAAGGTACGGTCACGCGCCGGAATTTCATAACGCTTCACTAAGGCATCGAGCGAGTTCTTTTGTCCCGGATGCTTGTTTTTGGCCATTACCAGGGTATCGGTGACTTCACACACCGCCGATAAATCGCCTAGACCACAGCGGTTAAACTCCATATCCAGGAAGTTCATATCGAAGGTGGCGTTATGCGCAATAATTTCCGCACCTTTTAAATAGTCATACAGCACTGCAGCAATTTCAGCATATTTCGGCTTGTCTTTTAAAAACTCATCCGAAATACCGTGCACCACTTCCGATTCACCGACCGGTTTTTCCGGGTTGATATAAATATGAATCGAGCTGCCGGTCAGTTTGCGGTTGACCATTTCAATCGCGCCGACTTCAATAATCCGGTCACCATCCTGATAATAAAAACCGGTGGTTTCCGTATCCAGAATCAGCTGGCGTGGACCATAAGCCTGAACCGTGGCCGGGGTAATCACAATATGGGGATGCGATGACGTGTTTGCTGGCGCTGTTGTACTCTGGTTCTGGGTTTCATCTTGGATCAGGACTTCGTTCTGATTCGGGCTGTCATTTTGACTGAGGGTTTGCGTCACGGTAATGCTGTGCTGGGTCAGACTGAGATGATCCTCCTGCACCATTAGCAGTTCTTCTTCGACTTCAACGTCTAGTTGGCTGTCGTCTAGATCGAAGCCAAAAGGGTCGTCGAGCAACCAGTCAGATTCTGCTTTTTTTTTAGCCGTGCCCGGCGGGATGACTTCAGACTCAGCGCTTTTATCTTCAGTAATGATTTGTACCGGCGTCACTTTGACCTGCTGTGCAAATACCAGATCGGCCCCTTTGTTGGCCAGCTGATCGGCCATTTCATTGCCAGCATGGCCAGCGTGACCTTTAATCCAGTGCCATTCAATTTCACGACCCTGACAGATGGCATCCAGTTTTTGCCATAGGTCCGGATTTTTCACATCTTTCCAGTTTTTCTTTTTCCAGCCGGCAATCCATTCGGTCATGCCGCGTTTGACATAGTTGGAATCGGTCCAGAGAATCAGTTTGGCCTCTGCCGGGCAGAACTGAATGCCTTCAATGGCTGCCGTCAGCTCCATACGGTTGTTGGTGGTTTCCAGTTCCCCGCCATAGAGTTTGTGCTGCTGGGTTTCTGTAATGACATATGCACCCCAACCGCCCAAGCCAGGGTTTCCACGACAAGCACCATCCACATATAGTGTGATTGTTTGAGACATAAGCCAGATCCAAAGAGAGCCAAATAAAAACCGAGTCGCTATTGTATAACGCAATTGCAGATCAGAAACGCCGAAGACGTCAATTTTTTAATTTCTTGTAACATTTATATTAGAATCGCGCTAGAGTAAAACCTTGTGTCGTAGTGATGCTTCACTACAATGTCAAATCTAAAAAATAATTTATAGACGAGTTGTTTGGATTTCCTATGTATAAACCAACCACACGCATGTGGCAGCCTATGGTCCCGGCACTATTTAAAATTACAGTTTTGGGTTCAGCGCTGGCCGCGCTCGGCATCAGCACCGGCTGTACCTCTACACAAAGTGCCAGCAAAGCGTCAACGTCGAGTCAGGTTGGTTCAGGTTATCTGGACGCCAGCAGTTTAGATTCACTGGAAGATTTATTGTCGGCCACCGACATGCGCGCGGTAGAAGGCGACCGTTTACTGATTTTAAAACACGGTGATGTCTGGAAGCGTATGACCGTAGGTTTCAAAATGGATCTGGAACACTGGAATCCGCGTATTGAAGCGCAGCGCGGCTGGTTTATTTCACGTCAGCCGTATATTGACCGTTTAAGTGCGCGTGCTTCACGTTATCTGTATCACACAGTTAAAGAAGCCGAGCGCCGTGGCATGCCGACCGAACTGGCATTATTACCAGTCATTGAAAGTTCGTACGACCCGGCAGCAACCAGTAGCGCTGCTGCAGCCGGTTTATGGCAGTTTATTCCAAGTACCGGACGTATTTATGGTCTGAAACAGACCCCGCTGTATGATGGCCGCCGTGATGTGGTCGAATCGACCCGTGCTGCCTATGAATTTCTCGGTAGCCTGTATAACCAGTTTGGTTCCTGGGAGCTGGCTCTGGCCGCTTATAATGCCGGACCGGGCCGTATTCAGCAGGCGATTAACCGTAACAAGGCTGCCGGTTTACCGACCGATTACTGGTCACTGAAATTGCCACAGGAAACCATGAACTATGTGCCGCGTTTCCTGGCAGTGGCGCAAATTATTAAAAATCCAGGTGCCTACGGGGTGCGTTTGCCGCCAATTGCCAACCGTCCCCATTTCCGTGAAGTGACGGTCGGAGCGGTGAATTTAAATGATGTGGCCAATATTACTGGTCTTAGCCGTGCCGAGTTATATGCACTGAACCCGGGCCATCGTACTGACCGAATTGACAGTGCCAGCCCGATGCGGATTCTGATTCCAGCCGATTTAAGCCCAACAGTCGATGAACGTCTGAAAAACCTGCAAGGTGGTGGTTTGCTGGCCAGCAACACTCGTCCTAGTGTGACGACGCAGACCACGACCAGTGCCCCAGCTACAAAAACCACCACATCCGCTTTGACGGCCAGTGTGACTCAGCGTACTGCTACGACTACACCAGCGAGCACAGCCAAAACTGCTAGCAGCACGACTACAACCAGCACCAAACGGATCAGTACGCCACGCGGTTCATCGGCTTTGGCCTCTTTTGCGGCCAATTCAGATATTCCAAGTGCTCCACGTATTCCGGTGGCCATTACCCCGGCACAGAATATTCAGCCGGTGAAGGTCGAACCGCCAATTTCAGCAGCAGAACGTGAACAGATTCTGGCGGCAGTGAAAACTGAAGACCAGAACAAAACGGTAGAAGAGGTGTTGCAGCCGGTGGCCTCTCAGGCTGAACAGGCGCAGGTGGTGGCCGAGTTAAAAGAAATTGCACCACAAGGCACTGAAATTGTCGATCCTTATGATGGCAAAATTAAGCTGACCGCGATTCAGACCAGTCTGTCGGTGGCCGAGCAGCAAGGCAAAGAGCTGACCAAAGGTTTTGCTTACCCGAAAAGTGTCGCGGATAGCACCCGTCCAGATTCAGATGAAGCCCAGCGGAACCAGGGCAAGAACGTAATCAAGACCGACACTGAAGTGGTGGTGGTGCCGCCAAAAGGCAAGCGCAGTACCTATACGGTACAGGCCGGCGATACCCTGGTGCTGATTGCCATGAAAAATGGGGTGAACTGGCGTGATGTGGCAAAATGGAACCAGATTGATCCAAACTCGACTTTATATGCCGGTACCACCATCTATTTATATAATGCCAAACCACAAGCTGCCGCGCCAGCCAAAGCCAAAGAGCAGCCGGAATCCTATGTGGTTAAAGCTAACGATACCTTAACCGGCGTGGCCAATCAGTTTGGTTTATCGGTCAAGCAACTGGCGGATTACAATAATCTGAACACAAGCAGTGGCCTGTTTGTCGGCCAGAAGCTGAATCTGCAAGAAACAGCAGAGATGCGTGCCAAGGCAGCTGAGCAGAAAGCGGCTGAAATCAAAGTGGCCACGCAAAGCTATACGGTGAAGCGCGGTGAATATCTGAAACTGATTGCGGACCGTCATGGCTTGTCCAATGCAGAACTGGCAGCCTTAACTCCGGGTCTGACTGCGGGCAGCAGTTTGCTGGTTGGACAGCGGATTAATGTGCCTGTAAGTGACTCGAAAGCCGAAGCAAAAACTGAAACGGCCGCAGAGAGTCGTCGTGCAGTGCCAAGTACATCAACAGCTGAGATTAAAACGGAAAACTATACTGTCCAGCGCGGAGACAGCTTATCGAGCGTGGCCGCACAAAGCAAAATGAGTCTGGCTGATCTGGCCGCCTTAAACCAGATTTCGACCAATACCGGCCTGCGAATTGGGCAAACTTTAAAAATTCCCGCCGGTTCGACCATCCCGGATAGTTATACAGTACAGTCGGGAGACACCTTAACTGCCATTGCCAACCGCTATAACCTGAGTCTGGAGCAGATTGCCAGTTTAAATGGCATCAGCCGGACTGCCGGTTTACGTACCGGCCAGCGCCTGAAACTCAGCGGTGAGCCAGCGCTAGTGGAAGAAAGTAAGGTCAGCACAACTGCGGCAAACTCTGATATTCATATTGTAAAATCGGGTGAGACCTTAAATAGTATTGCGCGTAAATATCATTTGCAGCTGAACTATCTGGCCGCACTAAATGATCTGCCACGTACTGCTGCACTGCGGATTGGCCAGCGTTTAAAAATTGAAGGTGATCTGGACAGCAGTAGCAACCGTGCCGCGGTGAGCACCGCCAGCACGGGTAAAGCAACCGAAGCCTATACCGTTAAAGCCGGTGAGTCCTTAAATGCCATTGCCAGCCGTACCGGTATTTCGGTCGCTGAACTGGCGGCCTTGAATGGCCTGAGTCCGCGTGCCAGTTTAAGAGTGGGACAAACCCTGCAATTGCCAAAAACCATGACAGAATATAAGGTCAAGCGCGGTGATACCCTGATTGGGCTGGCCAGCCGTTATGGTCTGGAAACCAGTGAACTGGCCGATATGAACGAGATTAAACCGAATACGCAGCTGCGTATTGGAGAGATCATCAAGGTTCCGAACCTGTAATTGCCGGGCACAAGGAGTCGTGACCGCATGAACAGATCTTTATATGGCTTGAGTGCTGTGGCAACAGCACTGGCCTTGACCTCAAGCTGGAGTTGGGCTGCGCTGCAGACCACGCCGTATATCGCGCTGCACAGCAGCCCGAAATACAGCCAGCTTGCGGCCATGCCCTATGCCAATCCGCAAGCACCGAAAGGTGGCATACTGAGTCAGTCCAGCAATGGCACTTTTGACAACCTGAACAGCATGAACGGTAAGGGCAGTGCGACCGATGGGGTGAATTATCTGTTTGATTCGCTCATGACCAGCTCGCTAGATGAGCCGGGGGTGATGTACCCACTGCTGGCAGAAAAAGTGACTTATGATCCGAAGCAGACCAAGTTTGTCATTTTTCATCTGAATCCAAAAGCACGTTTTAGTGATGGCACACCGGTCACCGCGGCTGATGTCAAATTCAGTTTTGATACCTTCCAGAGCAAATCTAATCCGGGTTTGCAGATGTATATTGCCGATTTGGATAAAACTGAGGTCTTATCCAGACATCAGGTCAAAATGACCTTTAAATCCGATAACAACAGTGAAATGCCGCTGATTTTATCGGCCTTACCGATTTATTCCCAGAAAGACTGGCAGGGCAAGGACTTTAGCCGGATTACCTTGCAGCCGATGCTGGGGTCAGGCCCGTATCTGATTGAACGCATTGATGCCGGACGCAGTATTACTTATAAGCGCAATCCGAACTATTGGGGCAAAGATCTGCCGGTCAATAAGGGCCGTTATAACTTTGACCGGCTTAAATTTGTCTATTATCGCAATATGGATGTGGCCTTTGAAGGCTTTAAGTCGGGCCAATACACGCTGCATGAAGAATATACCGCGCGCAAATGGGTGACGGAATATCAGTTCCCGGCAGTGAAAGCGGGGATGGTGGTGAAATATAAGTTCCGGCATGAAAACCCGGTGCCAACACAAAGTTTTGTGTTTAATACCCGGCATGCACCGATGCAGGATATTCATTTCCGTCAGGCGCTCAGCCATGCCTATGATTTTGAATGGCAGAATAAAGCCCTGTTTTACGGACAGTATCAGCGTTTGCAAAGTTATTTTAGCAATAGCGAACTGGAAGCCAAAGGTCGTCCAAGCGCGGCGGAGCTGGCACTGTTAAAGCCGTATTTAAAACAGTTGCATCCGGTGCAGCGTCAGGGGGTGCTGGCCAACTGGAAATTCCCGGTCAGTGATGCCAGCGGTTTTAACCGCAGCGGTCTGCTCAAAGCCCGGCAGATCCTGCTGAATGCCGGCTATCGCTTCAAGGATGGCCGTTTGCTTGATCCGAAAGGCAACACCATCCAGCTGGAATTTTTAATTCATCAGGATGGCTTGCAGCGTACCTTAATGCCTTTTGTGCGCAATTTAAAACGTCTGGGCATTGTGGTGAATATCCGCCAGGTCGATGTGCCGCAATATATTGAACGGATGCGCCGGGCAGAATTTGACTTAAGCACCATGGTCTTGCCACAGTCCTTAAGTCCGGGCAATGAACAGGCGCAATTCTGGAGCAGTGCCGCGGCAGATCAGCCGGGCAATTATAATTATGCCGGCATCAAGAATCCGGTCATTGATGACATCATTCAGAAAATTATTTACGCGCCTGACCGCCAGCAGCTGATTGTCCGGACCAAAGTGCTGGACCGCTTATTACGCGCTGGTTATTACCAGATTCCGACCTATGGCAAAGGCGAGCACTGGCTGGCCTACTGGAATATGTACCAACAACCGAAAATAAAACCAAAACTTTCCATTGGACTTGATTACTGGTGGAGTGATGCAGCCGGGGCGCAAAAAGTAGCCCAGTATCTGCGTAAACAATAAGCTGGCTTTGCCACAAGGATGCTGAGCGCATGGGAACCTATATCCTGAAACGTGTGTTGCTGATTATTCCCACACTGTTTCTGATTTTGCTGATTAACTTTATTGTGATCCAGATTGCCCCGGGCGGTCCGGTCGAGCAGGCAATTCAGCAGGCAGAAGCCTTTCAGGGCATGGGCGGGAGTGGCAGTGCCGAAACTGCTGCGGCCGGTTCAACGCCCTATCAGGGCGCCAAAGGTCTAAGTGATGAAATGGTGGCTAAAATTGAAGCGCAATATGGGTTTGATAAACCAATTCATGAGCGTTTCTGGCTAATGCTGAGCAGCTATCTGCAATTTGATTTTGGCACCAGCTTTTTTAAAGACAAGCCGGTGACCCAGCTGCTGTGGGAAAAACTGCCGGTATCGCTGTCTTTAGGATTGTGGAGCACCTTGCTGATTTATCTGGTGTCTATTCCACTGGGGATAAAAAAAGCCCGTCAGCATGGTCTGATCTTTGATAAAGCCACGTCTATTTTGCTGGCCATTGGCTATGCCATTCCGGCCTTTGCTTTTGCGATTTTATTGATTGTATTTTTTGCCGGTGGTTCCTATTTTCAGTGGTTCCCGCTACAGGGATTGGTCTCGGAAAACTTCGATCAGCTGAGTCTGCTGGGTAAAATCAAAGACTATTTCTGGCATATGACCTTGCCGCTGCTGGCGATGGTGATTGGTGGATTTGCCGGGTTGACCTACTTAACCAAATACTCGTTTATGGAAGAACTGAATAAACAGTATGTGCTGGCGGCACGCTCCAAAGGCCTGACCGAATCGCGGGTGCTGTATGGCCATGTTTTTCGTAACGCCATGCTAATTGTGATTGCTGGCCTGCCGGAAGCATTAATTGGGATTTTCTTTGTCGGTAACCTGTTTATTGAAATTATTTTTAACCTCGATGGTCTGGGATTGCTGGGCTTTGAAGCGATTGTACAGCGTGATTATCCAGTAATTTTTGGCACCCTGTTTATTTTTACCTTGTTAGGATTAGTCCTCAGACTGATCAGCGATGTGCTGTATCAGGTCATTGATCCACGGATTAATTTTGAATCACGGGGGGCCAAATAATGTCTCCCTTAATGCAGGCGCGGCTCCAGCGTTTTAAACAGAACCGGTTGGGATTTGGTTGTTTTATCGCCTTTGCTCTGATTTTTATTTTGTCCTTAGCGGCCGAGCTGATCGCCAATGACAAGCCGCTGCTGGTCAAATATGAAAACAGCTTATATATGCCGGTGTTCAAGGCTTATCCTGAAACCACTTTTGGCGGGGTCTTTGAAACCGAGGCGGAATATAAGGACCCGGCTGTGCAGCAGCTGATTCAGGACCAGGGCTGGGCCATCTGGCCACTGATTGAATATTCTTATCAGTCACCGAATTTAGAGCTGGCTGTGCCGGTGCCGTCACCACCGACCAGCGATAACTGGCTCGGGACCGATGATCAGGGCCGAGATGTACTGGCGCGGATTCTCTATGGCCTGCGGGTATCACTGCTATTCGGATTTGCCTTAACGCTGGCCTCTGCTGCACTTGGCATTATCGTCGGGGCGATACAGGGCTATTATGGCGGCTGGGTCGATTTGCTGGGACAGCGGATTCTGGAAGTCTGGGGCGGTTTACCAATGCTGTTCATGGTAATGATTCTGGTCAGTATGTTTAGTCCGAGTGTGTACTGGCTGTTTCTGATTATGCTGCTGTTTGGCTGGCCAACCTTGGTCGGACTGGTCCGGGCCGAATTTTTAAGGGCACGTAATTTTGATTATGTCCGTGCTGCCCGCAGCCTGGGTGTGAGCGACCGTACCATCATGTTCCGGCACATCTTGCCCAATGCCATGAGTTCAAGTCTGTCACAACTACCCTTTATGCTGACTGCGAATATTACCGCGCTGACTGCACTGGATTTCCTCGGTTATGGTTTGCCGCCCGATGCTGCATCTTTAGGCGAACTGCTGCTACAGGGCAAGAATAATTTAAATGCGCCGTGGCTGGCATTGTCGGGCTTTTTTACCCTGGCAATTGTTTTATCTTTACTGATTTATATTGGAGAGGCGACCCGTGATGCATTCGATCCAAGACGCCAGTAAGCGCACGCCGGTGCTGACGGTACAGCAGCTCCAGATTCAGCATCAACAGCAGCTATTGGTGCACAATTTAAATTTTGAATTGCACGCTGGCGAAACACTGGCGCTGGTCGGTGAAAGTGGTTCGGGTAAATCGGTGAGTAGTCTGGCCTTGCTGGGCTTGTTGCCGAGTCAGCTACAGATTCAGGGGCAGGCACTGTTTCAGGGGCAGGATCTGCTACAGCTGAATCCGGTACAACTACGCCAGATTCGCGGCCAGCGCATTGCCATGATTTTTCAGGAGCCGATGACGGCATTAAATCCGCTGCATCGGGTGGAAAAAATTATTAGCGAAAGCCTGCTGTTACAAGGCTATTCCAAGGCGGAAACCCGGCAACGCGTACTGCAATTGCTGCAAGATGTCGGCATTCCCCAGCCGGAAGATAAACTGAAGCGTTATCCGCATGAACTGTCAGGTGGGCAGCGCCAGCGGGTGATGATTGCCATGGCCTTGGCGCTTGATCCGGACATCCTGATTGCCGATGAGCCGACCACTGCGTTAGATGTGACCCTGCAGGCGCAAATTCTGGACCTGCTGCAAAGCTTACAGCGCAGCCGGCAGATGGCCATGATTTTAATCAGCCATGATTTGAATCTGGTGCGGCATTATGCCGATCAGGTCATTGTCATGAACAAAGGCCAGGTCGAGGAGCAGGGGCCGGTTGAACAGGTCTTTCATGCGCCGCAGCAGGCCTATACCCGGGAACTGCTGCATCATGATTTTGGTCAGGCTTTACAGGTAGAGGCGACTCAGCCTTTATTGCAACTGCAACAACTGGGTGTGAAGTTTCCCATCAAGCAGGGTTTACTCAATCGAGTCAAAGATTATTTTGTCGCGGTGGAGCCGCTGGATTTAAATCTGGCTCAAGGCGAATCCATCGGTATTGTCGGGGAAAGTGGTTCCGGTAAAAGCTCGCTGGCCTTGGCGATTTCGCGTTTAACTGCCAGTGAGGGCAAAATAGATTTGCTGGGCCAGGACCTGAACCAGCTTTCGGAAAAGCAGCTGCGGCCATTACGCAGTGAATTTCAGATTGTATTTCAGGACCCGTTTAGCAGTCTGAATCCGCGTTTAAATGTCGAGCAGACCATTGGCGAAGGGCTGGCCTTACAAAAGCTGTCAGCATCCGAAATTCAGCAGCGTATTGATCTGGCACTGGAAAAAGTTGAATTACCGGTCAGTTTTAAAACCCGTTATCCGCATGAACTATCTGGTGGACAACGGCAACGGATTGCACTGGCACGTGCGCTGGTGCTGAAACCGAGACTGCTGATTCTGGATGAGCCGACCTCGGCGCTGGACCGCACCACACAACGCGCCATCGTTAAACTGTTGCGGCGTTTGCAGCAGCAGGAGCAGATGAGCTATCTGTTTATCAGCCATGATTTGCAGGTGGTCAAGGCCTTGTGTCAGAAGGTATTGGTGCTGAAACATGCCAAGGTGATGGAATTCCAGCGTACTGAAGATCTGTTTGCACAGCCACAAACTGACTATACCCGGCAGCTGATTCAGGCCAGTCAATATTGATCTGTGACTATTTTTGACATTACGAGTTGTCAAAATTTGCTTGACCATTGGGGTAATTCAATAGAGTATTTGCTCTAGACCACAATGTCAGGATTGACCAATGAGCCAGATTGCAGATCAGCTTCAAATTAGAAAGACCACATTTAAAAACCGCATCATTAAAGGCGCTATGAGTGAGGCGCTGGCCAATACGGCTGGTCAGCCGAACCAGTTACATTTGGGCTTATATGAGGCCTGGGCCAAGGGTGGGCTGGGCTGTGCCATTACCGGCAATGTCATGGTGGATATTCGTGCCAAAAATGAACCGGGCGTGGTGGCCATTGAATCAGAACGTGATCTGGCCAAGTTGCAACAGTGGGCACAGATTGGCAAGCAGTATGGCATGGTGCAACTGGTGCAGTTATCGCATCCGGGGCGGCAATGTCCGAAAGGCCTGAACAAAGAAACCGTCGCGCCTTCCGCCGTACCGTTTAGCCCGGCCTTGGCCACCACCTTTGGCACACCGCGTGAACTGCGTGAAGATGAGATTCTTGATATTATCCAGCGCTTTGCCCGCGCAGCGCAGATCTGTGAGCAGGCCGGTTTTGAAGGGGTGCAGCTGCATGGCGCACATGGCTACTTAATCAGCCAGTTTTTATCACCCCTAACCAATAAACGTCAGGATCGTTGGGGTGGCTCGATTGAAAACCGGATGCGCTTTTTGCTGGAAATTTATCAGGCGGTGCGCGCCGCGACCTCTGACGATTTTATTATTTCGGTCAAGCTGAACTCGGCGGATTTCCAGCGCGGTGGTATTAGTGAGGAAGATGTGATTCAGGTCTTTAAAGCGATTGATGCTGCCGGAATTGACCTGATTGAAGTATCGGGGGGGACTTATGAAGCACCGGCCATGGCCGGAGTAAAAGCGGAAAAACGCAAAGCCTCGACTTTAGCGCGTGAAGCCTACTTCTTGGAGTTTGCGGAGCGGATCCGCCAGGAAGTTCGTTGTCATTTAATGGTGACCGGCGGTTTCCGGACCGTACAAGGCATGAATACGGCACTGGCCAGCGGCGCCTGTGATTTTATCGGGATTGCTCGCCCATTTGCGGTAGAGCCAGATCTGGCACATCGTTTGCTGGCAGGGCAAGACGTGCGTTATGGTGTCGATAAAATTAAGACCGGCATTCCACTGGTTGATAAAATGGCAATTATGGAAATTATCTGGTATGCCGCGCAGTTCAAGGACATTGCCCAAGGCAAACAGCCGAATCCAAAACTCTCGCCTTTAAAAGTATTTTTTAAATATTTAAAAGGCAATTTGACTGCAGTCATTAAAGGACAGATTAACTCGCGTAAATCGGCCTAAACAGAAATGGGGAATGAGGGTGATTCATTCCAATTCCCCATCTACGCTTTATTCAGCCTTTTTGAGCATTTCCATCCATATTCACAGGAGATTGTATGAAGTGGATGAGGATCTGGGTGCAGGTGGTATGACTGTTTTAAACGGGTGATAGTATTTTTCATACTTCCCGTTCTGTACAAATAAAAAGTTGCAGCAATAAAAAAGCCCAAGTCGCAATGCTTGGGCTTTTTTATGAATCACGTGTGTGACCCGAATATGGCGTCCCTACGGGGATTCGAACCCCGGTTACCGCCGTGAAAGGGCGATGTCCTAGGCCTCTAGACGATAGGGACAGTGCAGAAGAATATTTTAAACCGCTTCTATTGATTGGAGGAAGTGGCGTCCCTACGGGGATTCGAACCCCGGTTACCGCCGTGAAAGGGCGATGTCCTAGGCCTCTAGACGATAGGGACTTAATAAAATATTACTTCTGAAATTGGCGTCCCTACGGGGATTCGAACCCCGGTTACCGCCGTGAAAGGGCGATGTCCTAGGCCTCTAGACGATAGGGACGTTTCAGAGGTGGGCGTATATTAGGGTGAAAAAAGGAGGGTGTCAAACGCTTTTCTACAATTTTCTGGCTGCAAGGCTTTTAAGCGAATAAATTTAGAACAATTTGCATAAATCAGGTGAAAATTCCCTCAATTTAAGCACTTTCTGGCAGTAACTCGACCAAGGCCTCTAAGACTTGGGGATGCTGTAAATAGCCATAGACTTCATGAGGACGATCTACCGGAGTTTGTACCTGCTGGTTCAGAATGGCCGGTTTAAAATGAAACGGTGGTTCCGACAGTGGAAAGGCGGTCAGAAAATCATCCGGAGAATAAAAATTAATCCAGTCGCCATGCAGGGCAGCCGGGCGCTGAATTGGCTGTTGTAAATGCTCCTGAATCACCCGAAAGGCCAGCGGCGAACCGAGGGTAATAAAGCGTGCAATATTCAGTTCCGGATGCTGAATTAACAGATTATAGGCAATTACCGTGCCTAAGGAATGCGCCAGAATAATATGGGTGTCATCCTGACAGAGCTGGGCATAAATCCGGCTGTGTACCTCTTGAATAAAATGCGGATCGGCCAGGTATAAATAGGCTTCGACCAGAAATTTATGCAACAAGCTGGCATGCAGTTTGGTAAAATAATTGATCAGCCGGGCAAAATCACGCAGTGCAATATCCCGGCTTAAGGCACTGAGCCATTTCAGTTTCTGGTTAAAGTTAAGTGCATCATAGACTTGCAGATGCGGAATATTGCAATCGCCGGGGCGATGTTCTTCCAGCACTGTGGTCGGTTTTTGAATTTTGACTGGATGCAGCAGTGGAAAATGCGGCCAGTGCTGCGGCATCAGGGTGCTGGCATTTAAAGTGTTTTGCAGATGATGTTTGGAGAGCAAATCGCCATAAAACGGCATACAGATGGCCTGTTTTAAATCGGCAAAAAATGGGACTGCTGGCTGCGTTTTAAACCCTGCTCCAGTATTGATAACCACAGTCGACGCAGTGAATCGGCAGTCTGGTGTTGCTGATTCATCCCATGAATGCAAATAATATTCATTGTAGGGCCAGCATGTGAATAAGAATGGCTTTATTTAACAGTATAGATAAAAAAAGAGCGGCCGGGGCCGCTCTTTACTGCAAATCCTGATCAGATTTTTTTATGATAAAAACGGTAATAGCTGATATAGCAGGCTGCAATAAAGATTAAACAGCCAAAGAAACTGATGCGCATGGATGGATCAAACACCATACTCAAACAGGTAATCAGACAGAATACAAAGCCCAGAATTGGCACAATCGGGAACAATGGTGCGGCAAAGCCCAGCTCTTTCACGCTACGACCCTGTTTATACCATTCACGGCGGAAGTTGAAATGACTTAAGCAGATACTCATCCAGACCACCACCATGGTAAAGGCCGCAATACCGAGCAGGTTGGTAAAAATAAGCTCAGGTGCAAACTGCTCAGACAGCAAGCCTGGCATTGCGCCCAGCATGGTGACCATCACTGCCACATAAGGAATACCACGCGAGTTGACCTTGGAGAAAACCTGCGGCAACTGCTTCTGATACGACAATGACCACATCATCCGCGATGCTGCAAACAAACCTGAGTTGGCGGCAGACAGTAAGGCGGTAATGATCACGAAGCGGATAATATCTTCTGCGTATGGAATCCCGATGTGCTGGAACACGGTCACAAATGGACTGCTACTCACGCCCTCAGCGGCCAGACCGGCTTCCTGATGCGGCAATAACGCAGTCACCACCAGAATGGTTCCGACAAAGAAAATCAGCAGGCGGAAAATCGCGGTGTTGATGGCTTTTGGAACGTTTTTGGCCGGGTCTTTGGTTTCACCAGCGGCCACACCAATCAGTTCGGTGCCAGAGAAGGCAAAGTTGACAATCAGCATGGTGGTGAAAATCGGGAATAAACCTTCCGGGAACCAGCCCTGTGCGGTTAAATTGCTAAACAGCGGCGCAGATTCATAGCCCTGATAGCCGATCACGCCGAAAATGGCCAGCAGACCGAGCAGAATAAAGGCCACCACGGTCACGACTTTGACCAGTGCCAGCCAGAATTCCGATTCAGCAAACCAGCGGCTAGACACCATATTTAAGGTAAAGACAAATACCCCAAAAATAATGGTCCATAACCACATCGAGATGTGCGGGAACCACTCCTGCATCAGCAGGGCGGCTGCGGTAAATTCAGTCCCCAGGGTGACTGACCAGGTCAGCCAGTACAGCCAGGTGACGGTATAGCCTGTTCCGGGTCCAATATAACGTTTGGCATAAGCACCAAAAGAACCGGATTCAGGCATATGGACAGCCAGTTCGCCCAAACACAGCATAACCATGTAAGCGATCACGCCGCCCAGAAAATAAGCAAGAATGGCACCTACAGGCCCCGTTTGTGCAATGACTTCACCCGAACCTAAAAATAAACCGGTTCCGATTGCACCACCAAGTGAAATCATAACCAGATGTCGAGTACTCATAGCGCGTTTTAAAGGCGCAGAATTGCCCTGATGCGTAGCATCATTCGGAGAATGAGATGTCTGCATAAGAGTAGGAGAATAAAAGAATAGAGAAGCAGGCTATTGTAGAGAAAAACTACAAATCTGCAATCAATAATCAAAACAATTGGGTTAGAAGTAATCGTCTGGCGCGATTTAGATGGCGTCCCTACGGGGATTCGAACCCCGGTTACCGCCGTGAAAGGGCGATGTCCTAGGCCTCTAGACGATAGGGACGTTGCGAGGTGAGGGCTATATTAGGGATTTGCCCCAAAGATGTCAATTTGATGACGGGAATAATTCCACGATTTGGATTTATTTGTCTAAAAAGTATCTGTTTAGGCTGTTGGAAAATTTATCGTTTGATGATGGCCACCCGGTTTTTAATAAGCACTTCAATCTGCACCGGATTTTAACCAATGAGCATCTGCACGACTCATCGTACTGGAGATAAAAAAGACCACGTTTAGTGGTCCGGGGTTTGGTACTCAGGTGCTTGTGGCTGCGGCGCGGCCTGTTCAGCCGGTGCGGGCGCTTGCGGTGCTTTGCTATCACGCGACACAATGTACAGATAAAGCACCGAAGGCAGCAAAATAATCAGGACCAGAAAAATCTTTTTTAACATTGTCTTATAAAAAAAGCATGGGAAATTACTGCAATTATAGCGGATGCACAGGCCAAAAGCGCAAGCCTGTGCATATTTCCACGCTAGAATTTAAAGGTCACATCGGCAATAAACTGCCGGCCAATGTCGGGCTGGGCGCTGCCGCTGCTGTCAATAAAGCTGTTGGCGCGGTTGGTGACATTGTTAATAGTCAGACCCAAAATGGTTTGAGTATTTTTAACAGACGGAATCCGGTAGCTGGCTTTCAAGTCCCAATAAAACTTGTTCTGGGTGGTGTACGGCGTATAGGCATCATGCTGCACGCCCTGTGCGTCGGTATAGCCTTTGGCCTCACGTTTTAGGGCATCAACTTTACCCTGATAACTCAGGAAATGGCTGAGCGTTAGCGGCAGGCGGTCAAACTGCATCTCCCAGTTCAGACGCACGGTCCACGGCACATGAAACTCATGGGCAGGGCGATCCTCGGCATCAATCAGTTGCCCCTTATAATAGACTTGCGGGGTGGCGGTCAGAATATCGGTACTGTCGTAATGATCAAAATTGCGCGTGGTTTCAGTATAGTCGGCATTCAGGGCCAGACGATGTTGTGCGCCTAAAAATGCCAGTGGCGCCAGATTACGGATGGAAAGCGAATAAATATCGGATGCAGAGCGCCCGCGATTGTCATAGCTATAACTCAGATCTTCCAGATTCATTTTGGTTTTACGTAACTGGTCCTGATTGTCACGGTTGACCCATTTCAGGCTGAATGCGGTATTGTTCAGTTTGAAACTCAGGCCAAGTACGGTTTCATCGCTATACGGGGTTTTCAGCTCGGAACGATAGGTGAAACTGGTCTTTCCTGCGGTTTTGGGTGTCCAGCCCTGTTCCAGCTGCGCGCGTGTATATTTCTGCTCAAACTGGTCAATCCGGTCATTCAGTTCATTCACAAACGCATTTAGCCCGTAATAGCGGTTCCAGCCACCCAACAGGGTTAAGCGTTCATTGCCCAAAGGACGGATTTCTAGTGCAGTTCTGGGGGCAACATTGTTCTGTTTATGGATGGAATCATAGTCACTCCGGAAGCCCAAGGTTGCGCTCAGATACTGATTCCAGTGAATCTGGTCTTCAATAAAGGCATGCCAGCGATCCTGACGGATATCCAGTTGACCGGCATAATAGCTGGTTTTGCTGCTTAAATACTGGCCTTGATATTTTCCATCCAGACTTGGCGCAGTATCACAGGCATCATATAGAGTGCCATTATCAGACTGGCAGTCGGCGCCGCTTAAATTTAAAGGCGTGGCATATACGTGGGCAGTTTCAGGGCGTTGCCAGTAAGCAGCATAATGGCCATAGCCGGCCCCGATTTTAAACTGATGCCGCAAAGATGCGGTTTCAATCGGCTCAAACAGGGCTTTAATGGTGTATTCCAGCCGGCTTTCTTGCTGCTTTAAGCCGCCCATATGACCTTCGAAACTATATTTGTCCTTGCCCCAGTTTTTGCTGCTCGAGTTGAGCCAGCTATAGTGGTTCTGGGCGGCCTGACGTCCTGCTTGCTGGCGTTGATAATTTAGCTGCTGGGTCAGCAAGACACTGTCGAGCTGGTTGTTCAGATTAAAATACAGGTTCTGGCTGTTCGAGTGTTGGGTCGATTCAGAATCACGGATATTGGATTTAAAATACAGTCCATCATTTTCCAAAAAGCTCGCGCCCAGCTTAAACGAGGTACGTTCAGAGGGATCATAAAATAATTCCACACCGGCATTGCGGGCCTGACGTTGCTGTTCAAATTGCCCTGATTCGGCAAAATCTGTTTTTAAGGGAATGGCTGAATGCCGGTATGAAGCAAAGGCATTAAAACCCCATTGCTCACTGAGCCGACCATAACTGTTCAGGCTAATGCCCTGTTTGGTGAAGTAGGGCTGTGCCGACTCATCGGTCGAATCTTCAAAAGCATCCCGGCTGTCCTGAGAGGGGAAATTGACTTTTGACCAGGCATCTGAGGTGTAGTCATAACTGAGCGAACCGTGAATTTTGCCAATTTCAGTTTGCGGAGCGCAGGTTTCGGCAGAAACCACGCCGCCGGTAAATTCTCCATATTCCGCCCCGACATTACTGTCTAACACGGTCAGTTTACACAGTAGGTCGGTATTAATGGCAGCAGTCTGTGAATTGCCCATTAGCTGGTTGGGATGATTGGATTGCTGTGCGCCCACCGGATTAATCGTATTGTTGATGGAGAGGCCATTGATCAGAATCTTGTTATCGTAAGCCAATCCGCCATTAATACTGATATCGGCCGCGTTCAGTTCACCTTGCTGCAAGCTGCTGCGAAAGCGGTGACCGAGCTGCACGTTCGGATTCACCTTTAAAAATTCGGTGATGTTCTTGCTGCTATTCGGGCTTTTCTTTAAATCTTCCTGATTATAGACCGTTTTTCCCAGCGCATTTTCATCTTTGGCCTCGACCACAATGGTCGACAGTTTGAGCGAGGGAGATGGGGCGGTGTGTTCTGATTCTTGAATCTGTTCAGCAAAACTAAGGGAGCTGAAGCTACTTAAAATGGCCACAGACAAGCTGGAATAGGCAAAACGCATGAGATGTGTTTTTTGTAAAAGATAATGTAATCGATTATCATTAACTTGTTGGGCTTAATCAATAGAAATGAGAATTATTTGCAATAACAGCTTAAATAAACAACAGTGCTGTGCAAAGAAGAATGAATAACAAACAGGAGGGGAGAGAAATGAGATGGCGTCCCTACGGGGATTCGAACCCCGGTTACCGCCGTGAAAGGGCGATGTCCTAGGCCTCTAGACGATAGGGACGTTTAGAAGATGGCGGTATCTTATTGATCCGCCACCAAGGTGTCAAGTAGATGCGGGGTGAGTTTGTTTAAAATATAACAGAACAGTTCCGCGGTCTTTTGTGTGTCGTACAGGGCAGAGTGCGCTTCTTTGCCATCAAATTCAATGCCGGCCTGAATACAGGATTTGGCCAGTACCGTTTGACCGAACATCACTGCGCTTAAGGTTACGGTATCGAGTACGGAAAAGCTGTGAAACGGATTTTGGTTTTTGGTACTGGTACGGGCAATGGCCGCCTGTAAAAAGCCCAGATCAAAATGCGCATTGTGGCCGACCAGCACTGCATGAGTACAGTTTTGCTGGCGACGCACTTCATTCACGGATTTAAAAATACGTTTCAGCGCCGTTTTTTCATCTTCAGCCATGGCCATACGCATCGGGTTGAACGGATCAATCCCGATAAAGTCGAGTGAACGACGGTCCAGATTGGCCCCTTCAAACGGATTAATATGCGCATGATAGGCCTGACCCGGAACAAAATGGCCTTCCGCATTAAACACAATCGGAATGGCGGCTATTTCAAGTAAGGCATCGGTTTGCGAATTAAAACCTGCTGTTTCGACATCGACCACAACAGGTAAGAATCCACGGAAACGCTGACCAATTAAAGGTAGAGTTTCGTCTGTCACACTTTTCTCCATTGGATGGTTTGACCGGCATATAGCGGAACAATCTGTTCACCATCCAAATAGTCTAAACTTGCAGGAATCACTTGGTCTTCTTTAACCAGGGTAATCGTACCAGTATTACGCGGCAAACCATAGAAGTCTGCGCCAAAGTGGCTGGCAAAACCTTCTAGGCGGTCCAGTTTACCGACCTGGTCAAAGGCTTGCGCATACAGCTCAATGGCGGTTGGTGCGCTATAGCAGCCGGCACAGCCGCAGGCATTTTCTTTGGCATTTTTAGAATGCGGCGCGCTGTCGGTTCCGAGGAAGAATTTTGGGTTGCCACTGGTCGCCACTTCCAGCAAAGTCTGCTGATGGGTTTGACGTTTTAAAATAGGCAGGCAGTAGAAGTGTGGTTTAACTCCACCAACCAGCATGTCATTGCGGTTAAATAGCAAATGTTGCGGAGTAATGGTGGCTGCTACATTGCGGTCCTGTTCCAGGACAAAGTGCGCTGCTTCGCTGGTGGTGATGTGTTCTAGCACCAGTTTCAGTTTCGGGAACTGTTTTAATAAAGGTGCCAATACTTCATCGAGGAAGCGTTTTTCACGGTCAAAAATATCGACATGCTGATGGGTTACTTCGCCGTGTAACAGCAGCGGCACCTGATGTTCTTCTAACTGTTCAATCACCGCATAGACTTTACGGATGTCGCTGACCCCATTGTCCGAGTTGGTGGTTGCACCGGCCGGATACAGCTTGATGGCATTGACATGCTCGGAGTCTTTAATTTTTTTCACTTCGGCTGGCGAAGTCTGATCGGTGAAATACAGTACCATGCGCGGATCAAACGCCACGCCTTCTGGCACATGCGCCATAATGCGTTCACGATAGCTGATCGCTTCTTCCACGGTTTTTACAGGCGGGACAAGATTCGGCATACAGATCGCTCGTGCAAACTGTTTGGCAAGATCTGGAACTGTACGTTTTAATGCTAAACCGTCACGTAAGTGAGCATGCCAGTCATCTGGCTGTAAAAGAGTAATCGTATTCAAGGTGATGCCGATCGAAAAATAAATGGAATGATAATCTATAAACCTGACAATGATAACGTCAAATCTAGACAAAAGATGCCTTATATTGAATTAATTTTTATCATTTTGTGTTATTTTTAAGCGACTATAAAAATTATATTTTATGTCAATGGAATACAAATATAAGCTTGTCCAATTGCAATACGACAAGGAAAAAATAGAGGCACTGATTGCCCGGCAACGACGCAGCGCGGGTCAGGTGTTTCCGAAACAGCTGGAACAGGAATTTTGGCAGCAGTATTTGGAGCGTGCCCGGCATAATATTAACCAGTATTTCTGGTCGGGGGTGCTGGTCTATTTTATTCTGACCATGCTGGTCATTCCCGGGGATTACTGGATTATCCAGCCGCAACATTTCTGGCATGATTTTATCCGCTGTCTGCTCGGGCTACTCAATGGTGGTCTGTGTCTGCTGACGCTGTTTTTCTTTGCGCATTATAAAATCCTGCGGCGCTATTTTGCCTATGCCGCCATGGCGCTGGTGTTCTGGGCCATCCTGTCGATGACCTGGCTGACCATGACCGTGTATACCGAAGCACTGAAATATCAGGCCATGATGATCATCTGTATCATTTATATCATGGGCTATGTGCTGACCGGGGTAAAACCATTTCATATGCTGCTGACCGGATTAATGGCGGCAGTCATGACCATGGTCATGCTGTTTACCTTTTACATTCCAATTGATGTGATGGTGATGGCGCGGGTGCTCATCGGCAGCGTAGTGATGGGTTTTTTAATGAGTAAAATGCTGTGTACCCGAGAGCGGATGATCTTTCTGGTGATGCAGCAGGCGAAACTCGGCGAGAAAATTAACCGGATTAACAGTGAAGAATTGCTGCATTTAAGCCAGCATGATGCACTGACCAAAGTGTCGAACCGGCGCAACTTTGATGAAATGCTGAACAGCTATTATGAGCAGGCGCGGCATGATGAACGGCCCTTGTCCTTGCTATTTATTGATGTCGATTTCTTTAAGCTGTTTAATGATTTTTATGGCCATCAAAAAGGTGATGAAGTCATTTCATCAGTGGCCAAGTCCATTAAAGACGCGATTCGGCATATGGATTTTGTGGCGCGTTATGGCGGCGAAGAATTTGTGGTGTTGCTGCCTGAAACTGATGCGCATGGTGCTTATGCGGTGGCGTCAAATATTTTTAGGGCGATTGAACGGCTGGCCATTCCACATGAAAAATCCAGTGTGTCCGATATCATTACTATCAGCCTGGGTTTTACCGTGTATAAAGGCGAGCTCGAGATTTCCAAGGATGATCTGATTAGCCGTGCCGACCAGGCGCTGTACCGGGCGAAAAAACTCGGCCGGAACCAGATTTATTATCAGACCGCGCAGGTCAGCGATATTCTGCAGGGGCTGGAATAAATCCCAAACAGCAAGCACAAAAAAACCGCCCGAAGGCGGTTTTTTCATAGAGACAACTTATTTCTTGTCTTTTAATTGAGGAACAGCAGAACCTGTACCCACGGCCAGTAAACCAGCACCGGTATAAATGCCAAGTTTTTGACGGGTATCGGTAATGTCCAGGTTACGCATGGTTAACTGACCAATACGATCCATTGGCGTGAACATTGAATCACCTTTTTCCATGGTCAAACGCTCAGCTTCATAGGTGAGGTTTTCAGATTCAGTGTTCATAATCGTGTAGTCATTACCACGACGCAGTTCTAAAGTCACTGTACCAGTAATGGCTTTTGCAACCCAACGCTGTGCAGTTTCACGCAGCATCAGTGCTTGAGAATCGAACCAGCGGCCTTGATACAGTAAACGGCCTAAACGTAAACCGTTAATACGGTATTGTTCGATGGTGTCTTCGTTATGAATACCTGTCACTAAACGCTCGTAAGCGATGTGCAGCAGCGCCATACCCGGAGCCTCGTAAATACCACGAGATTTCGCTTCAATGATACGGTTTTCGATCTGATCCGACATCCCCAGACCGTGACGGCCACCAATGCGGTTGGCTTCCAGAATGAACTCTACCGGATCTTCGATACGACGGCCATTCAGTGCAACCGGGAAACCTTCTTCAAAGGTAATTGAAACTTCTTCAGGTGCAATTTCAACGTCATCTTTCCAGAACGCAACGCCCATGATTGGCTCAACAATCTTGATACCGGCATTCAGGTATTCCAGATCTTTGGCTTCGTGCGTTGCACCCAGCATGTTCGAGTCAGTCGAGTAGGCTTTTTCTTTTGACATTTTATAGTCGAAGCCGTTGTCGATCAGGAACTGTGACATTTCTGCACGGCCGCCTAGCTCATCAATAAAGGTCTGGTCTAACCACGGCTTGTAAATTTTGAGCGCCGGGTTGGTCAGTAAGCCGTAACGGTAGAAACGCTCGATGTCGTTACCTTTATAGGTTGAACCATCACCCCAGATGTTCACGTCATCTTCTTTCATGGCAGTAACCAGCATGGTCCCGGTAACTGCACGGCCTAGTGGTGTGGTGTTGAAGTAAGGCACACCACCTGTTGAAATGTGGAACGCGCCACACTGAATTGCAGCAATACCTTCAAGTGCAAGCTGTAAACGGCAGTCGATTAAGCGTGCTTTTACTGCGCCATAGGCTTCCGCTTTCTTCGGAATAGCATCGTAATCATCTTCATCTGGCTGACCCAAGTTTGCTGTGTAGGCATAAGGTTCAGCGCCTTTTTGTTTCATCCACAATAAAGCAGCAGAAGTATCTAGACCACCAGAGAAGGCGATACCCACTTTTTTGCCTACTGGTACGCTTTGCAAGATCGTTGCATTATCAGTCATTGCGAGTCCTAACTTATGAATATAGGCAACCAAAATGGTGGCCAAGGAGAATTCGAAAATGGCGCTATTGTAGCACTTTTCCGAAACGATGTTTTCTGAAAAATTTGCTTTCTGAAAAAAGTTAGACTTTTTTCATCGGTTTCAGTTTATTTTCGGCCACAGCAGCCCATTCCTGGCTTGAGTATGATAGAACAATTTATATCCACAGAGAGGAAATGCCGATGCAGCCCAATGTCACACCGCCCCCATTGATCTCCAACAATAACCGCAATGAAACCCTGGCGCTGGTTCATGGTATTTATGCCGGTTTACTCAGTTTTAGTGCGGTGGTGTTCCTGTATCTGGAATATCAGCAGCGCAGTATTGCCACAGTCAATTTAGTGATTGTGATGGCCTTGATGCTGCTGTTGATTTATCTGAATATCAGCGCCTGTTTAAAAGTGAAACGGGGCGATGGTGAAGGACGCACACTGTCGCGTATTTTGGCCGTGCTAATGTTATTAAGCTTTCCAATTGGCACGGTGCTCGGTGCAATTGCACTATGGAAAAGCAGCAGCAAGCAGTGGCAGAACTGACATTGGCAGTTTGTCATGATAATTTTCTGAAAATGCCATAAACAAATAATAAAAAATCGCTACAGTATTATGCAACAAGTTGCAAAGCCAGCGTACAGGAATACATGATGACAACAAGCTATGCACATCTGCTCAGTCCATTACATTTAGGTTTTACTACCCTGAAAAACCGGGTGGTGATGGGGTCCATGCATACCGGTCTGGAAGACCGTTTTTATAATTATCCGAAACTGGCGGCCTATTTTGGTGAGCGTGCCAAAGGCGGCGTTGGCCTGATTATTACGGGCGGGATTTCCCCGAACCGTCAGGGCTGGTTATTACCGGCCGGCGGCACCATGAATACCTTGGGGGATATTGCACCGCATCGCCTGGTGACACATGCGGTACATAAGCATGGCGCCAAAATCCTGTTGCAGATTCTGCATGCCGGCCGTTATGGCTATCAGCCTTTTGTGGTGTCGGCTAGCCCGATTAAATCGCCAATTTCACCATTTAAACCGCGCCAACTCAGCGATAAACAGATTTTAAACACCATTCAGGACTATGTGAAAACCGCCAGTCTGGCCAAAAAAGCCGGTTATGATGGCGTGGAAATCATGGGTTCTGAAGGCTATTTGCTAAACCAGTTTTTAAGCCGTCATGTCAATCAGCGCAATGACCGTTGGGGTGGCCCGATTGAAAACCGAATGCGCTTTGCTGTGGAAATTGTCAAAGCCATTCGTGCAGAAATTGGCGATAAGTTTATTATCTGTTTCCGTCTGTCGATGCTGGATCTGGTACATGATGGCAACACTATGGATGAAGTCATTACGGTAGCCAAAGCCCTGGAACAGGCCGGTGTGACTTTACTGAATACCGGTATTGGCTGGCATGAAGCGCGTATTCCGACCATTGTGACTTCGGTGCCGCGCGCGGCGTTTGTCGATTACACCGCAGCCGTGAAACAGCAAGTGTCGATTCCTGTGATTGCTTCTAACCGGATTAATATGCCAGATACGGCCGAAGAAATTCTGGCAGCGGGCAAAGCCGACATGATTCAGATGGCGCGTCCTTTACTGGCCGATGCTTTCTGGGTCAATAAAACCGCCACCAACCGGGTCGATGAAATCAATACCTGTATTGCCTGTAATCAGGCCTGTCTGGATCATACCTTTAAAAACCAGCGCGCCACCTGTCTGGTCAATCCGCGTGCTGCTTATGAAACCGAACTGGTCTATGTCAAAACCAAACAGCCAAAACGGATTGCCGTGGTGGGTGGTGGAGTCGCTGGTATGTCTGCTGCAACGGTGGCTGCAGGCCGTGGTCATCAGGTGACATTATTTGAAGCCAATGCCGATGTCGGCGGGCAGTTTAATCTGGCCAAAGTGATTCCGGGCAAAGAAGAATTCCACGAAACCATCCGCTATTTTAAGGTGCAACTGGAAAAAACCGGCGTAGATGTACGCCTGAATACCAAAGTCAACCGCGAGCAGCTGGAACGTGAAGGCTTTGATGAGGTGATTGTTGCCACTGGCGTGGTGCCGCGTGCACTCAACATTCCGGGCAGCGATTTACCACAGGTTCTGTCTTATGCCGAAGTACTCAATGGCGCGCCTGTCGGTTATAAAGTGGCGGTGATCGGTGCCGGTGGCATTGGTTTTGATGTGTCCGAGTTTTTATTAAAACCGGAGCAGCAGCCACAGCCGCAACCTGTGGAGGACTGGAAACGCGAGTGGGGTGTCGATTTAAATCCACACTATGTATCTGAAGGCGGTATGCAGGCACCGGAAATTCATCCCCCGGTCCGTGAAATTTATTTGTTGCAGCGTAAAACCACGCCATTGGGTGCCGGGCTAGGCAAGACCACCGGCTGGGTGCATCGTGCACAACTGAAAAAGCACGGCGTACGCATGTTGCGTGGGGTGCAATATAAAGCCATTGGTGATGAAGGCTTGTGGGTAGAAATGGATGGCCATGACCAGTTATTGCGAGTCGATACCGTGGTGGTCTGTGCCGGGCAGGAATCTGTTAAAGAGATTATGCCGGCAACTGGCCAGCAGACCTTGGCGCAATATCACATTATTGGCGGGGCAAAACTGGCAGCAGAACTGGATGCCAAGCGCGCCATTCGCGAAGGTGCTGAATTGGCCGCCAAACTTTAAACATTTGATGAAACAATATTCATTTGAGTCACTTGAATGTAATTTTTACTTGTCAGATGGAAAAAAGCTTCGTATTATGGCGCACATGGAAGCGTGGCAGAGCGGTTTAATGCACCGGTCTTGAAAACCGACGAGGGTGTGAGTCCTCCGTGAGTTCGAATCTCACCGCTTCCGCCAAATTCAAAAAGCCCTGACAGTGTCAGGGCTTTTTTCTTTTTGGAAATAATGTTAGCAAATAATAAGCTTAAACATATTTGTTGCTTAAGTGAAAACCTAGTATTTCATCTAGTACTGGCTTTGTTGCACAAACCTATCTGTAAAGGGTTTTTCAGCGATATAATTTTCAAATGAAGAAGCCTGCACACAAAATCTACCGCACAACCAATTGGCCCGCATATAACCGAGCACTCATGAGTCGCGGAAATATTGCCATTTGGTTTGATCCTGCTACGCAATGGTATGCGCCATCAAAAGGCAAACAAGGGCGAAATCAAACCTACTCCGACGCAGCCATCCAATGCTGCTTAATGATTAAATCCTTATTCCGTCTGTCTTTACGTATGGTCACTGGCTTTGTGCAAAGTCTGATTAAACTTTGCAGATTAAATTGGATAGCTCCAGATTACACCACGCTTTGTAGAAGACAAAAGCATATTGATATTGTAATCAGCTACCAAAAAAGTAGTGATGGGCTGCATCTACTTATGGACTCTACAGGCATGAAGTTTCTAGGTGAGGGCGAATGGAAACGCAAGAAACATGGACCTGAATATCGTCGCCAATGGCGTAAACTTCATATTGGTATAGATGCTAAAACCCTACAAATACGAGCAGTTCAGCTTACAACCAATAATGTCAGTGATTCACAGGTGCTTGGTGATTTACTTAATCAGATTCCACAAGATGAGCAGATTAACTCTGTTTATACCGATGGAGCTTATGACACCAAGCAATGCCGTCAGGTCATTGCAGATCGGCAAGCGCATGCGGTGATTCCACCTAGAAAAAATGCGAAACCATGGAAAGATACAAAGAGTAGCTCGCTAGAGCGAAATGAATTACTTCGAGCAATTAAACGTTTAGGTAGGATACTATGGAAAAAATGGTCAGGCTATCATCGGCGAAGTTTGGTTGAAACTAAGATGCATTGCATCAAATTATTAGGAGATAAACTCAGTGCAAGGAGTTTTGATAGCCAAGTGAATGAGATCCATGCACGTGTAGCAGTCCTTAACAGATTTACGGAATTAGGTCGCCCACTTACCCAAGTTACGCCTTAAATTTGGCTCAATTAAGGGCGCTTTGCATTTCAAATCTTTGTGCAACAAAGCCTGTCCCGTTGTCCGTTATAGGTCATTCGTCTTTTGCCGCCTCCCTGATACCTGTATCACGGAGGCGATTTTATTTGACGCTAGCAGTGTATTGGACAGTAGCGGTTTTGAGGGTGCCTGGAAATTATTGCACTTCTGGCGGGAAGCCATCTTCATTCAGCGCCGCCACCAGCTGATCTACGCTGGCACTGCTGTCGACGGTCACGATTTTACTGTCCAGATCAATGTCAACTTTGGCATTCGGGTCCACATCCTGAATGGTGGCTGTTACACCGCGGGCGCAGCCGCCGCAAGTCATATTGGCAATATGCAGTTTCATTAAGATGCTCCATGAGTCATGTGAAGATGCTTTCAGTTTAAAGCTTGTCATGATGGGAAGGTCAAGCCAAATTTTTATGCGCAGAGACTTGACCTTCCCATGATGTCAATCTGTATGCTGTAGGGAAATCCGGGTATTGGCCGAGGTAGGGCATGAGCATCTCAAATTCATCTGCTGTTTTTCGTGAAACATTGTCTATTCAGGGCATGACCTGTGCTTCATGCGTAGGCCGGGTGGAAAAAGCCTTAAAAAAAGTGGATGGGGTCGAGCAGGCCAATGTCAATCTGGCCACCGAACAGGCCGTGGTGGAATCTTCCGCACCACTTGACCGGGCCGCTTTGGTCAAAGCCATTGAGCGTGCCGGTTATGATGTGGTCGTCGCGGCACCCATCGAATTGTCAATTGACGGTATGACCTGTGCCTCCTGCGTGGCGCGGGTAGAAAAAGCCCTGAAAAAAGTGCCGGGTGTGCAGCAAGCCAATGTCAATCTGGCCACTGAGCAGGCCTGGGTCGAAGCCGATACTACGGTCAGTGCCGATAAACTGATTCAGGCCATCCGTAAGGCTGGTTATGATGCCCAGCTGCAGACCACGACCACCACTGAACAGGCGGATCAGAAAGCCAGCGAGCAGCAGCAACTAAAACGTGATCTGTTAATTTCCCTGGTGCTGGCCATTCCGGTATTTGTGCTGGAAATGGGCTCGCATTTAATTCCGGCTTTTCATATGTGGGTCATGCATCAGATCGGGCAGATGCCGAGCTGGCTGTTGCAGTTCGTGTTGACCACGCTGGTATTGCTATTTCCGGGCCGGCGTTTTTATCAAAAAGGCATTCCGGCCTTGCTGCGTTTCGCGCCGGATATGAACTCGCTGGTGGCAGTCGGAACCCTGGCCGCATACAGCTTTTCGGTGGTGGCGACTTTTATGCCACAGCTGTTACCGGAAGGCACGGTCAATGTCTATTTTGAAGCTGCCGCGGTGATTGTAAGCCTGATTTTGCTGGGACGCTATTTTGAAGCCAAAGCCAAAGGCCGCACCTCGCAGGCAATTCAGCACCTGATCGGCATGCAGCCAAAAACCGCCCGCATTGTACGTAATGGCCAAAGTGTGGAAGTGCCGCTGGCTGAAGTCAGCTCGGGTATGCAGGTCGATATCCGCCCAGGAGAGCGGATTCCGGTGGATGGGGAAGTGCTGGACGGCCGCAGTTATGTCGATGAATCGATGATTAGCGGAGAGCCGCTGCCAGTAGAAAAAATGGCAGGCAGCGCCGTGGTGGGCGGCACCATCAACCAGAATGGCAGCCTGAGCATCCGCGCAACTGCGGTGGGGGCAGATTCGGTGCTGGCGCAAATTATCCGCATGGTCGAGCAGGCGCAAGGCTCCAAACTGCCCATTCAGGCGCTGGTCGATAAAGTCACCATGTGGTTTGTGCCAGCCGTAATGCTAATGGCTGTGCTGACCTTTCTGGTCTGGCTGATTTTTGGTCCTGAACCGGCGCTGACCTTTGGTCTGGTCAATGCTGTAGCGGTGCTGATTATTGCCTGTCCATGTGCTATGGGGCTGGCCACTCCAACCTCGATTATGGTCGGCACTGGACGTGGGGCAGAAATGGGCATTCTGTTCCGTAAAGGCGAAGCCTTGCAGCTGTTACAGGAAGCGCAGGTGGTGGCGGTAGATAAAACCGGCACCTTAACCGAAGGCAAGCCGCAACTGACCGATTTTCATGTACAGGCCGGTTTTGAGCAGACGCAATTATTAAGCTGGGTGGCGGCGGTAGAAGCCAAGTCGGAGCATCCGATTGCCTTTGCTATTGTCGAAGCTGCCCAGCAACAAGGCTTATCTTTACCAGCTGTGAGCGATTTTGATTCGATTGTCGGGTCCGGCGTGAAAGGGCAGGTCAATGGTCAATGGCTGTATATCGGGGCCGACCGTTATATGCATCAGCTGGGTTTAAGTACCACAGCCTTTGATCAGGTTGCGGTACGTTTGGGGCAGGAGGGAAAAACACCACTGTATGTGGCGGTAGAGGATCAACTGGCGGCCATCATTGCCGTGGCCGATCCAATCAAAGACAGCACCTTTGCCGCGATTGAAGCCTTGCATCAGTTGGGCGTAAAAGTGGCAATGATCACCGGCGATAACCGGTATACCGCCGAAGCGATTGCCCGGCAGCTAAAAATTGATACTGTGGTTGCCGAAGTTCTGCCGGAAGGCAAAGTCGATAGCGTACGTGAATTGCAGCAGCAATATGGCCGTCTGGCCTTTGTCGGCGATGGGATTAATGATGCCCCGGCGCTGGCACAGGCCGATGTCGGGCTGGCCATTGGCACCGGTACCGATGTAGCCATTGAAGCCGCCGATGTGGTGCTGATGTCCGGCAGTTTAAAAGGCATTCCCAATGCGATTGCTTTAAGTCAGGCCACTATCCGCAATATCCGCCAGAACCTGTTTTGGGCCTTTGTTTATAACGTGGCCTTAATTCCGATTGCCGCCGGCGTGCTGTATCCGCTGTGGGGCATTTTACTGTCGCCGATGTTTGCTGCAGGCGCAATGGCACTGTCATCCGTGTTTGTGCTGGGCAATGCTTTACGCCTGAAGCGCTTTGCCGCGCCGCTGCAATAGCCGTTGGCGTCAGGACATTTTCGGTTTAAGATCGGAGGCAGGTCTTAAACCGCCGTATTGAGCGAGAAGCATGTGAATATTGGTCAAGCCGCAAAGCAGTCGGGCATCTCTGCCAAAATGATCCGTTATTATGAAAGTATCGGCCTGCTCACGGCTGCCCAGCGCAGTGCTGCTGGTTATCGGGTCTATTCCGAGCAGGATTTAAAAACCCTGAATTTTATTCGTCATGCCCGCGAGCTGGGCTTTTCTACCGAGCAAATGAAAGAACTGATTTCGCTGTGGAAAAATAGCGGCCGCCAGAGTGCAGAAGTGAAAGCGCTGACCTTAAAACATATTGATGAGCTGAACCAGAAAATCCAGCGTTTACAGGACATGGTCAATTTGTTGCAGCAATCTGCGCAGCATTGTCAGGGCAATCACAGCGCGGAATGTGCCATTCTGGACCAGATTGAAAAAGGCGGATAAGCCAGTAAGCAGCAGGAATCGAATTGCAGGAGGATGAATCAATGCAGATTCATCCTCCTTTTTTATGCTTTATTTACGGATTTGAATGGCAAACTGAATCACATGCGACTTCCCCTGATGCAGCTGTCCTTCATGACGTTCCACTTCACCGACAAAGAAATGCAGCAGATGATCTTGCTGGAAGATCTCTAGAAAATCACGTGGATCATACAGCATGTCAGGATTGCCCGGGCCACCGGTGGCATAGGCCAGTTGTGCTTTGGAATAGACCTCGCCAATGAACCAGCCACCGGATTTCAGGCTATGACGCACGCCGTGCAGTAATTTCTGCTGGGTCGGCTGATTGACATGACCAAACACGCAAATCGCATGCTGAAACTGGTTTTCCGGCCATTCTACCTGACTTAAATCCACCGCGGCGGTGTCCAAGGTCAGCTGTTTGGCCTGGGCATGTTTTTGGGCTTTTTCAAGCGCAACAGTCGAATAATCCCAGAGTAGTCCGGCAAACGGCAGTTGCTGTTCACGGGCGCGCTCGGCCAGATAAATCAGGTTACGGCCTTCACCTTCAGCAATGCCCAGCGTAGCGCCAGAAATCGCTAACTGCTGGGCCATCTGCTGAATAAAAACGTTGGCCGCTTCGCCATATAAATGATCGGTGCTGTGGTAGCGTTCATCCCATGGATTGCTAAAGCGAGGTGTCATATGCAGGCCCTTCATTGGTTAAAAATAAACGGGGGAGAAGATTAAGACTGGCCTTGACTATAACATATTATAAAAACATATATTGTTTTATTCGGCTTCGGCAAGTTGTATTTGGGTGAAGCCTGATGGGCCGGCTTTGCTGCGGTTAATATTCAGTGTATTTACTGCAATAGCGCTTCATCCGCAGGGCCTTCAGGCGTTATCATGGACAGATCAAAGCATTGGATTGCCTTATGAAAATTATTGCCGATGAAAATCTGGCCTTTACCGATTATTTTTTTGCCGAGTTTGGTGAAATCTCCCATCGTCCGGGCCGGACCTTAACTGCGCAGGACCTGCACGATACCGAAGCCTTACTGGTGCGCTCGGTAACCAAGGTCAATGCCGAACTGATCCAGCACAGCAAGCTGCGTTTTGTGGGCAGTGCCACCATTGGTACCGATCATCTGGATATTGCCGCGCTGGAACAGCAGCAGATTCGCTGGTCCAATGCCGCCGGCTGTAATGCACAGGCGGTTGCCGAATATGTGATTACCGCCTTACTGCATGTGCGTCCAGCCTTACTGGAAGCAGGCCAGCAGTTCTGTCTGGGCATTATCGGACTGGGCAATGTCGGTTCGCGTCTGGCGGTAATGGCGGAACTGCTGGGCTGGAAAGTGGTGGCTTATGATCCTTTGGTGCAACGTGAAAGTGTGCAGCAACTGGCATTGGCAGACGTATTGGCTCAGGCCGATGCCATTTCGATTCATGTGCCGCTGACCAAAACCGGTCCGTATCCGACCTATCATCTGTTCAATGCCGAAACCCTGGCCCAGATGAAGCCGGATGCAATTTTAATTAACTCAGCGCGTGGTCCGGTGGTGGCAGAGCAGGCATTAATGACCGATATCCAGCAGACCGGGCGTGCGGTGGTGCTGGATGTATTTGAGCATGAACCGGAAATTTCTGCCGAATTATTACATCTGGTCACGTTGGTAACGCCGCATATTGCCGGTTACAGTCTGGAAGGCAAAGCCCGCGGCACACAAATGATTTATGCCGCTTTTTGTGAAGTCTTTGGGCAAGTGGCACATAAACGCTTTGAAAACCAGTTGCCGCCGTGCAGCGATTATTTTAGTGGTCAGCCGTTAAAAGCCGCACTGCAACAGCATCTGCCACAGATGTATGATATTGCCGCCGATGACGCCAAATTACGTGCCTGCTTAAAAGACGGCAAGGTCGATCAGCAGGCCTTTGACCATTTACGCAAGACTTATCCGCTGCGCCGTGAATGGGCTGCGCATGGAGGGCCAGCCGCATGAGCCTGAACTATCAGCCGACCTGTAGTCTTGAGGCTATGCGCGCCCGCGCCAAGATGTACGCCCAGATTCGCCAGTTTTTTGCTGAGCGCGAAGTGCTGGAAGTGGAAACGCCTATTTTGTCGCAGGCCGGTGTCACCGATGTACATTTAAGCTCGGTACAGGCCAAGCGTCATGTATTGGGCCAGCAGCAGACGCATTATCTGCAAACTTCGCCTGAATTTGCCATGAAACGCCTGCTGGCCAGTGGTAGCGGCCCGATTTACCAGATCTGCAAGGTGTTTCGTGATGATGAGCACGGCCGCAAACACAATAGCGAATTTACCATGCTGGAATGGTATCGCCCGGGTTTTAGCCTGAAAGAGCTGATGTTTGAAGTCACCGATTTACTCAATCTGACCTTGGCACAGCGTTTTGGTGAAGTGCGTCCGACAGTACTGAGTTATAAACATGCTTTTATGGACCGGCTGGATCTGAATCCGCTGCAAGCGACATTGCAGGAACTGAAAGCCTGCTGTCAGCGTGTCGGGCTAAGCCTCGATTTAGGTGATGATCGTCTGGGCTATATCGACCTGTTGTTCTCGCATATGGTTGAGCCTAGTCTGGGCTTTGACACGCCGGTATTCCTGACTGATTTCCCGCCGGAACTGGCGTCACTGGCCAAAACCCGTGTCGATGAAGATGGCGAACTGGTTGCCGCCCGTTTTGAGCTGTACATTGAAGGGCTGGAACTGGCCAATGCCTATGATGAACTGGCTGATGCCGAGGTGCTCCGTGGCCGTTTTGAAGCCGACAATCAGGAGCGGGAAAAACTGGGCTTGCATGTGATGCCACTTGATGAATATCTGCTCAGTGCCTTGCCTCAGATGCCGCCATGTTCAGGTATTGCGCTGGGTATTGACCGTTTATTGATGATTGCCACCCAGCAGATGCGTTTGGAACAGGTAATTACTTTTCCGGCCGAACGGTCTTAAGGCGGCTTCATCCAGATCAGCACAGGGGGATGATTCATCCCTAGGAAATAAAAATACCCGTGCACGACACGGGTATTTTTAATTTTATGACTCAATTTTAGCTTGCGGCGGTATATTCTGCTTTCAGCACTTCAATGGCTTTAATACGGCGCTGAATCAGCATTTCACCAATATCCGGGCCTTTAATCTCAGGCGGTAAATCCTGTGCTTTAATGCCGCGCACCACCTGCATGGCTTTTAGCACATAATCGGCCTGCGGATAGTCCCGATCTTCCATGCCTAAACGGCCACGCGAATCACATTCACAGGCCTGGACAAAGGCTTCTACCCGTTCCGGACGACGCAATACATCCAGACGCTGTAACAGACGCCATAAGGTGCCCGGTTTCAAGGTCAGGGCCTGATGGCATTTTAAATGTTCCTTGCACACCGCCAGTGCCAGCTGTTTGGTATAGGTCGGCACTTTCAGGCGGTCACACAGGTCAGTAACCGGCTGAATACCACGTTCTTCATGCATGATATGACGCGGTAATTCATCGGCTGGGGTCAGGGCCTTGCCCAAGTCGTGCACCAGCACGGCAAAACGCACATCCAGACTGTAATTCTGGCGGCAGGCCTGTTGCAGGGACATTAAGGTATGCACGCCGCAGTCAATTTCCGGATGATATTCCGGGCGCTGTGGAATCCCAAACAGGGCATCAATTTCCGGGAACAAGGCTTTTAAGGCACCGCAGCGACGCAGCACTTCAAAGTATTCATCGGCATGATCTTCCTGCAAGGCGCGTGCAGTTTCTTTCCAGACCCGTTCCGGGGTTAAGGTATCCAGCTCGCCAGATGCTGCCAGCGTGCGCATCAGGGTCAGGGTGTCATCGGCCACACGAAAGCCCAGCGCTTTATAACGCGCAGCAAAACGGGCAATTCTGAGTACACGTAATGGGTCTTCAACAAAGGCGTCGGAAACATGACGCAGCACTTTTTGCGCCAGATCCTGCTGTCCACCATAAGGATCATAGACCTGGCCGTTTTCATCCATGGCCATGGCATTAATGGTCAGGTCACGACGGATTAAATCTTCTTCCAGCGTGACATTGGGTGCAGTATAAAACTCGAAACCATGATAGCCCTGACCGGCTTTACGTTCGGTACGGGCCAGTGCATATTCTTCTTTTGATTCAGGATGTAAAAACACAGGGAAGTCTTTGCCCACGGGCTGATAGCCTTGGGCCAGAAGCTGTTCGGGTGTTGCCCCGACAACCACATAATCTTTTTCGTGATAGGGGTGCCCCAGCAAATGATCTCGCACCGCACCGCCTACTAAATAAACTTGCATGAAAAAACCTCTATTCTTGAGGTCATCATGCAACAGAATAGAGGTTTTCTCAAGTCAGAATGCCGAGCTTTTCACTCGGCATTCAGTTTTTATAGCGCGTCTTGTTCCGCTTGCTGAATTTCTGCCACGGTTAACGCAGTCATATTCACCACACGACGGGTGGTCGCTGTTGGCGTTAAAATATGTACCGGTTTCGCTGCGCCCAGCAAGATTGGACCAATGGTCACGTTGCTGCCTGAAGTCGATTTCAACAGGTTAAACGAAATATTGGCTGCATCCAGGTTCGGCATAATCAGCAGGTTAGCTGAACCTTTGAAGCGTGAGTTCGGGAATGCGAAATGGCGAATATTTTCGTCCAGTGCCGCATCACCATGCATTTCACCTTCCACTTCAAGTTCTGGTGCAATCTCAGACAGAATATCAAACACTTTACGCATTTTTTGCGCGCTGGCATCGTTCTGGTCTGAACCAAAGCTTGAATGCGACAGCAGGGCAATACGTGGTGTTACACCAAAACGGCGT
Source organism: Acinetobacter sp. YH12132 (assembly GCF_013418645.1). Classification (NCBI taxonomy): domain Bacteria; kingdom Pseudomonadati; phylum Pseudomonadota; class Gammaproteobacteria; order Moraxellales; family Moraxellaceae; genus Acinetobacter; species Acinetobacter sp. YH12132. The sequence goes on from NZ_VPBR01000002.1 coordinate 154,590, forward strand.
ACTTCTTCAGCGGCCAGAATGGTCATTTCAGCCAGCTGTTCAGCTGTCGGATTACGGTTGATGTAAGTGTCGGCAATAAACAGGTTACGATCTTCCAGCATCAGCGCATTCAGAGTGAAGAAAGTATTGTGACCTTCTTTCAGACCAATGATATTGCTAACGAAGTCTAAGTGAATGTCGTAGCTTGAATAAGTACCACATAACATACCGTCAGCCAGACCGTGTTTCACCAGCATTGCGGCAATTAAGGTCGAGCGGCGACGTGCTTCACGCTGCGCATATTCAGGCGTTACACCTTTACGCTGCATGATGCTGTAGTAATCATCGGCGAATTTTTCGTAATCCGGGTTTTTCTCCTGGTCAACAATAGTGATATTCACACCATGTTCCAGACGTAAGCCCAGTTTCTTGATATTCGCTTCAATAACCGCAGTACGACCCACCAGAATCGGTTGCGCCAGACCTTCGTCCACTGCAATTTGTACTGCACGTAAAACGCGTAAGTCTTCACCTTCTGCATAGGCAATGCGTTTCGGATCGGTTTTCGCCTGTGCAAAAATTGGTTTCATCATAAACGCAGAGTTATATACAAACTCTGACAGACGTTGATGATAAGCCGAGAAGTCCTGAATTGGACGTGTTGCCACACCTGAATCCATCGCTGCTTTGGCGACCGCAGGAGCAATTTCAAGAATCAGACGCTGATCAAGCGGACGTGGAATTAAATAGTCACGACCAAATGAAGCAGATTTTTCACCATAGGATGCCGCATCTGCTTCTACGTGTGCCATACGTGCAATCGCGTGTACGCAGGCAATTTTCATTTCTTCGTTAATGGTGGTTGCACCCACATCCAGCGCACCACGGAAGATGTACGGGAAGCACAGCGCGTTATTCACCTGGTTCGGATAGTCGGAACGGCCGGTTGCCATAATTACATCATCACGTACTTCGTGGGCATGTTCAGGCAGAATTTCCGGGTCCGGGTTAGCCAGAGCGAAGATGATTGGATTAGCCGCCATCTGCTTGACCATTTCTTTGGTCAGAATACCGGCAGCAGAGAGACCGAGGAACATATCGGCACCGGCAATTACATCGGCCAGTTGGGTCGCTTCAATATCCTGTACGTAGCGTTTTTTCGACTCGTCCAGACCTTCACGTTTGGTGGTCAATAGACCGCGTGAGTCCGCCACAATAATATTTTCTTTTTTCGCACCCAGGGCACAAAGCAGGTCCAGGCACGACAGGGCAGCAGCACCGGCACCTGAAGCCACAATCTTGATTTCGGCAATGTTTTTGCCGTTCAGTTGTAGCGCATTCAGCAGCGCAGAACCGACGATAATTGACGTACCATGCTGGTCATCATGGAACACCGGAATGTTCATGCGTTCACGCAGTTTTTGCTCAATGTAGAAGCATTCTGGTGCCTTGATGTCTTCAAGGTTAATCCCGCCAAAGGTTGGTTCGAGTGCAGCAACGATATCAACGATTTTGTCTGGATCATTTTCAGCGATTTCAATGTCAAATACATCGACGCCGGCGAATTTCTTGAACAGAACGCCTTTACCTTCCATAACCGGTTTAGACGCTAAAGGACCGATGTTCCCTAAACCTAGTACAGCGGTACCGTTACTCACCACGGCAACCAGGTTGCCACGTGCTGTATACAGTGCTGCAGTAGAAGGATCTCGTTCAATCTCTAAACATGGTGCCGCGACACCAGGTGAGTATGCAAGCGCTAAGTCACGTTGGTTGACCAGCTGCTTACTTGGGGTAACGCTGATTTTACCTGGAGTAGGAAATTCGTGATAATACAAAGCCTGCTGTTTTAATGATTGATCGTCCATCTGAATCTCGTATGTTACTGTGTCCAGCGATGCTGGCGGTTTGTGCTAAATCTGCTCGAATATACCATTACTTACGCACTAAGCACAGTCAAAGCTGCGCATTTTTAGAACAAACTTAGAAGTTTAAGCTATAGATTAAGATTCACTAACAATAAGTGGTGTCTGCATTTTTTCACTCAGGAAGCGGGTCGCATCCTGTTGTGGCAGCGGTTTGGAGAATAAAAAGCCCTGGGCGATGTCGCAATCGAGCTTTCTGAGGTACTGAAGTTGATGTTCAGTTTCAATACCTTCAGCGACAATGGTCATGCCCATGGCTTTGCCCATGGCAATCATGGCACTGACAATGGCTTCCTGCTTGCTGTGGCCAATCTTGGACACAAAGCTGCGGTCGATCTTTAAAACATCTATAGGAAAATCGGTTAAGTAAGAGAGGGAAGAATAACCGGTACCAAAATCATCCAGCGAAATATGAATATGGCGCTTCTTGATTTCTTCCAGAATATATTTGACCTCGTCGGTATTTTCCAGCAACGACGATTCAGTAATTTCCAGTTCCAGGCTTTCACCGGAAATATGATAGGTATTGAGCGCCTCATCAATATCTTCCAGCAAATGTCCGCGTTGTAGCTGCTGCGCCACAATATTGACCGAAACCCGGATGTTATCAAAGCCCAGTGCCTGCCAGTCCCGAATCTGCTTGGCGGTTTGCTGAATTACGATATGGCCAATCTCTGAAATCAGGCTGGTTTGCTCGGCAATTGGAATAAATAAGCCGGGTGGAATCAGGCCTTTTTCCGGATGGTTCCAGCGTACCAAGGCTTCAAAACCGGAGACCTGCTGATCATGGAAATTGATTTTTGGCTGGTAATAGACGATCAGCTCATCATTTTTAATGGCCTGACGTAAATCGCGCTCAATGTGCACGTCCTGCTCTAACAGCTTGGTGGTTTCCAGCGAATAGTATTTGGTGGTATTGCCACCCAGACGCTTGGCTTCCGACAGCGCCTGTTCGGCACAGTTGTTTAAATAATCCAGCTGCCGGCCATGTTCAGGATATAAAGACACGCCCATCGACAGGGTAATAATATGGTCCTGACCCTGGATATTAAACGGCGCCGAGAAGGCTTTGGTAATGCGTTCGCAATGCTGCTGCACCGATGGACGAATATGTGATAGCTCATAAATAATGGCAAAATCATCGCCATTTAAATGCGCCACCAACAGCGCTTCGGCATTAATGAGGCGTAAACGCTGCGCCACCTGTCTTAGCAGTTCATCGCCGCCGTTATGGCTTAAATATTCATTCAGCACCCGGAACCGGTCGATGTTCAGACGAATCACGGCCAGCTGTTTAATTGAGTCCTGATGTGAGACCAGATACTGATGCAGCTGATAGTTATAATAAAACCGGTTAGGCAGATCGGTCAGCGTGTCATAATTTTCCAGATAGGACAGGCGCTGTTCCTGCCGGCGGCGCTCGGTTAAATCCGAGACAATCCCGACATAATGGGTAGAGCGGTTCTGTTCGTTGCTGACGGTATTCATGTGCAGGCGGATGGTCAGCTCTTTGCCGGACAGGTATTTTTCATCCATTTCGCCATCATATTCGCCTTCTTTGAGCAGTTGCTTGACAATAGCATTGTGCATACTGCGCTGCCGCGATTTGTAATTGCTGGCAATATCAAACAGATGTTTGCCAATAATCTGCTCGCGACTAAAGCCGGTCAGCTGTTCAAAGCAGGGGTTGACCTCAATATAACGCAGGTCTTCATTTAGAATAAAAATCCCTTCTGCTGCCTGCTGCAGTACGCTGGCGGTCAGTTTCAGGCGTTCCTGATCGGTTTTTTCCTGATGGATGTCACGGCGGATACCGACCATGCGTAATGGACGCCGGGTTTCAGGGTCACGCTCAATCACACGGCCAACATCATGTACCCAAACCCATTTGCCATTGCTTTGCTGTACCCGGTAGGTCACTTCATAGCGGTCGGTCTGGCCACGCAGATGCTGCTTCATGGTGTTGCGAAAATGCGCCAGATCATCCGGGTGAATCAGTTGCTGCAGTTTGTGATGATGGGCTTTAGAGCCGGACATTTTCAGCTGCTGATGCTCATTGGTCAGGGTAATCAGGCGATGCTTGATGTCCCAGTCCCATGGTTTTAGCCCGGCCACTTCATGCGCTAGTACCAGATTGGCCTGTTGATCTTGTAGGGCTTTATGGATTTGCTCCAGATCAAAGGTCCGCTCTTTCACTTTCTGTTCCAGCATCTGGTTATTAAACTGCAACTGCTGCTCAATGTCTTTGGAGCGGTTCATTTCCGTTTGCAGTTGCTGGCATAGCTGGTCGGTCCAGGCCACTTGCTGTTCGGCCTGTTTTTTCAGCTGATTATTCTTGAAATAGACGCTAGATAGCCGGCGATGCATGTGCATGGAGGTATTGGCACAAATCAGCAGACAGATTAAGGCAAAGTTGGTGGCCAGATAAAACAGCGGTTCGGTGTTGCTGTTAAAGAACAGCGGGGAAATTAAATACGGCACAATGGCCGGAATAAATACCAGCGAAAAATAGCTCAGGCGCTGGGTTAAAAAGGTGAGGGCAAAGGTCTGGCTAATAATCACCAGCAAAGCCGCCAGAATAATGGCCTGATAGGTGCTCATCTCCAGACTGTACTTCGGCAGGAAATAGTACAGCAGGGCAATGCCAATACCAAGGCTAATACCAACCAGCAGGCATACCAGCTTGATCCAGCGATGTGCCATTTGAATACTGTATTGACCGGGCTTAAAGCGCATTTCATTAAAGAACAGGCAGCCGGCCAGCCCCAGTTCACTCAGCAGGAACCAGGCATTAAACGCGAAAGTTGAAAAATTAAAAGAGTAGTGAAAAATAAAATAAATATAAAAACAGAGAATGAGGATGCTCAGCAAAAAGAAGCGCATCAGCCGGATTGTATTGGTGATTTGGGCAGCATACAAATACTGCTCCATGAGCTCATCCTGATGGTCTGACATATATCCCCAAAACCCTATAAATTACAGAGTATGTAAAAATCCATTTTATTTTATGAATAACCTGATATTAGGTGAAATTGTAAAATAATATTTTGAGATTAGTCAGTAAACTTTAAAAAAGCAATCATCTGACTCAGCATTCAGCTAAAAATAAGACGAATTACACGCTGAAGTTAAAATTTAAAATAGAAAGTGCGACCACAGGCGCAGTTTCAGTTCTTAACACGCGCTCGCCTATACACCAGTTCACAAAACCTTTCGTATTTGCGCTACTGATTTCAGCCTCGCTCAGGCCGCCTTCAGGCCCAATTAACAGGGCAAGTTCTGGCGTGGCATTGTGTAAGACATTCACTTCATCTTTGTTGGGTGCTAATACCAGTTTAGTCGCTGGCAGATTGGTGTCGAGCCATTTTTCCAGCGGCATCGGCGGGAGAATTTTAGGCACAATATTCAGACCACATTGTTCACAAGCAGCAATGGCGATACCTTGCCAGTGATCCAGTTTTTTCTGGTCACGGTCGTATTTCAGACGCATTTCGCAGCGTTCAGAGGTGAGGAGCTGAATCTCGGAAACGCCGAGTTCCACCGCTTTTTGAATGGCATAATCCATCCGGTCGCCCTTACTCATGACCTGACCGAGCAGGGCCTTGAATTTAGGTGTACGGTTGCCCGGATTAAAGCTGTTGACCATCACCGTTGCTGTTTTTTTCTGGACGTCGGTAAGGGTCACTTCATATTCGCCACCTTGTCCATTGAACAGGGTGGCTGTGTCGCCCACTTGTGCACGCAGTACTTTACACCAATGGTGAAACACGGTTTCGGTCAGCGCGAGCTGCGTCTCAACCGTTAATTCAGCTTCAATATAAAAACGTGGCATAAAGTACAACTCGCAAAAAGAAAATTAGGCTAAACCAAGATCAGTCACAAGCTGACGGGTAGGCTCGGTATTGTTCATGGTGTAGAAGTGCAGACTTGGCGCACCACCTGCAATCAGGCGTTCACAGAATTTCAGCACCACTTCATGACCGAAGGCTTTAATCGATGCCGTGTCATCACCATATGTCGCCAGTTGCTTGCGAATCCAGCGTGGAATTTCAGCACCAGTACTATCGGCAAAGCGAATCAGGTTGCTGGCATTGGTAATTGGCATAATACCCGGCGCCACCGGAATATTGACACCGGCTTGCTGAATACGCTCAACAAAGTAGAAGTAGGCATCCGGATTGAAAAAGAATTGCGTTAAGGCTGCATTGGCGCCGGCATTTACTTTTTCAACAAAATGCTGAATATCTTTATCAAAGCTTTCCGCTTGTGGGTGCATTTCCGGATAGGCAGCCACTTCAATATGGAAATGATCACCGGAATGTTCACGAATAAAGCGGACTAGATCCTGTGCATATGGCAATTCACCCAAGCCAACCTGACCGGATGGCAAGTCACCACGCAGTGCCACAATACGGTCAATACCTTGTGATTTGTACAGGTCCAGCAATTCGGCAATACGGGCTTTATCATCACCAATACAAGACAGGTGAGGCGCAACCGGTGTGCCTTTGCCATTGAAGTCGTTAATGGTCGATAAGGTACGTTCACGAGTTGAACCACCAGCGCCATAGGTCACCGAGAAAAATTCTGGATTTAAAAGCTGAAGCTCTTGGTGTACGGTCTTGAGTTTTTCTGCACCGGTATCAGTTTTGGTTGGGAAGAACTCGAATGAAATCGGAATCTGTTTTGACATGTTGAAATCCTCTTTATAAATACTTTTTATTCACCCTCTCCCTGACCTCTCCCAAAGGGAGAGGAGTATTCATTACTGAATAACGCAGAGTCTTGGCTCAAATTACTTAAATTTCACAAGTAAAACTCGTAATGTAAATGATTTGAGAGTTCACCCTCTCCCTATGGGAGAGGGATGGGGTGAGGGCTAATTAATATTTATAAGCATCCGATTTAAACGGACCTTCAACCGCTACACCTAAGTAGTCCGCTTGTTCTTGCGTCAATTGCGTCAGAACGCCGCCAAAACCTGCAACCATTGCAGCTGCAACTTCTTCGTCCAATTTCTTCGGAAGCAGTTCAACGCGAATCGCGGCTTGTTTTTGATCTTCAGGAAGATCAGCAAATTTCTCAGCGAACAAGTGCATTTGACCTAAAACCTGGTTGGCAAATGAACCGTCCATCACGCGTGATGGGTGACCTGTTGCGTTACCCAGGTTCACTAAACGACCTTCAGACAGCAGGATCAGGTAATCGTTTTCATTTTCTGAACGATACACCTGGTGAACTTGAGGTTTCACTTCAACCCACTTGTAACCACGTAGGTAGTTGGTGTCGATTTCAGTGTCAAAGTGACCGATGTTACATACAACCGCACCTGCTTTTAATGTATCCAGCATGGCAGCGTCACAAACGTGGTAGTTACCCGTTGTTGTTACGATCAGGTCAGTGTTTAAAAGAAGGTCAGCGTTAACGTCTTCTTTCTTGCCGGTTTGAACACCATTTTTGTATGGAGAAACCACTTCATAACCGTCCATGCAGGCTTGCATTGCACAGATAGGATCGATTTCAGAAACACGTACGATCATGCCTTCTTGACGAAGTGATTGCGCAGAACCTTTACCTACGTCACCGTAACCAATGACCAGCGCACGACGACCAGATAAAAGCATATCGGTTGCACGTTTGATGGCATCGTTGAGTGAGTGACGGCAACCGTATTTGTTGTCGTTTTTAGACTTGGTTACTGAATCGTTTACATTGATTGCAGGTACTTTCAGAGAACCGTCTTTCCACATTTCAAGCAGACGTTGTACACCTGTGGTGGTTTCTTCAGTAATACCGTGGATTTTCGCCAAAACTTCTGGGTATTTTTCGTGAACAAGTGCAGTTAAGTCACCGCCATCGTCCAGAATCATGTTGGCATCCCAAGGCGTGCCATTCACGTTAATTTGTTGCTCTAAGCACCACACGTATTCTTCTTCAGTTTCACCTTTCCAAGCGAACACAGGAACGCCAGACGCAGCAATGGCAGCAGCAGCGTGGTCTTGCGTTGAGAAGATGTTACAAGAGGTCCAGCGTACTTCAGCGCCAAGTTCAACCAAAGTTTCGATCAGAACAGCTGTTTGGATTGTCATGTGGATACAACCCAAAATTTTAGCACCAGCAAGTGGTTTAGCCGCAGAGTAGCGTTTACGCAGACCCATCAGGGCTGGCATTTCAGCTTCTGCAAGTTTGATTTCTTTACGACCGAAGTCTGCTAAAGTGATGTCTGCTACTTTGTAATCAGTAAATGAAGCATTAACCGCGTTCATCACGATCTCCTTAATAAAAACAATTGATCATTCAGTTCGCGGATGCCGTTGTTGATCAAAGCGGATGTTTGACCGATGGTCGAGCCTAGCGCTTTTACATTTCGTACCTGTAAAACGTCGCAGCATCCCTCGACTAGCGCAGTATTGTACTTGGAAATTGCCCAGAGTTCCAATCTGAAATTGTTGAATATCTGGCTAAACTGTTCCGGTTTCTCGCTGTAGTGTTCTTTGATCTCCAAAACAATTAAAAATTCCGGCTAATCCAGCGCCTATCTCCATGCATCAATATAAAAAAGCCCATCATCTGATGAGGTTTTGATCGGGTTGAATGGGTTAATCGGCAGCTTTGGCTTTTTCGGCCCAGTAATCTGCCTGTGCTTCATTAATCTCGACCCCCAGGCCATGTTCATAAATACAAGCCAAATCGCGCATGGCCTGTGCATCACCGAGTTCAGCCGCTTGCTGAACCAAATTTACCGAGGTCGGAATATCTTTTTCTACCACATTCCCACGACGATAATAGCCAGCCAGCTCCAGAATTGCGCCTGCATGTTTCTGTTCGCTTGCTTGTTTCAACCAGTAATAGGCTAACTCAAAGTGAGTTTTGGAATCTTCAGGATCATCTTCCTGCACGTCTTTGGCATAGACGGTATAGCCTTCGCCCAACCAGTACATGGCTTCCAAGTGACCATTTTCAGCGGCTTTTAAGGCCCATTCTTCAGCCAGCAGGTTGTCATCTTCATGCTCGCTTTGCATATACAATTCAGCCAGCTCAAACTGGGCATCGGCTTGGCCTGCAAGCGCACGGTTAATCAGGGCGGGAGGAACTGTGATGGCGTCCGACATGGTCATATCCAGAAAATATTTGCTATAAGCCTAAAAGGTCTGCCGGAAAAAAGCCAATCTGAAATGAAATGTTTTGAGTCATAGCGCAAAATTGCTCGCTAAATTGTGGTAATTTTCAACTTTTAAAATATCAAGTATAGTGCAAATTACTATATAAAATTACAACAATAGCCTTGTATTTTAACCCTAAATTCTCCGAAGATAAGATTTTAAACGGTTATAAAAATCGAGTTTCTATGCAGCTCACTAAAACCTGTCTTAGCTTGGGGTTAGCCATGAGTATCTCTCAGTTTGCTTTTGCAGATTGGGTGGATGATGCCCTACAAAAGTCGAGCAGCATACCATTCAATTGCGTCATCATATTCACGCCAATCCTGAACTTGGCAATATGGAATTTAAAACGTCGGAACTGGTGCAAAAAGAATTACGTTCTTACGGCATTGAAGTGAAAAAAGGCTTTGCCAAAACCGGTGTGATTGGCGTATTAAAAGGTGTAAAACCGAGCCCGATTATGGCCTTGCGTGCCGATATAGATGCCTTACCGATGGAAGAAAAAGCCCAGGTACCTTTTGCCAGTAAAGTCAAAGGTATTTATCAGGGCGCAGAAACACCGGTTGCGCATGCCTGCGGACATGATACCCACACTGCCATGTTGTTAGGTGCAGCTAAAGCACTGGCAGAAAATAAAGATAAAATTGCCGGAACCGTGGTCTTTGTATTCCAGCCTGCGGAAGAAGGTGGTGCCGATATTGATAACTTCCTGAATGGTGATCAGGTCGGTGCACGTAAAATAATTGCCGATGGCGCACTGAATAATCCAAAACCTGAAGTGATTTTTGGGATGCACGTGATGGCGGGTATGCCAAGTGGCAATATTTTCTATAAAGATGGTGTGGCTTTAAACAGTGCCGACAATATTCGAGTGACTTTAACCGGTCAGCAGGTACATGGTTCCATGCCGTGGAAAGGACGTGATTCTATTGTCGCCGCGGCCGATATTATCCAGAATGTACAGACTATGGTGTCTCGTCGTGCTGACTTGAGTAAAGGCATGGGCGTGGTCAGTATCGGGCAGATTCAGGGTGGTACCAGTGGTAATATCTTGCCTGAACAGGTGTCAATGATCGGGACCATTCGTTCCAACCATGAAGATATCCGTCAAAGCATCTACAAAAACCTGCCAACCATGATTAATCACACCGCGCAAGCCAATGATGTAAAAGCCAAAGTAGAAATTTCACCGTATGCACCGGTCACAACCAATGATAAAACCTTAACTGAATTGATGGCGCCATCTTTAATTCAGGCCGCGGGTGAAGGTAAGGCGCATGTTTTAGAACATAACCAGAGCGCCAGTGAAGACTTTTCTTATTATGGCCAGCTGATGCCATCTTTATTTGTATTCCTGGGTGCGACACCAGCTGATCAGGATATGAGTAAAGCCGCACCGAACCATAACCCGTACTTTATTGTCGATGATAAAACCTTAAAAACCGGGGTAGAGTCGCATATGCGTTTTATTCTGGATTATCCAAAAGTTGCCAGCCAGGTACAAAGTGCATGGAAGGCTAAAAAATAATGGTCTTGAACCTATAAAACTCAAGAGAAAAACGGAGCAAATCGGCTCCGTTTTTTATGGCTCATAGATAGAACAATCAAATATCCGCTTTGAAATATAAAATTGAGCAGGAGAGAGTTAGGTAATAACGATGGAAGTTTAACGGAACCCATATATCAAAATAGCCTAAGTTATTTAATCTCTTTTACCTCTCAGAACCTGATCATGCGTTAATTATAAAATGAAGATTAAATATTCCTTGTTTGCGTCTGTTATGACTTAGAGAGAAAACCAGGATAAGGGAGTTTTTGATTTATCAGAGGATGGATAACAGCAGTCGATGTAAACCAATTCATCTTTAATTTAAATTACTTACAAAAATAGAGTTGAGCGGAGCCGTAGCATTTTTTAAGTTAGACCCATACAACGGAACAAAAAAAGAGAAGAAAAAAATGGTGAACTTTCTAACCGCAGAAGATGCAAAAGTGCTTTCGGCGCATGCCAATCTGGACATCAACCTGTATAAAGCGCGTTTAGCCAGTTTAATTGAAGAGAATGCCAAGCAGGGCAACACTGCAGTATTTACGGTATTGCCCAAACATTTGCCTTTGGAAGAAATTCGCAATCTCTCTGCCGAACTGACCCAGCTTGGTTATCAGGTACGTTTTGAAGTCAGTGAATTCTTTTACAGCTTTAATGTGTACTGGATTTAAACCCGTTCGAAATTTACGAGTTGGCCTGATAGTCCTGAATGACTTCTAACGCCGCACGGAAGGCCTCTTGCGTAGCCGGTGCGCCGCAATAGGGCAGGCTATGTAGCAGCACTTCCTGAATTTCTTCCACTGTCGCGCCATTATTTAAAGCCCCGCGTACATGACCTTTTAATTCAGTCGGGCTTTTGAGCGCAGTTAAAAAGGCAATTGTCACCAGTGAACGATATTTGCGCGGCAATACATCTTCACGTTGCCAGGTAGAACCCCAGGCATGTTCATTAATCCAGTCCTGCAAAGGCTGGGTAAACGGCACAGTATTGTCCTGCGCACGTTTCACAAAACTTTCACCCATGACTTCTGTACGTACTTTTAAACCATTGTCATAATCTTGTTGTGACATCTTGTTTCCCTCAATATTGTTTTCGATGTAGCTTAACGGCTTATGTAGTCTATACCATTGGAAGATGGTCGTAGAATGCCTGTCAGAAGTGTCATTTCCAGTCCATAAAAAAGTGGCCCGAAAGCCACTTTATTCAATATTCAGCATATAACTAAAAACGGATAAACGGTTCCGGATCCTCTTTATGATGATCTGTGGCCAGTTGTGCGGTGCCACCGGTTTTCGGTTCTGCCGATGCTGCCGGAGGATGAGCTTCCGTATCGACACCTAAAGGTTCAATTAAATGCGGATTGTCTAGTGGCAGGGTCTGTTCCAGCTGCATATCGAAAATATCGGTCAAAATACTGTCAAAGCGCTGCGCGTTATAACTGAGTAGCTGGCTAGCTTCTTCGGGTTGAATCGCGCCGGTATTTAGGGCATCGGCAATGTGTTCTTCAAAACTGAGGCCATCAAAACTGCCTTTGGCTTCAGCTTTTTTAAAGCGATCCCACAGCGGTTCAATCTCGGTTAAGCTCTGGAAGGTACTTTCCATCCGGCCAAAGACATCGTCCGGGTCCGTGTTATAGAAAACATGCTGTTTCAGCTGCTGGCGAAAAGCATTATCCTGCATCATGCTCATGGCCACATCACGTTTCAGCTGATCGCTTGGTGGCTGCAAGGCACGGCCCCACGGGAAGCAGATCAATTTCACGACGCCAGCCGCCAGTTGCATAGGGAAATTATTGAACAGTCCAAAGAAGGCTTCTTGTGCATTAAACAGTGCTTTGTCTAAAGCCAGTTGCGCATGCAGTTGCTCATCTGCGGTTTTTTGCCCATGTGCATAGTATTTTAAGATGGCGGTGGCAATAAACAGCTGCGCATGAATATCGGCCAGGCGTCCGGACAGCATTTCCTTGCGTTTAATATCACCGGCCAATAAACCCAGACACATATCGGCAGTCAGGGCAAAGGCCGCACTAAAACGGTTGATGGTTTTGTAATAAGGCCGGCTAAATTCATCGGCTTGTTGCGGAGCATCGGATGAACCGCCAAACCAGCCAAAGGCAAATGCGCGCGCAGTCCGGTTAAGGGTATAGCCCAGATGATGATAGAACAGTTCATTAAATTGTGTCAGCGCGGCATCTTTATCAGGGGCTTGTAGCAGTTGTAATTCTTCATACAAATACGGATGGCAACGCATCGAACCCTGGCCAAAAATCATCAGCGAGCGGCTTAAAATATTGGCCCCTTCAACGGTAATGGAAACTGGAATGGCCTGATAGGTCAGCGCCAGAAAGTTCCGTGGACCCAACTGGATGGCGCGGCCACCGACCACATCCATACCATGATTAACCACACGGCGCATAGACTCTGTGGCATAGTACTTGGCCATCGCGGTCATCACGGCAGGTTTGCCGCCCTGATTCAGTCCACAGGTCACCAGATAGCGAAAGGCTTCCAGCATATAGGTTTCACTGGCAATATCACTGGTGACTTCCTGTACGCCTTCAAATTTCCCCACCGACAACTTGAATTGCTGGCGGATTCGCGCAAAAGCACCGACATTTAAATAGGTTATTTCCCCGGCAGCGGTTGACAGTGCCGGTAAGGAAATCCCGCGACCGACGGCCAGACATTCCATTAACATGCGCCAGCCTTTACCGGCATTTTCCACACCACCGATAATCCAGTCGAGTGGAATAAACACATCCTGACCTTCGACCGTGCCATTCATAAATGGTGAACCGGGATGATGGCGCGGCCCGACTTTCACTCCGGCGTGATTGGCCGGCAGCAGCGCACAGGTAATGCCGTAGTCGGTTTTAGTCTTATCGCCGAGTAAACCGTCCGGATCATACAGTTTAAAAGCCAGACCAATCACGGTGGCAATGGGTGCCAATGTAATCCATCGTTTGGAGAAATTCATTTTCAGACCCAGTACGTGCCGGCCTTCAAACTGGCCATAGCAGACCACGCCAGTATCGGGGATGGCACCGGCATCGGAGCCGGCTTCCGGGCTGGTCAGCCCAAAGCAGGGAATTTCTTCGCCTTTGGCCAGACCGGGCAAGTAACGTTTTTTCTGCTCATCGGTACCGTAGTGCAGCAGCAACTCACCCGGGCCTAAGGAATTGGGCACCATACAGCTGACCGCGGCGGTTAGGGAGCGTGAGGCAATTTTGCTCATAATCCGGCTTTGCGCAAAAGAACTGAAAGCCTTGCCGCCGTATTCCTTGGGAATAATCAGGCCCAAAAATCCATGGGTTTTAATAAACTGCCAGGTTTCAGGAGATAAATCTTTGTGCTTATGATGGATTTCCCATTCATCCAGCATGTTGCACAGCTGTTCCACTTCATTGTCTAAAAAGGATTGTTCCTCCGCACTGAGCGTAGGATAGGGATATTGCTCAAAGGTATCCCAGTTGGGCGCACCCATAAACAGCTCTTTTTCCCACCAGCTGGTGCCGGCATCCAGTGCTTCACGTTCGGTGCTGCTCATGCTTGGCATGGCTTGTGACAAAGCCTTATACGCGGGTTGGGTGATGATTTTCATGCGCAAGGCATCCACCATCACAATTATGCTCAGCACAATTAACGGAATGCCTAAAATTAAGGACCAGGGATTAATAAAGGCAGAGACAATACTGACCGCGATCAGGGTCATGGCACCGCTGTTGCGAGACAGCTGAAAATAGAAAATCGCCCACAGTGTAAAAACAAGAATGACGATACTGAGTATAAAAAGCATTATTGTATTTCTCCCGGCTGCTACAGCATCACCGTGCCTGCAAGGAAAAATGAAAGAAATGCTGCTTCATTTTGTCTGAAGTCATCCGGTGAAGGCTGTTCTTGGAACGTCGGTATCGTTTTTTTAAATATCAAGACCATTAAAACGATTGCTAAAAACAAACTCTATGGATGAAGATTGGTTGAAAAATGATCGCTATTCAAGTAAAAACGCGCAACGAAATGTGAAGATAAGTAAGGGATTAGCAGCTAGGTCAAAGAAGGATAGAAATTTATTTCTGATTTGAATGGGGTGTTTTTTTAAAGATGAGCCGTCTTTGGATTTAAGAGGAAATAGATGATCTCTCTGGGCTAAAAATTCTGATTCGAGGACGAAGTAAAAATTTAAGTAAAAGATGACCTTGTAAAAAAGCCCCGAATCCGGGGGCTTGTTTTCTCAGCTTAGTTTTCTCAGCTTATGCTTCGATGGTTTGTACACTAATTTTCTTGGCAGGATCAGTCTTGCGACGTACTTCTGGAACTGGCTCGCCGTAGTATTGACGGTCTGCAAAATAACTTGAACGCACCATTGGTGCAGACCAGATATTTTTAAAGCCCAGTTTGCGGCCATGTTCTGCATAACGCTCAAATTCTTCTGGTGTTACAAAGCGGTCAATTGGTGCGTGCTGTTTTGATGGCTGTAAATATTGGCCAATGGTCACATAATCTACATCATGTGCTCTCAGATCATCCAATAATGAAATCACTTCTTCTTCAGTTTCACCAATACCCACCATCAGGCCACACTTGGTTGGAATTTCTGGGCAGTATTCTTTAAACATTTTCAGCAGGTTTAAAGAGTGCTGATAGTCTGAACCTGGACGCATGGCTTTATATAAACGTGGCACGGTTTCAATATTGTGGTTAAACACATCTGGCGGACATTCAGTCATAATGCGCAGCGCAATATCCATACGGCCACGGAAATCCGGAACCAGAATTTCCAGCAGGGTATTCGGACTTAAGGCACGGGCTTCTTTAATACAGTCAACAAAATGCTGTGCACCGCCATCAAGCAGGTCATCACGGTCTACCGAGGTAATGACCGCATATTTCAGGCCTAAGTTGGCAATGGTTTCTGCCATATGACGCGGCTCATCCGGATCAAGCGCATTCGGACGGCCATGGGCAACGTCACAGAACGGACAGCGACGAGTACAAATATCACCCATAATCATAAAGGTTGCAGTACCGCCACCAAAACATTCTGGCAGGTTCGGACAGGCTGCTTCTTCGCAAACGGTATGCAGTTTTTGCTGACGCAGTGTCGATTTGATCCGTTGAACTTCTTCTGGTGCCGCCATCTTGACCCGAATCCAGTCCGGTTTGCGCGGCGTTTCAACCGTAGGCACAACTTTTACAGGAATACGAGCGACCTTTTCTGCGCCACGAAGTTTAACACCCTGTTCTGGTTTACGGTTTTCAGACATATTCAACTTTTCCACTGTTTTGACGGGGGAGATATTCGAAAAATAGCGCCTCCATTATAACGGACTTGGGTGCAAATAGGAAAAAAACGATATTCATTTAAAAAATGTGGCTATCACGCAATATATGCTAGGTAAATACAGAAAATCATGATGTTTTCAGTCATAATATGCATATGAGATATAAACAGAATAGATTAGTTTAAGGAGCGTTGAATGCCACGTAAAAAAGAGGTGGTTGCCGGAACTTTCGTTAAATATGATGCGGTGGTCTTAGGTTCTGGTCCTGCAGGTGAAGGCGCAGCAATGAAACTTGCCAAATCGGGCATGCGTGTTGCTGTGGTGGATATGCGTGAGCAACTCGGCGGTAACTGTACTCACGTGGGCACAATCCCAAGTAAGGCGCTGCGTCAGACGGTATCCAGCATCATCCGTTACCAGCGTGATCCGATGTTCCAGAAAGTGGGCGACTGGAAACAGTTCACCATGAAACAGGTGCTGCGTAATGCACATAAAGTGATTCAGCAGCAGGTCGATACCCACTCGCGCTTCTATGACCGCAATAAAATTGATATCTATCACGGTCGTGCTTATGTGCAGGACAAAAATACCGTGCTGGTATTCAGTCCGGAAGGCATTAAGGAAACCCTGATTTTTAAGCAGCTGGTGATTGCAACCGGTTCACGTCCGTATCGTCCAGAAATTTTAGACTTTAACCATCCACGTGTATTCGATTCAGACAAGATTCTGGATCTGGATTTCTCGATTCAGAAAATCATCATTTATGGTGCCGGTGTCATTGGCTGTGAATATGCCTCGATCTTCATTGGTCTGGACCATAAAGTCGACCTGATTAACACCCAGCATAAATTGCTCAGCTATCTGGATGATGAAATCTCCGATGCCTTGTCCTATCACTTGCGTGAACAGGGCGTGTTGATTCGTCACAATGAGCAGATTGATCATTTGGAAACCTTTGATGATCACGTAGTGCTGCATTTGCAAAGTGGCAAGAAAATCAAAGCCGATGCCATCTTGTGGTGTAACGGCCGTTCAGGCAATACCGATGGTTTAGGCCTGGAAAATGTTGGCTTAAAACCAAACAGCCGCGGTCAGCTGACGGTAAATGAGCAATATCAGACTGAAGTAGAAAATATTTTCGCTGCTGGTGACGTGATTGGCTGGCCATCTCTGGCGTCTGCTGCCTATGACCAGGGTCGCTGTGCAGGGGCCAACATGAGTGGCGAAGAAAATGTGGCACCGGTGACTGATATTCCAACCGGTATTTATACCATTCCGGAAATTTCTTCAATTGGTAAGACCGAGCAGGAACTGACTGAAGAAAAAATTCCGTACGAAGTGGGTCAGGCTTCTTTCCGTCATCTGGCACGTGCGCAAATTACCGGTGATACGGTTGGTGAACTGAAAATTCTGTTCCACCGTGAAACTTTAGAAGTATTAGGTGTACATTGCTTCGGGAATAACGCGGCAGAAATTATTCACATTGGTCAGGCGGTAATGAACAGCCCGAACAATACCATCAAGTATTTTGTAGAAACCACATTTAACTATCCAACGATGGCAGAAGCGTATCGTGTGGCGACCTTAAATGGTATGAACCGTCTGTTCTAAGCGGTTGCTCATACTGAAAAACCCGTAAACACAGTTTGCGGGTTTTTTTATGGTTGGATGAAAAGGATAAATATCCTGCAGTCAAAGTCCTGAACACGGGTGCATATTCAGTATCTCTAGTTCAGTTCCTGCTTAAAAAGGTCGGCTTCCGGCAAGGCTGATACGTTTTAACAGACGGCGCTGTTCGGCCGGAAATGGACGGCGGGAATGCAGGGTGGCCTGATTATCCCAGAACACAATATCACCGACTTCCCACTGATGCTCATAGGCAAATTCTGGTTGAAGCAGATGGGCACGTAACTGGGCAATCAGTTCGCTACCAGCCTGATCTTCATAGTTTTCCAGTTCCACTTCGGTATGGGTATTGAGCCACAAGGCTTTACGCCCGGATTCTGGATGGGTGCGCACCAAAGGATGTGGATAGGCATGGCTTAAAACCGGTTGATCTTTAAAGCGATACAGCGGACTGTTGCCATAAACGCCGTCTTGCGACGAGGCTTGGGTTTTCTGCCGGCGAACAAAAGGGTTGTAAGTAATTAATTGTAGCTGGTTGATATGTGCCTGAGTGTCGGCATCTAGGGCATTATAAGCTTTGATGGTATTAATCCAGCTGGTCTGGCCACCATTTTGTGGCAGTTCAATAGCATAGAGCAAAGAGCCAAAGGAGGGCAGCGGTGTCCATTGATGATCGGCATGCGGGCTTAATTCACCATGACCAGTATAATCGCCTTGTCCTACTGCATTGGAAACAGGCACGACATCGGGTGGTACACCGCTATCATCCTGCGCGGCCAGTACAGGCGTGTCGGCAGCGGGACGGAAAATTGAACCGAAATAGGTGGCAAAGGCCAGATACTGTAAATCATCCAGCTGTTGCTGTTTGAAAATTAAAACTAAATGTTCTGCCAAGGCCTGTTTCAGCCGGAAAATGGTTTCACCCGATTGAGCCTTGCGCGCATCTAATCCATACACCACCGCACCAAGAGCCTGGTCAGTGTGTGGAACAATACGGATTTCGCTGCCGTCCTGGAATTGATTGGCCTGATGCCAGCGCGGTGCATGGTGAATGGCTTGGGAAAGTTGGGTCAGACTGGTCATGTTTAAGTTTTTCTCTCAGTGTTATTGCTTCAAGAAAATTTAGAAAAAAACGCAGGCCAAATAAAATCAGAAGAAATGCTAAACTTATGAAAAGGCTATAAAAATAATTAAATATATGATTTATATTCTTTTAATTAAAACAGCAAACCAAATAACTGAATTTGCTGTTGATGCTGCGGGTTTTTAAACATTAATGTGCACAAAACGCCTGATTAAAGTATTCAAACAGCTGCGGGGTTTTCATCCATAACAGCAGCGATAAAATAAAAAAGCTGATAATGCACAGGCCAATCAGAATTTTTAACAGCGACATTGAATTAGTCATGCACCACCGCCTGTTCATTCACAAAGAAATGTACCCAGACGCCAAAAGCACTTAGCGCAATCGAGAACATCCAGATGGCATTATAGTTACCGGTTAAGTCATGGTTCAGGCCGCCCAGCCAGCCACCAAGGAACGAACCAACCTGATGGGTAAAGAACACAATCCCACTGAGCATGGTCAGATATTTCACCCCGAACATATTGGCCACAATGCCGTTGGTCAGTGGCACGGTCGATAACCATAACAGTCCCATAATGACACCAAAGCCATAAATTGTCCAAGTACTGAGCGGTAACAGTAAAAAGGCGATAATGGCAAGACCACGCAAGCCATACAGCCACATCAGTAAATGAGGTTTGGAATATTTGCCGCCCAGCCAGCCAGCCGTATAGGTGCCGACAATATTGAATAAACCGACTAAGGCCAGGAAGATGGTGCCGGTGGTGGCGTTAAACCCATGATCAATTAAATAACCCGGTAAATGAATACCAATAAACACCACCTGAAAGCCGCAGACAAAAAAGCCCAAAGATAAAAACCAGAATGGCTTGTGGTTTTTGGCAATCACCAGAATCTGCTTAAATGTTAACGCCGGTTGCGGTTTGGTGGTCGCTGCATTCGGGTCGGTATACATCGGTGCTTTTAAGGTCCATGCCAAAGGAATTAGCAGGGTCATTAGAATGGCGCTAACCACCAGTGCACCTTTCCAGCCTAAATTCTGCAATAACAGCAGTGTGGTCGGCAGCATAATAAACTGACCGAAAGAACCTGCCGCACTGGCAATTCCCATCGCCAGACTACGTTTTGAAGGATGTGCAGCCCGGCCAACTGCAGACAGTAAAATCGGAAAAGAGGTGGCAGAGAGCGCCAGACCTAAAATTAAACCGGCACTTAAATTCAGCAGCCAGCCAGTCGAGCTGACCGCCATCAGCAATAAACCCAGTGCATATAAGGCACCACCAACGGCGACCACAATTTTACTGCCATATTTGTCGGCAAAGGCGCCGGTAACTGGTTGTACCGCACCCCAGATCAGGTTTTGCATGGCAATGGCCAGACTAAAGACATTGTGCCCCCAGCCAAATTCATGGCTCATTGGCACCAGATACAGGCCAAAGGCATGTCGTACCCCCAATGACAGCGCCAGAATAATGGCACTTCCCATCAGCATATAAATCAGGGCTTTGGAAAAACGGGTATCTGACATAAAAAGTCCGGCAGCCAGGAAAGACCTGCTTATGTTAGTAGATTGCCGCGTGGGAGGCGATAGAATAAAAATTAAATAAAAGATAAAATTTTTTTATGGCTGCATCAAAAAAGACAGCCCGAAAGGCTGCCTGATGATGGACTGAAAATTAAAGCCTAGAAACGGATACCAATACCGGCATAGGCCAGAATCGGATTCACTTCAATATCGGCCTTAGAACGAATAAGTTCGCCATGTGTGGCATCGGTCACGGTAATGGTGGTGTCATTTTGCAGATGTGCATAGGACAGCGAACCAACTGCAAACCATTTTTCATTAAAGTCATAGGTAAAACCAACCGTGGCTACTGGTGCGAATGCATCCGAGGCTTCAAGTTCAACCTTCGGATTGGCATTACTTGGTGTGCCTTCCAGGGATGCACCGGCTTGACCCTGTTTGATATTGGCAATCATATGACCGGCGGCAATCAGATCCTGTTCGGTACGCGGGTTAATTTCCAGTTCGTTAAAGTAGGCATACATTAAACCTAGGCCGACATAAGGACGGAATTTATTCACGCCGGTTTTGCCAAAGTGATATTGAAACTCAAATGCTGGTGTCCAAGCACGTGCCGAAGCTGCAGGACCATGCGCTTCTAGATCGGTAATGAAAATATCATTTTCAAGCTCTAAATTTCCTAAAGCTCCGCCCATAGGTGTTGCAGTTGCTGAAAAAGGTGCATAAATTTTTCCTTTGCCTTGTAAATCGACTTTAGGCGGAATACCAGCTTTCATTTCAAAAGAAATATTGTCGGTAAAAAAGTAATTGGTCATGATGCCCAATGTGGTGACATCATCGGCTTCTAAACCCGTACCTGGATTATCCCATTGACTGAGTCCACGGATTTCAGCAGTTCCACTCAGTGCTGAGGCGACATCAGCATTAATTAAAGCTAGCCCATCAAGAGTAGCCTTTAAGAAAGGATTGACGCTACTTCCTGGTTTGATATTGTCGAGCACCGTTTGTGCTTTGATATCTCCAACTTTTGCAGTTTCACCTTCTTTAACCGATGTGTTAACTCGGAAAGGTTGGGCTTTACCTTGTGGCATGACATGTAAAGCACCGACCGATACAGAAAAGCGTTTAAATCCATCACCATCTTGCAGGCTAAAATACGGTGAGGCATAAGAAACAGCAGGTAAGGCCAACAGCGTGCTGGTAAATAATAAGGTCTTCTTCATATAAGGGACTCCATGTCCAATTTGTTGCTCGTTTTTATAAGGGCCATTATTTAATAGTTAGATAAAGCAAGACTGTTGTTTTTGAAGAAGATTGTTTTATTACATTTGTAACATTATTGAAATAACTTTGCTGCTCTGTGACTTATTTATGACTTGTGTAGCTAGAAATAGTGATACAGTTTTTAGGGATGAAACCTAAATCTTTAGATAAGTTGTTGATTAATAAATTTTAAGTAGGAATTTTGGGTGGTAAAAAAGGCCACATCAATGTGACCTTTCTGACAATTTTTTTAGTTTTTACGCCAATGACAGCTTATGACTAGAAACGTGACAAGTCTTCTTCAGGACGTGCAGTCAGGACTTCCAGACCGTCTTTAGTCACTAAAATAGTGTGTTCATATTGCGCTGAAAGTTTGTGATCTTTGGTCACCACGGTCCATTTATCGCCCAGTAATTTGGTTTGCCAAACACCCGCGTTTACCATTGGTTCAATGGTAAAGGTCATGCCTTCTTCTAAAATCATGCCGGTATCTGGCTGGCCATAATGCAGCACTTGCGGTTCATCATGAAAGGTTGTTCCAATGCCGTGACCGCAATATTCGCGCACCACACTAAAGCGCTCAGATTCGACATATTTCTGAATGGCATGGCCAATATCACCAATGGTCGCGCCCGGTTTTACAACTTCCATACCGCGGTACATAGCTTCCTGTGCTACTTTGCATAGACGGTTGGCAAGAATAGAAGTTTCACCACCAACGATGTACATCATGTTGGTATCGCCGTGGTAACCATCTTTAATGACCGTGACATCAATATTCAGGATATCGCCTTTTTTTAATGTCTTGTTTTCAGATGGAATACCGTGACACACCACGTGGTTTACCGAAGTACAGATGGTATGCTGGAAGGCTGGACGACCTGGGGCTGCACCATAGCCCAGGCAGGCTGGAATGGCATTTTGTACATTGACAATATAATCGTGACAAATCGTATCAAGCTCAAGTGTGGTTACACCCGGTTTGATATGTGGCTTGATCATATCCAAAACTTCCGCTGCCAGTCGTCCCGCTACCCGCATTTTCTCAATTTCATCTGCGGTTTTAATTAATCGACGAGGCGCTTGATAAGTACTGTTCATGATCTCTAAAAACTTTTGGAAATTTATATGTGACTATGGTATAAATAGCCGCCCATTTTATCAAATGCTTTTTCGTGAATAAATTTCGCGGGCATTGTGCGATGGGGCAACAAAATCCGCACATATATCGTCACATTACTCTGGGTGCCCTTTGGGGTGGAGAATGCGGATATATGGAGGCCTAACCCAAACTTTAAGGTAAAGAAAATGGCAGATTACAACGTAAGCATGCGCGACCTTCTACAAGCTGGCGCGCACTTTGGTCACCAAACTCGTTTCTGGAACCCAAAAATGCGTCAATACATCTTTGGCGCGCGCAACAAAATTCACATCATCAACCTTGAGCACACTGTTCCTGCGTTAAATGATGCTTTGAACTTCGCTAACCAATTAGCAAGCAAAAAGAACAAAGTTTTGTTCGTTGGTACTAAACGTGCTGCTTCTAACATCATCCGTGAACAAGCTCAACGCGCTGGTCAACCATACGTAGATCACCGTTGGTTAGGTGGTATGTTGACGAACTGGAAAACACTTCGCCAATCTATCAACCGTTTAAAAGATCTTCAAACTCAATCCACTGACGGTACTTTCGCTAAGCTGACTAAACGTGAAGCTTTAGAGCGTAGCCGTGAGATGGAAAAACTTGAACGTGCTTTAGGCGGCGTTAAAAACATGGGTGGTTTACCTGACGCATTATTCGTAATTGACGTTGACCACGAAGCAATCGCGATCAAAGAAGCGAAAAACCTAGGTATTCCTGTAATCGGTATCGTTGATACAAACTCTAACCCAGACAACGTAGACTACGTTATTCCGGGTAACGACGATGCGATCCGTGCAGTAACACTTTACGCTTCTGCTATGGCTGATGCGATCATTGCTGGTAAAGAGTACGCTCAAACCCAAGCAAATGCTCAAGCGAAAGGCGAAGAAGCTCCAGCTTCTGAGGCTTAATGCGTTTTTGACGCAAGCTTGTCATTTTTGCGACATGTGATGGTGGCAAAGTAAGCGTCATGTATGCAGGCGGCCCATGAGTATCCTCTGGGCCGTTTCTGTTCTAAAAAGAATTCATTTTCTACCGAATTAGGAGATTCACATGACTGCTATTACTGCAAGCATGGTTAAAGAATTGCGTGACCGTACTGGTTTAGCAATGATGGAATGTAAAAAAGCTTTGACAGAAGCGGGTGGTGACATCGAATTAGCGATTGACAACCTTCGTAAATCTGGTCAAGCAAAAGCTGCTAAAAAAGCAGGTAACATTGCTGCTGACGGTGCGATCACAATCGCTCAAGAAGGTAACAAAGCAATCCTTCTAGAAGTAAACTGCCAAACTGACTTCGTTGCTAAAGACGAAAACTTTGCTGGCTTCTCTGCGAAAGTTGCTGCTGCTGCACTTGCTGCTGGCGAAACTGACGCTGCAAAAATTGCTGAACTGAAACTTGAAGATGGCCAAACTGTTGAAGAAGCGCGTATTGCTCTTGTTCAAAAAATTGGTGAAAACATCCAGGTTCGTCGTGCGCAAATCATTGAAGGTGAAAACCTTGCAGTTTACAAACACGGTCTGAAAATCGGTGTTGTTGTTGCTTACACAGGTGAAGCTGAAACTGGTAAAGGTATTGCAATGCACGTTGCTGCGTTCAACCCGGTTGCAGTAACTGCTGAACAGGTTCCTGCTGAGCTGATCGCGAAAGAGAAAGAAATTGCTGAAGCAAAAGCAATCGAATCTGGTAAGCCAGCGAACATCGTTGAAAAAATGGTAACTGGTTCGGTTGAAAAATACCTGAACGAAGTTGTTCTTGAGCGTCAAATGTACGTAATCGACAACGAGAAGAAAGTTGCTGATGCATTGAAAGCTGCTAACACAACTGTTGCTCAATTCGTTCGCTTCGAAGTAGGTGAAGGTATTGAGAAGAAAGCAGAAATGAGCTTCGCAGAAGAAGTTGCTGCTGCTCAAGCTGCTGCAAAATAATTTATTTTGCGAAAAAGCCCCGTTTCGGGGCTTTTTTTATGACCAAGACAACAACAGGAAGAACAATGTCGAAGAAAACCAATATGGGCATTGGCGCAGTAATTGCGCTGCTGGTTGCGGCTTATTTAGGTATCGACCTACAACCGCAAAACTCCGGTTCAAATACCTTCACTCAACAGCAGTCTGAAACCACACTGCAAGCTCCCGTTCAGGATGATACCGCCAAAATTGCCCAAGCCTTTCAGCAACGAAAAAATGATGTACAGGTACAAGCTACTGGTACAGTAGTGGCACTGTTAAGTGATGACAATGAAGGTTCGCGCCATCAGCGTTTTATTCTGGAACTTGGCAATGGGCAAACCTTGCTGGTTGCCCACAATATTGATTTGGCTCCACGCATCGACCGTCTGCAAAAAGGCGATACTGTCGAGTTCTTTGGTGAATATGAATATACCGACAAAGGTGGCGTGATTCACTGGACCCATCATGATCCGCAAAAACGCCATGTTGATGGCTGGTTAAAGCATCAGGGAAGCATCTATCAATAAGCCCTCCAGCACTGGAGCAAAATGCTTCCTGATGTGTAAGCGTCTTTAGGTTTGGACATCCAGATGCGTGGTGTGCTGGCGAGATTTCCAGGATGGTAAAATCTTGCCTAAATAGGCATCCATACACCAGAGCGGTCCAATCAGCAGGAATTGCAGATCTTTAAAGAACGATGGTTTTTTGCCTTCGACCTTGTGGCCATAGAACTGTTCAATCCAGGCAAAAACAAACAGCGCAATATAAAAACCAACACCAACCGGTAAAATCCAGATTAACCAGGCCATCACCAGAGTCAGTGCTGCCATGGCCACGGCCAGTACCAGATCCAGGCGTGCATAAAAAATAAAGGCCAGCACCAGTAACAGGGCAGTAAGCAGGGCGCTGAAATGCGCAATGATGCCAATAATGGAAAAATAGATGGTCGGTACACAGACCCAGTGAATCAGTTTATTGGTCTTGTTTTGATGACTTTCGCTATATTCATCCAGCCATTCTGAAATTGTTTTCATGCAGCACTCCTTTTGCATTATTTTTCTGAGTTTTCAAGAATGTTCTCACTATAAACGAGAAACAGAAAACGGTCAAAATTGGCCGGCAAAAATACCTGAAAATCTCAAAATGAGGGAAATAGGGAAATTCCTGTATAAAGGAATAGGGCTAAATGCGCATAGGATGCGTTTTAAGCGCAGAAAAAAATAAAAAGCTACCTAAGGATTCAAAAAGGATGAAAAGCACGCTAAGCGTGGAAATGAATGCAAATCTGTATTTTTTGAACAGATCATTCACTTTGATGACCAGATCAGCGTATTTAAAATCCAAAAAATGGATAGGGAAGTAAGCATCTTTCCCTGAATTTGGGCATTAAAAAAGCCACCTGAGGTGGCTTTTGGGTCATATGGTGCAGGAGCTTAAACGGGTATTAGGAGTTTGGACCATCTACACGTTCAATGCTGACTTTGGCTACGCCGGCATTGGTAATGCCTAAACGTTTCGCAGCACCGTAAGATAAGTCAACTACACGGTTACCATGGAATGGACCACGGTCATTAACCTTAACGATTACGCTTTTGCCATTGTTCTTGTTGGTCACACGGATATAGCAGTTCAGTGGCAGGCTGCGGTGTGCTGCAGTCATGGCGTTCATGTCGAATGTTTCGCCGCTGGCAGTTTTACGACCGTGGAACTGACGACCATACCAGGAAGCCATACCAGTCTGGCTGAACTTACGGACAGTATTCGATGCTACGGTGTTTAACTTTTCAATGACAGAAGGCTCTTCTTCTGGGATTTCAATTTTTGCAGCGATGGTTTCGCGGCGGATTTTATCGCCAGAACGTTCTGTAATTGAAAGGCTATTTAAATTAGAGAAGTGAGTATTAAAGCTTTGTGCTTCTTTGTTCAGCACACGGGCAGCCAGGCTAGAACTTTCATTGTCGTTATTGAACGATGATGACTGTACCATTTCGGCTTGCGACTGACTTAAGGTAAATACCGTCGACAGCGCCAGTAAATATTTAATTGAAGAATGCATATGTTTAAAACTCCTGCAGCTTGATGCCGTGAATCAACCCTAAGTGGTTGATATAGCAGACATCATGCCTGTTATTTCACTTTTGCAACCATATTTGACGAAATGGATAATATTCATCGTTTACTAAAGGTGTCTAGTCTTTACACGGAAATAACGACAAAAAATACCAAACTTTTACCTCTTTTGGTTAAAAAATAACCAATATTGTAACAAAGTGTGTGAAAAGTCGTTTTTGTGCGCAAAATCTCGTAAAAAAATCTTGACTTTGTAACTTTTGAGTAAAAATAAGTTCTTATCGACTGACAATTTCAGTACCCAATAACCAGAGTGCAGTGGCATACATACGGCTGCGGTTATAGGTGGTAATCACCTGAAAGTTTGGATAGGTGATGTAATAAATTGGACCATAATTTTCTTGTAATTGAATGACATTGACCAGATCGAGGTCATCAATTTTCACAATCGGATTCAGCGGACTGATGCCCTGATTTTTCAGCACACCATACGGGGTAGGCAAGGTTAGATCTTTGGCAATCACTGCATCTGGAGTTGAGCCGCTATAACGAGCAGGGAATGCAATCGGCTGATTACGCTGCCAGCCATGCTGGGCCAAATAGTTGGCAATCGAGCCAATCGCATCTACTGCTGAATTTCTTAAATCAATATGTCCGTTGCCATCATAATCGACGCCAAATTTAGGAATATTGCTTGGCATAAACTGCGGATAGCCAATTGCACCGGCATAGGAACCGACCACAGAATGGGTGGCAACGCCATCTTTATAGCTCCAGGCAATTAGTGCAGACAGTTCGCTCTGGAAATATTCGGCCCGGCGTGGATAGCCAAAACCTAAAGTGGCCAGCGCATCCCGGGTAATAAAAGAGCCTTTATTGGAACCAAAACCGGTTTCAACGCCTAAAATCCCCAGAATAATCGCTTGCGGCACGCCAAACTGCTGTTCGGCACGATTCAGGGTATCGGCATATTGCTGTTTGAAACGCACACCACGTTGAATGGTGCTTTCAGCCAGAAAATTGGTTTTATAGGCATACCACGGTTTGCTTTCACCGGGACGATTCATGATGTTGATAATATTCGGCAGATTTTTGGCACCGCTCATGGCGCGATCAATCTGCTCGGAACTGAGCCCATACTGCTGCATGGTTTTTTGCTTAAAGTTTGGATAGTCCGGATGGCTGAGGAAGTCATTGGCCTGAACAACACTGGATAAGGAAAGAGCACCAACAAATAAAGAAAGACGCTGTAATTTTTTATAGAAATAACGATTCAACATATTGGTTCAATTTCCCAATGTATTATCAATTTAGTGACAAAAAGCAGATGGTGTTTAAAAATTAAAACAGGTTGAGCAAAAGTGTCGATTTAAAAAGACAGTTCACACAGGCAATTAAGATAACATTCATTCTGGCGCTACAGGCAAGCGCATATACAAAAAGTGACAAAGCCTGTCTAAAAAATGCGCGCTGTTTGTAACAAAGTTCAACCGGGGCTTCATCCTCCCTCCTTTATAGAGAAATGTTGCGGGAAAAGTGGCATAAAAAAACCTGACCGGAGTCAGGTTTATTGAAGGTGTTTCTACTTATGCATGAAACAGGGTGTCGTGATATTCCGCCAACGCGACCAGTTCATCTTTGGTCAGATTTGGAATAATTTTATCCACCGCAATATGTACAGCTTTAATAACCGCAGCTGAGCCAATATCAGCTGCTTTACGTTTGATCATGCCCAAATCGAGGGTTTTATTAAAGTCATTCATAAAATGACGCACAGTAGCTTCAGCAAACTGTTTATACAACTCGGCCAAAGCAGACTTGTTAATGTCTTTGCCGGCTTTAATCTCGGTATAGGTGTTTTTCAGATTGGTCACCAGGCTGGCATCTAAACTTTCACCGACACGCGTATTGCCGTCTACATCTTTAAACAGGCTGCGTTCAGAAAATTCAATTGATTGCTTGACCACATCGTTCGGGGCTTTACTCAACAATTGCTTGAGTAACACCGCTACGGTAGATTTGACATAACCAGCCAGTTTTTCCGCAGTATCGCGTTTGTCACTTGGCGGGAAACGGCGGACAAGCTCGGTTAAAATGGCATCAATGATTTCATCATTAATCATTAATGCTGTTTTATCACGTAATGGATACAGCGGTTCGCTTGAATTTTTTTTCTGCTGCGCAGTTTGAATGGTATTTAAAAGTTCCTCGGAAGGAATAAAACCAAAAAATGGCATCTGTTAACCTCAATGTTTTTTTATTGTCGCACTAAACGAATAGGGCGAGGCATCCATGTTAAATCCGATACACGACATGGATTAATGTCTAATCCGCCACGACGTGTATAGGTGGCATACACCATCAGTTTTTCAGGATTCAGGTTTTGCCAGATGTCGGCAAACATCTGTTCAACACAT
Organism: Acinetobacter sp. YH12132; assembly: GCF_013418645.1. Classification (NCBI taxonomy): domain Bacteria; kingdom Pseudomonadati; phylum Pseudomonadota; class Gammaproteobacteria; order Moraxellales; family Moraxellaceae; genus Acinetobacter; species Acinetobacter sp. YH12132. Next base: position 183,570 of record NZ_VPBR01000002.1, read on the forward strand.
TGCTCATGAAAACCGTTATGCTGACGGTAAGAAATAATATAAGCCAAAATACTGCGATAACAAGGTTTTTTACCCTGATAGCGGATAAAAACTGTGCCCCAGTCAGGTTGACCGGTGACCGGACAGTTACTTCTCAGTAAATGTGAATACAGTTGCACTTCGACCTGTTCGTCTTGCTCGGCATCGTGCTGTAATAAGGACGCATCCGGATGATTTTCCAGTCGGGTCGGGCTTAAGTCATCAATACATATGCCTTCAGGATGGCTAATTGCCAGATCATCGACAGATAACAGTTCCAGATTGACCTGTGCCTGTGCCGCGGCTGATAAATCCTGCTCGACGGTATTGATCAGCGCGTCTGTTGAAGCAAAGGTGCTAAAGTTCAAACTGTTGAAATACAGCTTTAAAGATTTCGACTCGATTAAATTTGGTGAGGTGGCAGGCAAGTGAATCCGGCCAATAGCAACTTGCGGAACGCCGGCTGCATTTAACCAGGACATCTCAAAGACATGCCACCAGTCTTTACCTTGCTGAATACCAGCCACATGCGCATATTTTTCCCGCGCTTCAGCACGCGCAATCGGAAACAGCACATCAGGTTGATAAGTTGTAGGGTACTGAGTGTCTTTACCCAATAAAGAATTTTCTACGCTCATTATTCACGCATTCCTGAACCACGGGAGAGTAAATGATAGGCAATGCCATATAACACAGCACAGCATAATGTAATCACGCCTAGGGAAACGGTCACGTTGACATCGCTATGTCCTAAAATGCCATAACGGAAGGCGTTGACCATATACACCACAGGGTTAATTAAAGAAAGGTTTTGCCAGAACGGCGATAATGCACTAATTGCATAGAACACACCACCTAAATAGGTGAGCGGTGTCAGCACAAAGGTTGGAATAATGGAAATGTCATCAAATGATTTGGCATAGACCGCATTAATAAAACCGCCTAAAGACAGTAATAATGAAGTGATCAGGACGGTATAAATGGTCACAAACCAGTTGGTAATGTACAGGTCGGTGAAAAACAGACTCATTAAGGTCACAATAATGCCGACCAGTACGCCACGACACACTCCACCCAGCACATAGCCCCACAAAATGGCATGTAATGGCACCGGACTCATGATCAGTTCTTCAATGCTTTTCTGGAATTTGGCACTAAAGAAACTAGAGGAGACGTTGGCATAACTATTGGTAATGACCGCCATCATGATCAGGCCGGGCACAATAAACTGCATATAGCTAAAGCCGCCCATTTCCCCAATACGTGAACCGACCAGATTACCGAAAATCACGAAATATAGACTCATGGTGATGGCCGGTGGTAACAGGGTTTGTGGCCAGATCCGCATAAAACGGCGGATTTCCTTATGAACCAGCGTATACAGCGCAACTCTTAATTGATTAAAGTTCATTGCGCGACTCCTGCAAGATTTTTCTCTACCATCTTCACAAATAATTCTTCAAGACGATTGGCCTTGTTGCGCATACTGCGCACCTGTACCCCTTGTGATTCCAGTAACTGGAACAGCTCATTCACGGTATGGGCCTTGTCCATAGTCACTTCCAGGGTCAGCGGATCGACCAGATTAAAACGTACCCCGATAATATCCAGATGAATGGGCTGAATCGGCTGAACTAGATCGAAAATAAAGGTTTCTTCATTCAGCTGGTTCAGGAAGCCTTTCATGGTGGTGTCTTCTTTAATCACACCGCGGTCAATAATGGCAATCCGGCGGCACAGCATTTCCGCTTCTTCCAGGTAGTGGGTGGTCAGAATAATGGAAGTGCCACTATTGTTCATTTCAATCAGGAAATCCCACATCGAGCGGCGCAGTTCGATATCGACCCCGGCGGTTGGTTCATCCAGAATCAGCAATTTCGGTTCATGCATCATGGCGCGGGCAATCATCAAGCGGCGTTTCATCCCGCCAGATAGCATTCGCGCTTGCGTGGCACGTTTATCCCACAGCCCCAGTTTTTCTAAATACAGTTCGGCGCGCTGCTGCGCCACTTTTTTGGGAATACCGTAATAACCGGCCTGGGTCACCAGAATATCAAAGGTTTTTTCAAAATGACCAAAGTTAAACTCTTGTGGTACCACGCCCAGACACTGTTTGGCTTGAGAGGGATGGGTATCCAGATTGTGGCCAAAAATTTCCACGGTACCCGAGGTTTTCTTGGTTAAGGAGCTAATGATACTGATCGTTGTAGATTTGCCTGCACCGTTGGGACCCAGCAGCGCATAAAATTCACCTTCAGGTACAGTCAAATTGATACCTTTTAAGGCCTGAAACCCATTGCGATAGGTTTTAGACAAGTCTCTTAACGTCAATGCATCAGTCATGAAAATCTCGCATGGTGTAGGGAGAGGCTATTGTGAGCGATATTGCCCAATAAACCAAGTAATCTACCGGGAATTCTGCATCGTATATTTGGAACGATTGCTTAAAGCATAAGCATAAAAATAAAGAACTTATATATAGTTGCTTTACCTTGTGCATTTTTTTGTTATGATGTGCGACGCGCGCTCGTAGCTCAGTTGGATAGAGTACAAGTTTCCGAAGCTTGGGGTCGTGGGTTCGATTCCCGCCGGGCGCACCAAATTCTGATCAATAAAAAACTATAAAAATTACCAAGATTCAATCATTTAAAACTCTTTACTTCAGTTTTGAACCGAAATCCTTTCCATAATCTGGCTTGAATAACGAATGCTGAACCATCATCGTAGGACAGTGCTTATTGGTCTGCCTTTCTATATTTGGTTAAAAAGTAGTCATTGAGCTGCATTTTCTTTGCATTTTTTATCTTTATTTGGATTAAAGAATCATCATTTCTAGATTTTTATCGCCTCATCACCCACAAAATAGAAACATCCGCTTTAAGCTTTACATGAGGACAGAAAGGCTGAATAAAAAACCTCTTTAATCAGAAAAAATCTCGTCGCTATACCAGATCAGTTTAGTGAGATATAGAAGCACCTAAATTTAAATAATCTATATGATTTTAAAATATTTTTTCTTTATATGACTGGCATTGAGATGGCATATCAAAAATAAGCATAACTGTCGGATGAATTCGCCATAGCCGGAAGCGATTTTTCAGCCTATAAATGTCGCAGGGTAAATTACTAAAACACCATAAGAGTCAGAACAATGGGTTATATCGTTAAATTAATTCCTGAAGAAGTCTATTTTGTGCCGAATGATCATGAAATTGGCATGACAGAATCGCGTGAAAAAGCAATTGCAGAGGGTCTGTTTTTCGAATATGCCAATGCGCGGGCAAAAGTCAGGCTGTTTAATAAAGACCTGGTTGAAAATATTGATTACATCATTGAATCGACCAGCGAAGATCCGGTGCAACTCAAGTAAAGCTAGACATAATCCAAGAAAAATAGTCACAGAAAAAGGACGCTGAATTGAGCGTCCTTTTGATGAATAGGGGATCAATGAGTCGTATCTAGCTTATTCATTATGGATGATTCGGTTCCTGATACACAATCAGGGCCGTTAAAATAGGAACTGCGAAGGCTGGAATTAACAGCATAATCCAGTACTCGACGCTTGGCATGTTGCTCAAGAATTGATACACGATAAAACCTAGACCTAAAACTGCAAACAGGCAGAATGCAAACAGAATAATAAATTTTTGCATCTTCAATTCCTCTTTTTAATTTAATGTCTCAAGTCCACTATAACGGATAACGCAGAATTTAGAAAAAGACTTATGTTTCATTCTGTTGCCGGCGATTATTTGCTATCAATCTAGCGATAGAGCAGGGTGAAAATGAGAGCAGATGCGCTGAGAAAAATAAGGCTGAATTTCACGACAGAAATATAATAAGCCTGATTAAGTTTTGTTCAATAGGCTTTTTGCTATACAAATGCTGAGAAATGTTAGAAGGCTTGCCAATCCAAGCCGAAGGGGACTATAGTGAACCTACAGTAGGTCGCAAAACAAAGACGCTACGATGTAGTTGGACGGATCAATGACAGCTTGTTGAGTTTGTAACTCCGGTTCAAACAATAGATCTAGCACTAGCCTTCCAACATAAAAAAGCTCGCAGCAATGCGAGCTTTTTCTTGCTTAAAATAACGATGAATTGAGCGTCACATTGAGCAAATTGTTAAGAATAAGAAAAATCGGATAAAATGTTAAACCATAAAAATCAATCACTTATTTTTAATTATACTGACCTAATAAAGCATAGAATTAACATTGTCAAACAAATTAACAACTCTGTTTAGTCAAACTTGAATCAGCTATGCTATAACAAATTGTCTTCAAGAAAACCAATGATAAGAGGAAATAATCATGAGCCAATTAATTGATATTACAGTAGAAGATCAGTATCAGCACCGTTATGATGCCAAAGCACAGCTGCGTCAGATTGCTGAAAATGCCAAAACAGCTGAATTGCCGTTATTTAAGAAAATTGACCATATTATTGTCGAGGATGAAATTATCCTGCCAAGTATTGAATTATTTTTTGAAAGCCAGAAGAGCAATAATATTTATAAAATTATTGAATAGAAAGAAACTTAGCATTTGCTAAGTTTCTTGTTTTAAGCTGGCCTAAGCGGTTTCAAACTGATTCAGCACATGCGCCAACAGTTGATAAAGCGCCAGACGATTTTTATTGGCCTGCTCAACTTCTGTTTTATTTAAGCGGATTTCTTTTTTCAAACGACCTTGTGTACGTTGTTGTACACAGACATGCTGCGAAGATACCGGATCATTTTTAAGCGTTAATTGTGGGCCTTGATGATAATGAAACAAGGCATGCAAACATTGATCCAAGCTCGGATAAAAATGAGAAATGGTTAAGGCGGTGAGGTTCGCAGACTTAGGGATATGCCGACTCATACGTCTTTACTCTTTATTTATAAGTGGCCTGATTCTAAAAGACTTGTGCCCATTTTGCATGCATAAAGTTGTAAAAAGCGATGCTTGATCTTCAAGGACTTCAAAACAGGTGATGATTTCACTTTAACCGCTTTAAATCAGGCTGACATCCACATCGTATTTATGAAATTCCTGTAAAATGCTGCGCAGCATCTGTTGGGCGGTTTCATCTGCGGCGTTCAGGATGATTTCCTGATTGCGAGTGCTATCGAAGCATTCAATCGCCTGAATCAGCCAGCGCTGTTCATGTTCGGTGCTGTGAATGATGATACGGCGGGGCTGTAACTGTGCGGAAACCTGACGTGGAATGACATGGGTAATGGCCAGCTGAATCTGCTTGAGTTCGTCTTTAGGACTTAAAAAGGTGATGACCCAGTTTCCGACTTTGCTGAGTTGCATCGGATTATCAAAGGGTTCAAATTGCAGGTAGTGCAGGGCAGACATGCTTCATTCCCAACAGAATACAGAGCTGTTGTTATGCCGTGCTGTGGCCAATCTCACTATTGGTCTTAAGTCTTAGTGTTTTAAGAAAGGATTGCTTATTTTTAATTATTTTTCTAAAAGCTGAACAATAACCGCTATTTATAAAAGTTTTTAGCATGTATAAAGAAAATTCTTAGATGAAAAAAGACTTAAAGTGAAGCAAAATTATATGAATCTTCAGGCACTTTGCAGGCTTTGCAGCGAAAAGTTAATTTGCTGTAAAGCATGGTTCAGTTCTTTTGGTGGCAAACGCGATTCCTGTAATTCGGTGATCCACTGCATTTGGCACAGTTTCAGGCTACGAATATCCGGTGCAGCCTGAATGCGGAGAATAAGCTGCTTGGCCATTAGGCCACAATAACGCTGCAACAAGCTGGCCATTAATTGCTTGGTGTCTTCAAAGCTCAAGGCAACCAGCGGTTCTGGCTCTGGCTCCACTTCTGGTGGTACTTCAATTTCCAGGACCGGAATTTCTGGAGCAATCGCGGCGGGTTCGGCTTCAGCCACTTTGGCCGCTGAAGACGGGGCAATAATATGTTCGACCCATTTTTCCACCAGTTTTGGTACCGGTGTATTTAAGGTGGTTTTAATTTCTGAACGTAGGGTAGAGGCTGCTTCACTTTGCGGTTCGGCTTGAGCTGGCACCAAAATTTCTGCTTCGGCTGGCTCGGTCGCAGCAGAGCTGATTAAACCCATCTCCAGCAATTGTTCAATTAATTCTGGCGTAGCAATACGCTGTTTAAACTGGTCGCCCAATTGCTCGAAATCTTCGGTTCCAATTAGCACCAGAAGACGGCGTTGACGTGCATTCAATTGCAGCTGGCGTTGTTGCAGGGCGTCAATGCCCAACTGTGTTTTATGATAATGAATCATGCCTTAATTTATTCCCCAAATAAATTAAGGCTGACTATAAAGAATGAAAATTACACTAATATGAAGGGTTTATGACATTGTTGGGCTTAGAGTGTGACGATGTTGGCGTTCTCAAGGGCTTTTCTTAAATAAGGGTCAAGTTCATCCTGACGCAGCAACCATTGGATATAATCATTTGGTAAATCGGCAATGGCCGTACCACGATGCTTACCAAAACTCATGACACGTGGAATACGGGCATCTTCAGATGCAGCATATAAGGCTTCAATACTGTCAATTTGCAGATGATGCACAATATGCATCAGGATATTGGCGGTCAAAATAATATCCATATCGGCCCGATGGGCTTTTTTAATCATATCGCGGGCTTTTTCGCTGCCTTTGCTGATCATATAAATTAAGGCAGAAATGTTGTGTGCTTCAACATCTGGCCAGACCAGACGCGCCAGAGCAAGGGTACAAATCGCCTTAATATGAGAAGTATCAACACCGCATTTTTGAATAGCGCGAATGTCATAATCAATATTGTGACCAATGATATACAGCGTTTCTTCAGGTAGGCAGAAGCTGGTGTAATGCGGCTGATCAATCAGGTCGGATTCCAGAATATGATGCACGGCCATCGCGGCATAGGAAATCGGTTCATCGACCTGATAAAACTGGTCAAAAATTTGCGATTTATCCAGGCTGATTTTGCCCTGTTGTAATTGAATGGGCGCATAGGCAACTTCGATCGGATAACCATTCAGGGTATGGGTTTCAGTGTCGAGAATAATCGCGTGCATGTGCTCATTCGCTTGTTAAGGGATTTAAAAAGCAATCTAACACTATCATGTTGAAAGTTACAGGGCTGTCGGGCGAATAATCGGCATTTGTGGGCCGTTCAGCTTATCTATTTTAAAGATAAGTGACTCTATTTTAATACAATACACTTATATATTAATTGCACTGATATTGCCTGAGCGCAGCAAACAGCGTAAAAGTGAAAATTGCGAAGGACGCAACTTTAGAATAATACCTGTATAAGGATAATCAGATGAGAAAAATATGGCTTAGCGTGGCGTTGGCCAGCAGCAGTTTATTTTTAACGGCATGTAATGATGACAATGACAACAGCGCAGTCATCATTGATGATGGTATTCCGAAGCATAATATTAGCCAGCCAGTAGTAAAAGCTGAACTTTATTTAGACCAGGATTCCAATGCGAATATGGTCTTACAGTCGGTTAGTGCTTCACAAACCTTGATGACGTATAAAATGCTAGGAGTGAATGGGCAGGAAACACAAGCTACGGCCTTGCTGTTTGAACCCAATCAGCCTAAACCGGCTAGTGGATGGCCCATTGTGGTCTGGGCACATGGCACTACGGGTGTTGCTGATATTTGTGCGCCAAGCCGTCAGGGCCTGAAAGGCAATGAATATTTTATTGCCCGCCTGCTGGCTGAAGGTTATGCCGTGGTCGCTCCGGATTATGAAGGGCTGGGCGAACCGAGTGGACAAGAGCTGCATCCGTTCTTGAATTTAAAAAGTCAGGCTTATTCCATTACCGATGCGGTTGTGGCGGCACATCAACATTTCAACAATAGCACTGAAACACGCTGGACCGTGGTCGGTCATTCCCAAGGTGGACAGGCGGCTTTAGGTGCAGCGCAATATGCATCCCGGGCGCAATTAAATTATAAAGGTGCGGTAGCCATAGCGCCGGCATCTTCCCTGAGCATGATTCTTAGCGGTGGAGAACAGCAGGCAGCAGCAGAACCGGATCTGAGCAAAAAAATACAGATTCTGGCTCCATTAGATACTTTCACTGCATTAATTACGGTAGGTCTCAGAAATAGCCATCCAACCCTGCAATACTCTGAAGTGTTCAAGAACCCGACAGACCTGCTCGCGGCAGAAGCCGAGTCGCTGTGTAATGCTGATCTTGGCGCAGCATTCGGTGGAGAAATGATGAAGTATGCGCAGACCTATGGCAACTTGGCCGCTTATCCACGTACCCAGACCGACTTTATGACTACGGTTCCTGAAATTAAAGATTTCCTGACTCAGGCATCACAGCCATTAACCGTTAAGATTTCAACGCCTGTGTTTATTTATCAAGGCTCTGCCGACCCGACCATTCCAAAACAGGTCACTGATTTTCTGGTGCAGTCTGCACGCCAGCAGGGAACCAGAATTCATTATGTCACCGATCAGGACTTACCTATAGATCAGAAATGGGATCATGGCTCTGTATATGTCGATAATTGGGATGAGATTGTGGCGGATGTGAAATCGATCATGCCTACCCAATAATTTTTTCAATTCCGGTAAAGATAGAATTAATGATATAGCTCATGTTTTTATAAAAACATGGGCTATTTTTATGCAAAACTGATTAAAGTTGATGGGTAAAAAATATAAAGTTCATGTTACAATATGCGCCAATCTTAGCACGGCTTAAAAGCCCTACATGAATAGGACCTCGCTAATGTTTGCCAATATCTCTATTGCTGACTTTGATCCAGATTTAGCTCAAGCAATCTCTAATGAAGATGCGCGTCAAGAAGCACATATTGAGCTAATCGCTTCAGAAAACTATTGCTCACCTGCAGTAATGGAAGCTCAAGGTTCAAAACTGACCAATAAATATGCAGAAGGCTACCCAGGCAAACGCTATTACGGCGGTTGTGAATATGTAGACGTTATTGAACAATTGGCTATTGACCGTGCTAAAGAACTCTTTGGTGCTGACTATGCTAACGTTCAGCCACACGCAGGTTCTCAAGCAAACTCTGCAGTTTACTTAGCATTACTGAACCCGGGCGACACGGTTTTGGGTATGAGCCTGGCTCACGGTGGTCACTTGACTCACGGTGCAAAAGTTAGCTTCTCTGGTAAAACATATAACGCGGTTCAGTACGGTTTAAACCCTGAAACTGGCGAAATTGACTATGAAGAAGTTGAACGTCTGGCTTTAGAACACAAACCACGCATGATCGTTGCTGGTTTCTCTGCATACAGCCAAATCGTAGATTGGCAGCGTTTCCGTGACATCGCGGACAAAGTAGGCGCTTACCTGTTTGTGGATATGGCACACGTGGCTGGTCTGGTTGCTGCAGGCGTTTACCCGAACCCGGTACAAATTGCTGACGTTACTACAACCACTACCCACAAAACACTACGTGGTCCACGTTCTGGTTTAATCCTGGCTAAAGCCAACGAAGAAATCGAGAAGAAATTACAATCTGCTGTGTTCCCAGGCAACCAGGGTGGTCCACTGGTTCACGCGATTGCTGCAAAAGCAATCTGCTTTAAAGAAGCAATGGCGCCTGAATACAAAGCCTATCAACAACAAGTGGTGAAAAACGCACAAGCGATGGCTGAAGTGTTAATCGAACGCGGTTACGATGTGGTATCTGGCGGTACGAAAAACCACTTGTTCCTGTTATCTTTAATTAAACAGGACATCACCGGTAAAGATGCGGATGCTTGGTTAGGTGCTGCTCACATCACTGTGAACAAAAACTCTGTACCAAACGATCCACGTTCTCCATTCGTCACTTCTGGTATCCGTATTGGTACACCAGCAGTAACCACACGTGGTTTCGGCGAAGCTGAAGTACGTGAACTGGCTGGCTGGATCGCTGACATCCTAGACAGCAAAGGGGATGAAGCTGTAATTGCTGATGTCAAAGCAAAAGTTGAAGCTGTTTGCGCGAAATTCCCGGTTTACGCGAAATAAGCCCGCACTTGAGAAAAAGCTCCCTCAAGGGAGCTTTTTTTATAGGTGCTAAAAAACAAATTGCAATTATTCAGCCGGATTAAATTCTGCTATAACAGTTGCATAGCACTTGTGAAATAGATCAATTATTTTTATTTTTGGCTGATAATGATAAAGGAACAAAGAATGGATAAACCGACAATTATTTTGTCTGAACAAGACTTGCACCGTTTAGAAACCATGCTTGAACATCAGTCTAAACTTACCCCGACCATGGAACATCTGGAAGATGAGCTGGCGCGTGCCGAAGTGGTTGCACCGCAAGATGTGCCAAGCAATGTGGTGACTATGAATGCCCGCGTGCTGGTGACCATCGCACCTTTCCCGGAACCAACCGAAATTACGCTGGTGTATCCGCATGACTTCCGTGGCGATAAAGGCCAGGTCAATGTACTGGCACCTGTCGGAGCGGCTATTTTAGGGCTGGCTGAAGGGCAGGAAATTGAATGGCCACAACCGGATGGTCATATTATGAAAGTCCGTATTGATAAAGTGTTGTATCAGCCGGAACGTGAAGGTGATTATTTATAATCTCCGCTGCGCGAAAAATTAAAGCCCTCAGTTGAGGGCTTTTGTGTCTTTGCAGTTTGGCTTAAAAATTTGATAAGTATGCGCGAAAAGGAGAGGATTCACTCTCTGTCATTGATCAGTAAAATATTGTTAATTTTAAATATTCCGCTTTTACTGCATTTGCAAAAAGCTACAGCTTGCTTTATATAAAAGTCTTAGTATAAAAAATGATTTGATCAAGCTGATGATGTTATGCCGCAAATAGATGTGTTAGAACCATTAACAGAGCTGGAGCTGAACCGGGATACCATTCTCTCGATCAAGCGTCATGAGCTGGTGCCGGTATTAAATGACCAGTACAAATTAAATCATTATGCCGATGCCCTTATTCAGTCGCAGGCAGTGCTGTTAAACGGGATTGATCCGCACATGACCCAGCAGCTCAGTCAAACCATTGAAGAACTAATTCGCATGCTGGCGGATTCCAAAAAATATCTGAAAAAACGCAAATTTAATGCACTGCAAAAATGGCTGGGGATTGATCTGGAATATGGTTCCAGCCAGGTGGAGTATTATAAAAAGCTGGACCGCTTGCTGGATCAGGCCAATCATTTAAGCCAGAAATTACAGATTGAAATTCAGAAATCCCAGGCGCGTTTTCAGCAGTTACGTGGCTTAAGAGAGCAGATGGCGCAGCATATAGTGGCCGCTGAGGAGTTTTTGACTGAATATCCGAGTTTTGTGAAACATCAACATCCTTTAGATAACTTCTCGGAACGATTATCTAAAAAAATAAATACACTGCGCACACTGCAGGCGAGTAATGATATTGCCATTACCCAGATGCAGCTGAGCCAGCAGCTGTCATTTACCTTGTTGGACCGGTTTAAGGAAGCGCAGCAGGTGCTGATTCCGGCCTGGCAATATCATGTCAAACAAAGTCAGCAAAGCAGCTCGACAAGTGAGCTGGAAAAGCTTGATAATAGTCGGGAAAATCTGATTAAAACGCTAAAAAAATCACTCGAAAACAGCTCTAAATAGAATCAAATATAAGGTGACGTATGACCCATCCTGAACAGGTAAATGCCGTGGTGGAAGCCACAACCGAAGAAAATCAGCAGAAATTCCAGGCGCTCAATTTACAGGAAATTGGCTTGCAGCCATCCGATTTCGATGAGGTCATGGCCGCGCGTAAAGAACTGGCCGACTTAAGCCATAATTCGGTGGCGGAATATGGGAAAAATATTGCCACCAAAACTTCGACTTATACTGATGAACTGCTTCATCTGGTGCAGAATAAAGATCTGGATGCGACCGGGCAAAAGCTGAATCAGGTGGTACAGGTGGCGCAGCAGTTAAATACCAGCAGTATTCTCAACAAATCGAAAAGCTCCGGTTTTTTTGGCAGCCTGATCAGCAAGTTTAAAGGTGCCAAGCAGAATTTTGACCAGCACTTTAACAGCACCAAAGAACAGATTGATGTACTGGTCAAGGAAATTGAAACCTCGCAAAACGGCTTAAAAACCCGGGTCGATACTCTGGATAAAATGTTTGAAGGCGTGCAGGAAGAATATAAACAGCTGGGGATTTATATTGCCGCTGGCCAGCTCAAGCAGCAGGAAATCCAGCAGCAGATTGGCCAGTTAACCACCCAGGAACAGGACCAGAGTACCACCCAGAAAGTTTATGATTTAAATCATCTGGCCAATAATCTGGAAAAACGCGTCAGTGATTTACAGGTGTTGCAGCAATCGGCCATGCAGACCCTGCCAATGATCCGGATTATCCAGTCCAATAACCTGATGCTGGTCGACAAGTTTTATGCAATTAAAAACATTACCTTACCGGCCTGGAAAAACCAGATTAGTCTGGCAATTTCCTTAAATGAGCAAAAGAACAGTGTGCAGCTGGCCAACAGTATTGATGATGCCACCAATGAGCTGCTACGCCGTAATGCCGACCTGTTACATCAGAACTCGGTCGATACCGCCAAAGCCAACCAGCGTTCAGTGATTGATATTGAAACGCTTGAACATGTGCAAAACACCCTCATTAAAACAGTCAATGATGTGATTCAGGTGCAAAAAGAGGGAATGCAAAAGCGTGCCGAAGCAACCACGCGTTTACGTGTGCTGCAAGATAACCTGAATCATCTGGTGCTTGAATCAAGTTCGAGCGGTTCCAATCCTTCCTGAGTAAACTCTGGCTCGGGAGTATTGCAAACGTAAGGAGAATACATTGCCCTTAGATGATTATGCGGTACCGACCGAGCACATCAATAGCGGTGTGCTGGCGCTGAAAAAGCGCCAGCGCAATCTGATGTTGCTGGGTATAACCTCCAGCACGGTGTTCATTGCCTCCATTATTGCTTTTTTTGTACAGCAAGATTTTGTCTATGGCTTTTTTGGCCTGACCACGCAGGTCGAACAGCTGCACATTCCTTTAACTGTTGATGCAAACCTGGCGATTTTAGAGCAGCAACCGGATTATTTTCTGGGGCTGTTGTCCTGGTTTGGCTGGCTGTTTCTGAAATTATTGCTGTCGTTTATTGGCGCCTTTTTTGTGGTGCATTGTCTCAAGAAAATCCGCTTTTTCTATGTGCGCTTTCAGTCCTTTATCCTGAAGTTTGTCGGCTGGTTAATTGCCTTTATCATGCTGTGGTCAGGTCTGACCTATCTGCAATATGACCTGAAAAATGATGACTATGATGCGCAGCAAAAAATTGTCTATTACGACAAGCAGCTGGCAGAAAGTGAGCTAGCGCGTTATCTGGCAGATGCACCGCTGGATACTCCAGTCAAATCCTATTTACTGGCGCAAACCGCTTTGTTGCATCAACCACCGGATAAAGCCGCAGCTATTCCGCATGTGTTGAATCTGGTGAAAGCCGAGCAGCAGAATCCGGACTTTATTCAATATGGCTTTAAACCGGAACAGCTCTGGTCAATGCAGCAACAGGTTTATGGCAAAACCCTGACCCCAATGGCAGAAAGCGTAAATAAACAGGTGGTTCAAGCTGAGCGTTTAAGCCAGTTTGTACAGATTCTGGTGATTGCAGCGGCGATTGTGTCAGCCATTTTCAGCCTGATTTTCTTTGTGTTGGCACAAAGTTTTAAAAAGCGGGCATTAAGAATTGAGCAGCGGATTTTTTAATGCTGATGATGAGGCTCCTGTGGGAGTCTTTTTCTGGTAGATGATTTTTATCGCGTTGTTACAATTTAGATTGATCCATCCATAAAAGACAATGATTTATAAAAACGATCATTAATATAAAAACAAACTGTTTTATCTATTTTTAAATTTGGCCTATGATAGCGGTATTGAAAAATTTGACTCCTTAGGAGACGTTAGCAATGTTAGATCAAAATACCACAGCCCAATTAAAAGCCTTGTTAGAACGCCTTGAAGGTCCAATCGAATTAGTGGCCACTTTAGATAGCTCTGACAAATCAGACAAAATCAAAGAACTGGTAACTGAAATTGCCGCCCTGTCTGATCAGGTGACTGCACGCTTCGATGGTAACAACAAACGTGCACCAAGCTTTGGTGTCGCCAAAGCCGGTGAACAGCCGCGTGTATTCTTCGCAGGTTTGCCAATGGGCCATGAGTTTACTTCTTTGATTCTGGCATTGTTACAAACCTCAGGCTATGCACCAAAAGTGTCTGATGAAGTGCTGGCTTCTATTAAAGACTTGGGTATCCAATCGGATTTCGATGTATTCGTATCGTTAAGCTGCCATAACTGTCCAGACGTGGTGCAGGCATTGAACCTGATAGCCATCTATAACCCGGGTACTACTGCCACTATGATTGATGGTGCATTCTTCCAGGATGAAGTGGAAGAACGTAAGATCATGGCGGTACCGATGGTATTCCAGGACGGTAACCACATCGGTCAGGGTCGTATGACACTGGAAGAAATCATTGCCAAATTAGACACCAACTCTGCAGCCAAAGAAGCAGAAAAGCTGAATGCCAAAGCTGCGTTCGATGTACTGGTGATTGGTGGTGGTCCTGCTGGAAACACTGCAGCGATTTATGCAGCACGTAAAGGGATTAACACCGGTATCGTGGCGGAACGTTTTGGCGGTCAGGTGATGGACACCATGGACATTGAAAACTTCACTTCAATCAAGAAAACCCAAGGTCCAAAATTCGCAGCCGAAATGGAAGCACACGTACGTGAATACGGTGTCGACATCATGAACCTACAACGTGTATCTGACATTAAAGGTGCAGATGAAACAGCCAACGGTTTAGTTGAAGTGACCTTGGAAAACGGTGCCAAGCTGGAATCGAAAACTGTGGTGCTTTCAACCGGTGCACGCTGGAGAGAGATGAATGTCCCAGGTGAAGCAGAATACCGTACCCGTGGTGTGGCGTATTGCCCGCACTGTGATGGTCCTTTATTCAAAGGCAAACGTGTTGCAGTCATTGGTGGGGGTAACTCGGGTGTAGAAGCGGCGATTGACTTGGCGGGTATTGTTGAGCATGTGACCTTAGTAGAGTTTGATACCAAGTTACGTGCGGATCAGGTATTGCAAGACAAGCTAAACAGCTTGCCAAATACCACAGTGATTAAAAATGCGCTTTCGACAGAAGTGGTCGGTGATGGTTCACAAGTGACAGCGCTGAAATACAAAGACCGTGCAACGGATGAAGAGCATACGGTTGAACTGGCGGGGATCTTTGTACAGATCGGTTTGTTACCAAATACCGATTTCTTGAAAGAAACAGCAGTTGAGCTGAGCAACCGTGGTGAAATTGTGATTAATGACCGCAACGAAACCAACGTCAAAGGTGTATTTGCGGCGGGTGACTGTACTACTGTTCCTTACAAACAGATCATCATCGCGACTGGTGAAGGTGCCAAAGCATCATTATCTGCCTTTGATTACATCATCCGTTCTGGACAGTAAGTAAAATTAGAATAGGGCCTGAGTTCCCCAATACCCAGGCCCTATATGCGGTAAAATATCAAAAAATAGTTATTGTTTTTTTACAGGAACTGAGATCGCTAACAGCTCAGTTCCTTTTTTTGTTGTACCCCAGTTTTAGGAATGAAGCAAGTTTAAGCGCTTGAACTTCTCAGTCAGTTCTTCCGGACTTTCCCGGTGTTCAGGATGCGGCACAATACATTCAATCGGGCACACTGCAACACAGGTTTGATGATCATAAAAACCGACGCACTCGGTGCAGCGGCTGACATCAATCTCGTAGATTTTGTCGCCTTCATAAATGGCATCATTCGGACATTCGGGTAGGCACATATCACAATTGATGCATTTATCGGTAATCAGCAGCGCCATGAGTTAACCTGCCTGATAGGCCAAGGATGATGCTGAAATATCAGCAGTGGAGTTCGGTAAATTACGGATTAGCAGGGCATAGCGCATATCGACATCAGCCGGGACCGGAATTTCCACAATATGACCAGAGCCTTTGGCTTCCTCAATTGAATTGCCTTTTTTGTCTTTGATTTCGGTGAGGATAAAGCTGATATTCCCTTTTGTGGTCATCAGTTCTAAAGAATCACCCACGACAAAACGGTTTTTGACATCAATTTTAATGTAGTCGCCATTGCGCTCCAGCACTTCGCCGCAGAATTGCTGATGATCAAAACTGGATGAACCATTTTCATAGTTTTGATATTCGCTATGCACATGGCGGCGCAGGAAACCTTCGGTATAACCGCGATTGGCCAGACCTTCGAGCTGGGTCATCAAGGATGGATCGAACGGTTTGCCGGCTAAAGCATCATCAATCGCTTTACGGTAGATTTGTGCGGTACGGGCGCAGTAAAAATAGGATTTGGTACGGCCTTCAATTTTCAGTGAATGTACGCCAATTTTGGTCAGACGTTCTACGTGTTGTACCGCACGCAAATCTTTGGAGTTCATGAAGTAGGTGCCGTGCTCATCTTCTTCGGCGGCAAACATATCTTCTTCATTACGTTGCAGCAGTACCGGTTCATTAAACTGGTGCTGTGCCTGCATGTGGAGCGCATCGGCATCTTGCGAGCAACAGCCTGCGTCCAGATTTTTTACCGGAATTACATCGCCGGTTTCATCCTCGGCGGCATCCAGCACTTTATATTCCCAGCGGCAGGCATTGGTGCAGGCACCCTGGTTGGCATCGCGTTTGTTCATATAGCCTGACAGCATGCACCGGCCCGAATAGGCCATGCACAGGGCACCATGTACAAAGACCTCAATTTCCATATCGGGAACTTGGGTTTTGATTTCTTCAATTTCGTCAATGGACAGTTCGCGCGACAGAATCACCCGGGTCAAGCCCATATTTTTCCAGAACTTGACCGTGGCCCAGTTGACTGCATTGGCCTGTACCGACAGGTGGATGTCCATGTGCGGGAAGTGTTCACGCACCATCATGATCAGGCCCGGATCAGACATAATTAGCGCATCAGGCTGCATGGCCACGACTGGCTCAAGATCACGGATAAAGTTTTTCAGTTTGGAGTTATGCGGCTGGATGTTGACCACCACATAGAATTTTTTGCCTAATTCATGTGCTTCTTGAATGCCGATGGCCAGATTGTCATGATCAAACTCGTTATTCCGGACACGCAAACTATAACGCGGCTGCCCGGCATACACGGCATCTGCTCCATAGGCAAAGGCATAGCGCATATTTTTTAAAGAACCGGCAGGAGAGAGAAGTTCGGTAACAGGATGAAGATGCATGATCAATCAAAAAGGCATAAAAAAATTGTGGCTTTATTGTAGGGATAAAATTTTTCGATTCAACCTAGTAAAAAACTCGGGATTATCAGGCACTCAGCCTGTTATCGCTGAGAGATAAGCGGCAGCAGGCGAGAGGAAAAACGGTTAATTGACACGCTGACCGTGTTCATCAATCACCAGTTCACCATCTTCTTTACGAAAGGCCTTGAGCTGCGGCTGGGTCAATAAATCCAGCACCAGTTCAGAAGGTCGGCACATTTTAACGCCGCGTTCAGTCACCACAAAAGGACGGTTAATCAGCAGCGGATGTTGTACCATTAAAGCAATCAGTTCTGCATCGCTCAGATCACGCTCGGCCAGTTGCAGGGTTTCATACGGCGTTACATTTTGACGGATCGCCTCGCGTACGCTTAAACCGGCCTGCTGAATCATGTCGGCCAGCACTTCGGCTGTTGGTGGATTTTTTAAATATTCAATAATTTCAGGTTCTTGTCCAGTATTGCGAATTAAGGCCAAAGTGTTGCGTGAAGTGCCGCAGTCAGGATTGTGAAAGATTTTAATTGGAGCCGCCATAGTGCTAAAACTCAGGTAAAAGAGGGATATTGCTTTTATATATGGATATACGTATATTCGCAAGTATAAATATGGGGAAGCTGTATGAATCAAACTGATTTTTTTAAATGCCTGTCCGATCCGACCCGTCTGGATATTTTGAAACTGGTGCTGGCCAAACAGAATATTTGTGTCTGCGAGCTGACCGAGGCATTAAATTTAAGCCAACCTAAAATTTCCCGTCATTTGGCTTTGCTGAGAAATTTATCGGTTTTACTGGACCAGCGTCAGGGGCAGTGGGTGTATTACCGCCTGAATCCAGATTTACCCGAGTGGGCAGTGAGTGTGCTGAATATTATCGCGGAGCAAGATGTCAGTCCGATGAATTCGCTGACAGCAACGCTTTCAAGTTATTGTGAGTAAAACCATGAAATTCCTCTTCTTATGTACCGGAAATAGCTGCCGCAGCATTTTATCTGAAGTGTTATTTAACAGTCGTGCTCCAGAAGGCTGGACAGCCTATAGCGCCGGCAGCAAACCGACCGGTCGTGTCCATCCACTGACGTTAAAGACGCTGGAAAATCTGGGCCTGTCGACTGAAGGGCTCTCCAGTAAAAGTATTGATGACTGTAAGCAGTATCAGCCCGATGTGGTGATTACCGTATGTGATGCGGCTGCCCAAGAAGCCTGTCCTTTGTATTTGGGCGGCGCGATTAAAGCGCATTGGGGACTTGCCGATCCATCGCATCTGGATTTGCCGGAAGCGGCCAAGTTGCAGGCCTTTTTAGAAACAGTCGCGCATATCAACAAGCGTCTGGATGCACTGTTTGCGTTACAGCCTGAACAGATGACCCGTCCCGAACTGATTGCTGCCATCAACAATATTTCCCATATCGAGTAAGTCATGGCCAGCACCCGTAAACTTTCCTTTTTAGACCGCAATCTGACACTGTGGATTTTTATTGCCATGGCGCTCGGGATTGGCATTGGGCTGTATTTCCCGCAGGTGTCGAGCAGTCTGGACCAGATGAGCATGGGCAATGTCAATTTACCGATTGCTATTGGCCTGATTCTGATGATGTATCCACCGCTGGCCAAAGTGGACTATGCCGCTTTACCGCAAATTTTTCAGGATAAACGCACGCTGCTGTTGTCGCTGGTACAAAACTGGCTGATTGCACCGTGTTTGATGTTCGCACTGGCACTGATTTTCCTGCAGCATTATCCGGAATATATGACTGGCCTGATTCTGATTGGACTGGCACGCTGTATTGCCATGGTACTGGTCTGGAATGATCTGGCCTGTGGCGATAACCAGTATGTCGCTGCCCTGGTGGCCTTTAACAGTATTTTCCAGATTCTGTTTTTCAGTACCTATGCCTGGTTGTTCTTAAGTGTGTTACCGCCTTATTTTGGTGTGGCCGGTCAGGTGATTGATGTCAGTTTCTGGACCATTACCCATGCGGTGCTGGTCTATCTGGGCATTCCGTTTTTGCTGGGCTTTCTGACCCGGCTGATTCTGGTGAAAAACAAAGGACTGGACTGGTATCAGCAGCGTTTTATTCCCAAAATCAGTCCACTTAGCCTGCTGGCGCTGCTGTTTACCATTGTCGCCATGTTTAGCCTGAAAGGGGCCGATGTGGTTGGGTTACCTATGGATGTACTGCGCATTGCCATTCCATTGACCATCTATTTTGTATTGATGTTCTTTGTCAGCTTCTTGATGAGCAAGTGGATGGGCAATGACTATCCACGTACCACGGCCATTTCTTTTACCGCGGCCGGCAATAATTTTGAACTGGCTTTGGCGGTGGCGATTGCAACCTTTGGTCTGACCTCACCGGTGGCATTTACCACCATTATTGGCCCGCTGGTGGAAGTGCCAGTGTTAATTGCCCTGGTGAGTGTCTCGCTGTGGCTGAAACGTAAATTTTATAATGGAACAGGTGGATGATGTCACTTCCCAATCTTGATGTAGACTTAATTGAACAGCCGAGTTTTGAGCAGGTTCAGGCCAGAGCATTGCCGCATCCGCCGCGAATTTTATTGCTGTATGGTTCAAACCGCGAACGTTCCTATAGCCGTTTGGCGGTGATGGAAGCCGGCCGGATTCTGGAGCACTTCGGTGCCGAAGTTAAAATTTTCCATCCCAAAGGTTTACCATTGCCGGAAGATGGCGATGCTTCACATCCTAAAGTTCAGGAATTGCATGAATTGCTGGCCTGGGCAGAAGGCATGGTCTGGTGCAGCCCGGAACGTCATGGTGCCATGAGTTCTATTTTGAAAGCACAGATTGACTGGATTCCTTTAGCTGCCGGTGCCATTCGTGCGACCCAAGGTAAAACTCTGGCGCTGATGCAGGTCAGTGGTGGTTCGCAATCCTTTAATGCGGTGAATCAGATGCGTATTTTAGGGCGCTGGATGCGGATGATCACCATCCCGAACCAGTCCTCGATTCCGAAAGCCTTTTTGGAGTTTGATGAAGCCGGACGTATGCAAGCCTCTTCCTTATATGACCGGATTGTCGATGTCATGGAAGAGCTGTACAAGTTCACTTTATTGACCCGCGGGCAGGCCAGCTATCTGACCAACCGTTATTCCGAGCGTAAGGAATCGGCTGCGGAACTGTCGAAACGGGTTAATCAGAAGTCGATTTAGGCGTTTCATCCGCCTCTAGCTGTTTTAAAATTTGGCAATGGTCGATGGTGGTTCGGGCATTGCAAGACTGCCGTAATTGCTGCAGTTGCAGCTGAAAATGCTGTAACTCAGCAATTTTGCTTTCGATTTGTACTAAATGATGATCAAGCAGTTCATTTACCGCCTGACAGTCCTGATCAGGCTGCTGTTCCAGTGCAATTAGGGTTTCAATTTCTTTTAAGGATAAATCCAGTGCGCGGCAACGTTTAATAAAAATTAGCCGTTTTAAGGTGTCATCATCATAATAACGATAATTATTTTCGGCCCTTAAGGTGGGTTGGATGAGCGCTTTCTTTTCATAAAAACGCACCGTGTCTGCACTCAGACCGGTTTTTTTAACCAAATCCCGAATCAGATAATGTGCCATGACTTGACCTTGGAGTTAGACCATAGTTTCTAATGAGCATAATACAGTCATAGAAAAATGCAACAGGAGGCTTTATGGCCTGTCAATGTCAGCCTGCACCGGTCACACCCGATGGCCGTTTTCGTACTGCACTCTGGATTGCCCTGATTATTAATTTGCTGATGTTCGTGGTGGAACTGTTTGGCGGGATGTATGCCCATTCGGCAGCACTCTGGGCCGATGCGCTGGATTTCTTTGGCGATGCCGCCAACTATGCCATTTCACTGGCTGTGCTGGGGATGAGTCTGTACTGGCGTGCCACCGTGGCTTTATTAAAAGGTATTACCATGGCCACATTTGGCTGTCTGGTGTTGGTCAAAACGGTCTATAACTATATGCAGGGCATTCCCCCGGAAGCGATTACCATGGGGGTAATTGGTGGACTGGCTTTAGTGGCCAACGTGGTGGCAGCCGTGATTCTGTATCGCTTTCGTGATGGCGATTCCAATATGAAATCGGTCTGGCTGTGTAGCCGTAATGATGCAATTGGCAATGTCGCGGTGATTCTGGCTGCGGTCGGTGTATTTGGAACGGGCAGTTTATTGCCGGATATTATTGTCGCGGTGATTATGGCGGGGCTGGGTTTAACTGCGGGTTATCAGGTGATTAAAAAAGCCTGGGCGGAGAGACAGATGAGTGCGACCACCTCCGCTTAATAGGAGTATAACTGAAGCGATCAACGCGAGTAATTTTAGGCGTTGATCGCTTTTTTGTTGATCCATGACAGATTTGTATTCAAAAAAGAAAATTTCATCTTGATGCAAAAAGCTATTTACAAAAGTTAACATATTATTAGAATGAAGCATAAATTTATGTATTTAAAAGATAATTCAAATTATTTACTGAGTTTTTAGTATTTGTGAATTGAGGGTTTAATGAAACTAATTAAATTGTTTTCTATCGTCAGCCTCGTGGCATTGGCGGGATGTAGTTCTAAAGTTATGACCTATGATACCGCAGGAAATTTGATCGGTTCCTGTGTGGCGACACAAGGTTTTATTTTAGGTGCAAAAGCCGTTTGTTATGGTGGGGCGAATTTACAGGGCGTAGATTATTCCAAAATTGATGAACACACCGGTCTATTACCGTCTGTGCCGAAGTCCAACCAGATTACATTGCAACACGATTAATTTTTTTAGAGGGGTAATATCATGAAATTTTTTAATTTAATCACGCTAACTGCTGCTATTTTAATGACAGGTTGTGCCTCAAAAGTGACGACCTATGATTCAAATGGCCGTATGATTGGTTCATGTGAAGCACAAACAGGTTTTGTTATTGGCGGTGGTGCTCACTGTGAAGGGCATGCTAATCAGGAAGGGCGTAGCACTCGCTAAATTAGAGAAATAAAAAACCGGTCAATCTGACCGGTTTTTTTGCTATGGAAAAGCTTATTTTTCCACGAATGCACGTTCAATCACGTAATCGCCTAAAACGCCCATACGTGGTGATTCTTTTAATCCGTGTTGATCAAGCAGCGCAGCAACATCATCCAGGAAGGCTGGGCTACCACACAGCATCGCGCGGTCAGTTTCCGGGTTAAAACGTGGTAAACCGATTTTCTCGAACAATTGACCAGATTCAATTGCAGTGGTGACACGACCTTGAGTATGGAAATCTTCACGTGTTACCGTTGGATAATAAACCAGTTTTTCTTTCGCGCCCAGTTCCGAGAAGAATTCGTGGTTTGGAATTTCGTTCAGAATCAGGTCCTGATACGCCAGTTCAGAAATATAACGTGTACCATGAACAACAATGATTTTTTCAAAACGTTCATAGGTTTCCGGATCACGAATCACCGACAGGAACGGTGCAAGACCGGTACCTGAAGACAGCAGGTATAAGTTTTTACCCGGATTTAAGTCATCGAGTACCAGAGTTCCGGTTGGTTTGCGAGAAACCAGCAGTTCATCGCCCACTTTAACTTTTTGCAAAATCGAGGTTAATGGACCATCTGGCACTTTAATCGAGAAGAATTCCAGCTCTTCTTCATAGTTGGCACTTGCAATCGAATATGCACGCATCAAAGGCTTACCATTCACTTCAAGACCGATCATTACAAATTGACCGTTTTTAAAACGCAGTGCAGTGTCACGAGTCGTTTTAAAAGAGAATAAAGTGTCATTCCAGTGGTGGACGTGAGTAATCTTTTCGACGTTAAAAGCAGCCATTAAAGGTCTCAATAAATTATCAAATTAGAACAGGTTGCTATTCTAATCTAAATTCATACTCGATAAACTGAATATATTTAATTGAGCTTATCAAAAAAAGTGATTATGACTGATCTGACCTTGCCCATTATCGGGATTATGAAATCTCCTTATAAAGAAAAGTTTGGCATCCCGCGGCAGCCGAATCTGGTTCAGGTCGAATCCTATATTGACATGCTGGAACCTTATAACGATTTGCTGGCCTTTGAGGGCATTGAAGCATTTAGTCATTTGTGGTTGCTGTGGCAATTTCATGACAATAAAAACCAGCAGCAGACAAAATTCCGTGTTCAGGTGCGGCCGCCGCGTTTGGGTGGTAACCAGAAAATTGGAGTATTTGCGACACGCAGTATGTACCGGCCGTCACCGGTAGGCTTGTCAGTGGTGCAATTAAAACAGGTGAAAAAAGTCGGCAAGGCAGTACGGGTTTATGTGACCGGGAGTGATTTACTCGATGGTACACCGATTTTAGATATCAAGCCTTATATCCAGTATTCTGATGCGGTCATGGAGGCGCAAAGTGGCTATGCGCAGGATGAGCCTGAACGTAAACAGGTGGTGTGGACAGAGCAGGCCGCTGTACAAAAACAGCAATTGTTGCAGCAGCATAAAATTAGCGCGCAGATGCTGAGTGAGCTGGAACAGGTGTTGTCTTTAGACCCGCGTCCGGCTTATCAGGAGGATGAAACCCGGCTCTATAAAATGCACTTTGCCAATATTGATGTCGGATTTCTAGTACAGCCAGATCAGGTGCTGATTCAGATGTTAGCGCTTAAGCCGGCTTAAACATAAAATAAGCCATCGCAATCAGCACCGCCATATGCAGAATTTGGGCCGGTGCAAAATACAAGGCAAAGCGTGGTCCGCCAATTAAAAAGGCATTCACGCATTTGGCCAGTGCATGTGCACCGAGACCCAAAATCAGCGCATAAAACAGGGTTAAATTGCTGGGCGAGCCTTGGGTAATTACCGCGGCAGCGGCAGCGTGAATTTCAAATAAAGACGCCAGGAAGGTTCCGGCAATTAAACCGGTGCTGCCCAGTGCCTGATCCAGTCCGTAGACCATGGCTTGAATCAGGGTGAGCGTGACCACAATAATCGCGGCCTCTTTGAGGCTAAACATGCGGCTATCGGCTTCTTTGGCTTTTTGCTGTGAGCCGGTATTTTTTCTGAGCAGCCAGTAACCCACCGCCACCAGAATCATAATCGCCACTGCACTCGGTACCACAAATACCTTAAACCAGGACAGATTAATCCCCACAATAATAATCAGAATCTGCAACAGTGTCGCCACGCAGGACATGAGCGCCGCGCCCGCATTAATCTGGGCATCGCCGCGGCCGGAACGCACTTCCATGCCTAAACTGGCAATGGTGGCGGTACTGGACACAAAGCCGGACGCAATTGAGGATAGCATCAGTGCATTATTGGTGGACAGCAGGCGCTTGGCGATATGCGCCAAAGCCTGTACCGATAAAATCAGAATCAGCAGTTTTAAAATCACATAAGGATTGAGCACATTGCCCCATAAGGGGGTATCTGGCGTCAAAGGCAGGGCAATCAGAACCAGTGCCAGCAGGAACAGACCATCACGCAGCTCTGCTTCGGTAATCCATTTGCTGACAATGCCGTGCATCAGGTGTTTGGTCATGAGCAGACCGGTTAAAATAACCGCCAGACCAGCCGCCAACGGAATATTCCACAAACAGAGCGCGCCAATAAAATAGGTCATAATAAAGGCCAGTTCGGTGGTCGCACCCGGGTCTTCAACCTGATTTTTAAGCGAAAACAGCCCAACTCCGCCAATAATCACAGCCCCGACAATACCAAAAACTGGCCCTAGCAAAAAGCAGATCGCACCGAGCAAGGCACACACGGCAAAGGTGCGCACCCCGGCAAAATGATGGTTGGCTTCATTGTGCTTGCTGCGTTCACGTTCCAGACCAATTAACAGGCCACAGCCGAGTGCGGCTGCAAGCATGGTCATCAGCTCCTGAAAAGAGGTACTCAAGATTGAAGGGGCAGTTAAAAATTCCATCTTTATATCCCGCGGCAGTGGGGCGACGTCTCCATCATATAATTGATTCTGTGAAGATTGCTATGCGGAACTGTATGTTTAATTTGCAGGAGCTGCGCTTGAGACGCATCAGTAGCAGATTTTCCAGTGGCAAAGGCAGGCGGGAAAAATAAACTCTGCTATAGTGTGCTGATGTTGGGGGAACAAAAACAATGAATTTTAATTTTGAAATTGATACCACCTGGTGTTTAGAGCAATTATTAAAAGATGGCCGGATCAGCGAACGCGATAAAATGCTGGTACAGACCACGCATCGCCAGCGTGAGCAGCTGAAATGGCATCCGTTGCAATGGATTGCGCATTTTAACCTGACCGATCAGCAACATCCCCAAACCACATTGACACTGAACCGTTTATGTCAGTGGCTGGCAGAAAAGACCGAGCTGCCTTTTTATGTGATTGATCCGTTAAAGGCCGATGTGGCCGCTTTAACCGCGGTGATGTCCCTGGAATTTGCCCTGCGCAATAAAATTCTGGCGGTAGAGATTCAGCCCGATGCGGTGTTCATTGCCACCGATCAGCCGTTTATGACCGATTGGGTCGCCAATTTAGAACACAGTTTATTGCCGCGTAAAATCCAGCGCGTGCTGCTGAGTCCAGAGCAGTTACAGCGTTATCTGGTAGAATATTATCAGGTCAGTCGTGCGGTCAGTGGTTCACAAAAAGCCGCAGCACATGACCGTGAAAATAAAGGTGTCGAAGCCTTATTACAGCTGGGCGATACCCAAAACCCCGATGCCAATGACCAGCATATTGTTAAACTGGTGGACTGGGTGCTGCAGTTTGCTTTTGAACAGGGTGCCAGTGATATTCATCTGGAGCCACGTAAAGACAAGGGGAAAATCCGTTTCCGGATTGATGGCGTACTACATACCATTTATAACATGCCGGCCAATACCTTAACTGCGGTCATTTCACGGATTAAAATTCTCGGTCGCATGAATGTGGCAGAAAAACGCAAACCTCAAGATGGCCGTTTAAAAACCCGTACTCCCAAAGGGCAGGAAACCGAATTGCGTCTTTCGACTTTACCGACAGCCTTTGGTGAAAAACTGGTGATGCGTATTTTTGACCCGGAAGTGCTGGTACGCAGCTTCCAGCAGCTTGGTTTTGAAGAACGTCTGTTACAGGGCTGGCAAAGTCTGACCAGTCATAGTCATGGTATTATTCTGGTCACGGGGCCGACCGGCTCCGGTAAAACCACCACGCTGTATTCATCACTGAAGCAGCTGGCCACCGATGAAGTCAATGTCTGTACCATTGAAGACCCGATTGAAATGATTGAGCCGAGCTTTAACCAGATGCAGGTCAATCAGGGCATTGAGCTGGGCTTTGCCGATGGTGTACGCGCGCTGATGCGTCAGGACCCGGATATTATTATGGTTGGGGAGATTCGTGATCAGGATACGGCCAATATGGCCATTCAAGCGGCATTAACCGGTCACCTGGTGTTATCGACCTTGCATACCAATGATGCGCCGTCCAGTCTGACCCGTTTGCATGATTTAGGTGTGCAGCCTTTTTTAACTGCAGCCACCATTCTGGGGGTATTGGCGCAGCGTCTGGTGCGCAAGCTGTGTCCGCATTGCAAACAGGAAGGCATGATTAATACCAATGAATGGGAACATCTGACGTTTGACTATGTCATGGAGATGCCGGAAAAAGTTTATAAGCCGGTGGGCTGTGAAGCCTGCCGTCAGACCGGCTATAAAGGCCGGATCGGGATTTATGAGTTTATGCCGCTGAGTCTGGACACCAAACAGCTGATAGGTGCCAATGCTGATCTGACTCAGTTACGCCAGCAGGCCAAAAAAGAAGGCATCGAGCCACTACGGATTGCCGGGGCGCGTAAAGTCATGGCCGGTATTACCACCTTAGAAGAAGTACTGCGGGTGGTACCGTTAAACTAAAACCCAAAAAAAGTGAAAAATTTTTGAATATGAGGAAATCTTAAGATTCAGCTCATCTTGCTTTGTTTTAATGACTACATCGAAACGAACAACACTGAATGAGGAAAGACAGATGAACCTATTTTCAAAAGCACTTTTAACTGCAGGTCTAGTGGGCGCAACTACATTTGCTGTTGCAGATACCGCAGTGAACCAGTCTGCACTGGCGCAAGCAACCACGGTGAAACAGGCGTTAACCATGAAAGATGACAGCAATGTTCAGCTGAAAGGTTATATCGTAAAAGCCATTGGTGATGAAAAATACCAGTTCCGCGACAGCACTGGCACCATCACAGTAGATATTGATGATGACCTGTGGAATGGTAAAGCGATTTCTGCCAAAACTCCAGTGGTGATTACCGGTGAAGTGGACATTGATTATAAACCTTCTAAACGTGTTGAAATTGATGTCGAGCAGGTTCGTTTCTAAGCCGACCTTTTAATCAGATTGATTGCAGCTCCACGCAAAACCACATGCTCCATGCATGTGGTTTTTTTGAATCTTGTGAAAAATCAGGCATGATGTAAAAAAGGCTAGAGTAGAACCAATGCGTATTTTACTGGCAGAAGATGACGCCTCTCAGGCAGAAAGTATTAAAACCTGGCTGGAAAT
The DNA here is from genome assembly GCF_013418645.1 of Acinetobacter sp. YH12132. Taxonomy (NCBI): domain Bacteria; kingdom Pseudomonadati; phylum Pseudomonadota; class Gammaproteobacteria; order Moraxellales; family Moraxellaceae; genus Acinetobacter; species Acinetobacter sp. YH12132. Next base: position 211,330 of record NZ_VPBR01000002.1, read on the forward strand.
GGACGGTTATAACGTCGATTGGGTCGAGCGTGGCAATCATGCCATTTTGGCCATTGAGCAGCATCACTATGATTGTGTGCTGCTGGATCGTGGCCTGCCGGGCAATACCGGCGATGAAATTCTGACCGCTTTGCGCCGTAAACAGTTGGATACCCCGGTGATTTTTATTACCGCCAAAGACAGCATTCAGGACCGGGTCGATGGACTGGATTTAGGCGCCAATGACTATCTGGTCAAGCCTTTTAGTCTGGAAGAACTGTCAGCACGGGTGCGCAGCCAGTTACGTACCCGGCAGACCCAGCCCGATCATCAGATCCGTTTTGCCAATTTGCTGTTAGATACTCAAGCCAAAACCTTAACCCAAGATGGCCACGCGGTGAATTTAACCGCCAAGGAATTCCAGATTCTGTATAAATTAATGCAAAAGCCCGAGCATATCGTAACCCGGGAACAGCTGGAAGAATCGCTGTATGCCTGGGGTGATGAAATTGAAAGCAATGCCATTGAAGTGTTTATTTATCAGCTGCGTAAAAAAATTGGCAGCCATTTAATTAAAACCATTCGCGGTTTGGGCTATCGCATGCAGCAGGAACAGGCGTAAATGAAGCAAACGGGTGCGGTTTCTTTACAGAAAACCCTAGTTAAAACCTCGGTACTGAGTTCCATGATTGCCGGCCTGCTGGCACTGGTGCTGCTGTTTGCCGTGTCAATTTATCAGACCATGCAGCTGCAAGATGAAATCATGGATGAAGCGGCCGATATGCTGTTATTGCAGGATATTAGCAGTGGCGCCGGCGAGCAGGTCGATGAACTCACTGAACAGTTCAAGATACATTATCAGCTGCGACTGGGCCAGCAGACCTTGACCGAAACAGAAGATTTTCCCTTAGCACCAGCTACGATCACACAGCAGGAAGAGGGATTTTCCTTTGTCTGGGCGAATCAGCGTTTATGGCGTGTTTATGTGGCCAGTGATGATGACTTAAGCGTATTGATGACCCAGAAAATGAATGTCCGTTTTCAGGAAATATGGGCCACCGGTCTGGGCTATGCCGCGATTTTAATTTTACTGTGGCTGATTCAATGGGGCATTGTGCATTTTGCCATTCATAAACAGTTCCGCTCTTTACAGGCCTTATCTGCGCAAATTGCGCAAAAGCATGTGCAGGATCTGAGTCCGGTACAAAGCACCCAGCCAGAATTGCTGGAATTACAGCCGATGGTGCAGCAGTTAAACCGTTTGCTTAGCCGGCTGGAACATTCTTTAGAAGCCGAGCAGCGTTTTACTTCTGACGCCTCGCATGAACTGCGTTCGCCGCTTTCTGCCATTCAAATGCGTTTGCAGGTGTTAAAACGCAAATATCAGGATCAACCGCAATTAGCGGAAGATCTGGCCCAGATTCAACGCGATGTCAACCGCGGCACTCAGGTACTGGAGAATCTGCTATTACTGGCGCGTTTAGACCCGGCACATCTACAAGACTTGCCTATAACCGAGGTTGATTTACAAAAGCTGGTGCTGGATGTGCTCGAGGCCTTGGCACCGTTTAGTCTGGAAAAACAGATTAAACCGCGCTTGCAGCTACAACCGGCGATCATTCAGGCCAATCCGGAATTGCTATATACCTGTATCCGTAACCTGATCGACAATGCCATCCGCTATGCCACGCAACAGGGTGAGGTGGTGGTCAGTATCAATGGTGATGCTGAACAGGTGCAGCTGTGTATTGAAAATAATGGTCAACAGATCAGTGATGAGGTGTTACAACGTCTGGGTGAGCGTTTTTATCGGGCGCTGGGCACACAAACCCAAGGCAGTGGTCTTGGTATTTCGATCTGTAAAAAGATTATCAGCCTGCATCAGGGCCAATTGCAGTTTAGCCGTTCAGCTTTAGGCGGTTTACTGGTGGAACTGAGTTTGCCCGGTGTGAAGCAAAAATAACAAAATCGAAAATAACAACATTGAGTTCAATCTTGAGATACGCATGGGCAGTTAAAAAGCAGTATGCGCTGATTCATACTGCTGCTTCCCACGATTATTATTATTCAGATGTTGTTCTTATTTGGTGAGAATAAGGCGATTATTACGGGTAAGGCGTAGGCGGTATTCTTCTCCGGCATGCATGATGCGAATTTCACGACCGAGAGCAAACAGGTTATTAGAATGTAACATTGGTAAGGCATACTGTTGATCTGCATTACGGCTAAACAGGCTAAATGGTGCGTTCATTCCTTCGACTCCGTGGTGTATGTTGAACGATATAAATGATAATCATTATCAAATATATCTGTCAACGCTTGATTTGGGGAATTTATAAAAAGTATAAATTTGCTTACACTTGCTCATATTTCAAAAACAGGACGTTTCATGTCAAAGCCACATCTACATATCGCAATTGGGATTTTATTGCATCAGACCCAGGTCCTGGTCGGCTGGCGCGAAGCCAAACAGCATCAGGGCAATAAGCACGAATTTCCCGGCGGCAAGGTAGAGCAGCATGAAACGCCAGTGCAGGCCTGTCGCCGTGAAGTGCGCGAAGAAGTAGGCATTGACCTGATCCAGTGGCATGAGTTTGATTTTATCCGGCATGAATATGAAGATGTGATTGTCAATTTGCATGTGTTCCATGCCTTTGTGCCGGCGGCGTTGCTCTCAGACATCCAGCAACCGTGGACCTGGTATAAACGGCAGGATTTGGCTCGTTTGAATTTCCCGCAAGCCAACCAGCGTATGCTGCAACGCCTCTACTGGCCTGAATGTATCAAAATTAGTGAAGACTTAAACTGTCTGGATACCCCGGATACCCAGCAACTGCTGTACTGGCGTGTCGCACCGGCACCGGAACGCAGTATTGAACTGGCTGAGCAGAATATTGGCTGTTTAAAATCATTAATTGTTAATCTGGAACTGTGGAAGCAGCTGAATAGCGTGCAGCAGGTCTCGGTCGCTGCCATCCATTTAAAGCAGCAACAATGTCTGCAATTGCACAAGGGCAGCCTGCAGGCCGGTCAGCGTTATATTGCTGCCTGTCATGATCTGGAATCGTTACAACATGCGCAGAATATTGGCTGTGATGCTGCAATTTTAAGTCCGGTGCTGCCAACAGCCAGCCATCCGGATACTCCGGCATTAGGCTGGGCACAATTTCAGAACTGGGCCAAACAGGTCGATATTCCGGTGTTTGCCTTAGGCGGGATGCATCGGCAGGACTTGGCGCAGGCCCAGCAACACCATGCCTATGGTATTGCCGGGATCCGCTTTATGGATGCGTTGGATAGCGCTTCAGCCTAAAGTTGTTTCAGCGCTTGCTGTGCCTGTTGCACGGTACGGCTATTGTTTTGTAGCTGGCCGGCTTTTTGAATAATCAGCCATAATTGGCGTTTCATCGCCGGTGTTTGTGCATAGCTCAGACCACGGCGGGCCAGGGCTTCTGCATTTTTCGGCTGTTTTTTCTGGTTCGCCACCAGCCCTAAATACATATAGGTTTCAGCCGATTGCGGTGCCAGACGCTGTGCCTGTAAGGCGGCAGCTTCGGCACGCGCCCATTGTCCCTGACGATAAGCCGTCTGGGTCTGCTGCATCAGTTTCTTAAACGCTGGTAAAGAGCGGCCATCTTCAAAACGCTGCTGTACTTTTTGTTCAGGAACCACGACCTGTAATTTCTTGCGCTGAATTTCTTCCTGTTCATAAGGATGAATCACCACGCCGGTGGGTGTGCGAATGGTTTTTCGTTCAGTCGTTTTTTCTTGGTCCGGTTGCGGTGCCGGCTTGGATTCCGGCAGGCTTTGACAGCCCACCAGTCCAGCCAGTCCCATCCCCAAGATCAGATATTTCAAGGTCATTTAATTAAGGGTCCACTTATTGCGTATAACTGCCGCTTGAAATGATGCGTGCATCATTTTCGGAAAGTTGTCTTTCCATCTCGGCTTCACTTTCCTGGATATAATTCTCGATACTGTCACTGCTTTCAGGTACAGCTTGGTAATATTCGGTATCCGGATTGTAAACCGGCTCAACCTGATAATGCGGTAAACCACAGGCGGTGGCCTGACGCGGCACATGATTGCGATAAATCGGAATATACATCGCACCAGCACAGCCTTGAGCCGACAAGTGACCAGAGTCACGGTCAATCCAGTGCCACTGCACGCTGTCCGGCTGGCGCAGATTTACCGGCTTCTGGCGCAGCTGACGCATCACATTGCTCCACACCGGCAGGGCACCCGATGAACCTGTCAAACCGGTGACTTTGTTATCATCCAGCCCTAACCAGACCACACTTAAATAGTTGCCCGAATAACCGGCAAACCAGGAGTCGCGGGTATCATTGGTGGTGCCCGATTTACCGGCCAGTTTTAAATCGCTGGACAGGCTGTTATAGGCTGCACGTCCGGTTCCTGCACTCATTACCTGTTGCAGGCCATAATTCAGCATATAGGCCGCAGACGGTTCAATGGTCTGCTGTACTGACAGGCCATAACGCTCGAGCAGACGACCATTAGAATCGACCACCGCGCGAATGGCTTTGGTTGGATACTGGAACCCACCGGTGGCAAAGTTGCCATAAATATTCATCACCTGCATAGGCGATAAATCGACTGCACCCAGATAAATGGACGGATACTGTGGAATATTTTCGCTGCTGACGCCAAATTTAATCAGATGGTTACGGAAGGTTGATAGACCAAATTCCTGACCTAAACGTACCGCCGACAGGTTATAGGAATTGGCCAGCGCTTGCGCCATCGGGACTACGCCATGTTCGCTGCCGCTGTAATTACGCGGTGTCCATGACTTGCCGGCAGATGGAATACTGATTTCGGTATCCTGTACCGGACTGGCCCAGTTATAGCGACCCGATTCTAGTGCGCTTAAATAGATGACCGGTTTCAAGAGCGAGCCGACCTGACGCTTGGCATCCAGCGCACGGTTAAAGCCGGTAAAGTCCTGGGTAGAACCGACTGCAGCCACCAGTTCACCATTTTCAGGATGGGACACCAGCACCGCCCCTTGTAAATCTTTTAAACGGCGCGGATTGGCATTGGCCAGACGGTTTACTGATTCTTTAAATGCACTTTGTACCTTGGTCTGTGCAATTGGGTCTAAAGTGGTAAAAATCCGTAGTCCCTGATTGGTCAGATCACCTTCTTGATATTCAGCACGTAACTGACGGCGCACAATGTCCAGAAAATCCGGGAAGCGGGCAGGGCCCATGGTCGGTTTGGCAATCACATTTAACGGACGCGCGGTTTCGGTTTCATACTGTTCCTGCGTCAGATAGCCCATCACCAGCATATTGTTCAGTACAATATTACGGCGTTTTTCGGCCGCTTCCGGATTACGCCATGGATTATATAAAGACGGTCCCTGCACCAGACCAACCAGAAAAGCCTGCTGGGCAATATTCAGTTCACGCAGCGGCAGACCAAAATAGAACTGTGAGGCCAGACCGTAACCATTAATAGAATAGTTGCCGTTTTGACCCAGGTTCACTTCATTTAAATAGGCTTCCAGAATTTCATCTTTGTCATAATGCAGCTCAATTAGCATCGCCATCAGCGCTTCATTGGCTTTACGCTTTAATGTACGTTCCGGGGTCAGATAAAAGTTTTTCACCAGTTGCTGGGTCAGGGTCGAACCGCCCTGACGTTTCCCGCCGGTAATATTGCTGACAATAGCACGCGCAGTCCCGCGAATCGACACGCCATGATGCAGATAGAAATTACGGTCTTCGGTGGCAATTAAGGCTTCAATTAACGGTTTTGGCACCCGGTTCAGTTTAATCAGCACCCGGTCTTCATTGTGCTGCGGATAAATCCCGCCAATCAGCATGGGCTCTAAACGGGCAATACCGGTGGTCGATGGTTTGGTCGCACTGACTTCAGCAATCTGGTTATTGGCAAAGCTGACTTTGAGTACCTGTTCCGGTTCAACACTTTCACCAAAATCGAAGCCGCGGGTATGTACAAACAAGGTGTCGCCCGCATCGACATAGCTGCCGGTTTTGTTATAGCTTTCTGCGCTTTTATAGCCTAAAAGTTTTAATTCCTGCACGAAATCGGCTTTATTGAGCGGTGCATTGGTATAGATTTCCAGCGGACGAGCAAAGACCTTGGCTGGAATGTCCCAGCGCTGTCCTTCAAATTTATCTCTAACAATATTATCTAATCGAATCAGGTAGATACTTAATGCCAGAAATGCCCCAATCACCAGTATACAAAATAGAAGTGCAATAATACCTATGCCACGTTCAGACTTCATAAATCGCAATAAAACCCTAAGAAATTAGGCTAATCATGCGAAGCTTTTACATAATTTGCAATATTTAATCTGTGAATGAAGCGGCCAATCGAGGAGAAAAAACGGTTGGATTCAGATTTCTAAAGTTTTTTTAAAACATTCGGGTTAGTGCTATTATAGTCAACGGATCGTAGCGGAGCGATGTCGTAGGTGCAAATTTCACACAAGAACTTTCGTAATATCGGATTGATTGGACGTCCTGGCAAAACTTCGGTCGTAGAAACGCTCAGTTTAATTCATGATCATCTGCTGAATTTAGGCCTGCATCCGGTATTTGATGCAGAAACAGCAGAACTGGTCCCTTATCCGAACACCCAAACCGTCAGCCGCGCCTTGCTGGGCGAAGTGGTTGATCTGGTGATTGTGGTCGGCGGTGATGGCTCGTTGCTGCATGCAGCGCGCGCGCTGGTCAAATACAATACGCCGGTCATCGGGGTAAACCGTGGTCGTTTAGGCTTCCTGACCGATATTAAACCCACGGAAGTCATCTTCAAGCTGGATCAGGTATTAAAAGGCGAGTTTCAGCTGGACCGCCGTTTCCTGCTGGAAATGGAAGTGCGCTCCAAAGGTGAAGTCATTTATGAAGCAGTGGCTTTAAATGATGTGGTGCTGCATTCCGGTAAATCGGTACACATGATTGATTTTGACCTGAATATTGATGGTCAGTATGTTTATCGTCAGCACAGTGACGGTTTAATTGTATCTACGCCTACTGGTTCTACCGCCTATGCCTTGTCTGGTGGTGGCCCGATTGTGCATCCGAGTATGGATGCGATTGTGCTGGTGCCGATGCATCCGCATACCTTGTCTTCACGCCCGATTGTGGTGGGTGGACAAAGCGAAATTAAAATCCAGATTCGTGAAAACCGTGTCTTGCCAATGGTCAGTGCCGATGGTCAGCACAGTGTTTCACTCAGTGTCGGGGACAGTTTGCATATCCGCAAGCATCCCTATAAGTTAAACCTACTTCATCCACCGGGTTATGACTTCTATATGGCATGTCGTACTAAGCTCGGCTGGAACCAAGATTTTGATTCTTTGCAACAGCAGGATTTATGATGAATATTGAACAGATGCTGGCCGTACTCAATCCTGAAATTGTTGGTCGTCTAAAAACCGCGGTAGAGATTGGTAAATGGCCGAATGGTGTGGCGTTGACCAAAGAGCAGCGCGAAATTTGTATGCAGGCCGTGTATGCCTGGGAAATCCAGCATTTACCGGAAACTGAACGTAGCGGTTATATCGACCGTGGCACCAAGGAAGAAGGTGAACAATGTGATGATGATCATCACAAAAATGAAGATTTCCAGCCGATCAAGTTTATTTAAACTTTAACGCAGAGATTCATGCAAAAAAGGTAAGCCGCGGCTTACCTTTTTTATTGGCTATGTTTTGTGGCTTAAGCATTTAAACGCGCAGCCCAGAACTGTTGTGCTTTGTCCATGGCTGCTGCAAAACTGTCGCAGACGCCCATGGTATACAGCGCAATGCCCATGGTTTCCACCACCGCCACTTCACCATATTCATGCGATTGCTGGCCTTCCCAGACAGCTTTAAATACCGCCAGGTCCAGTTCTTCTTCAATCGGGCTGCGGTTGTCGGTCAGCTTTGGCAATTCATGTTCATACAACTCACCGTTACGAATGCCACAAATTAAGGTTTTGGCATCCGGATTCCGTTCAAACTCGCCGCCTTCACCTTTAATCACCGCACTGTTCAGATAGCCCAGTTTAAACGCCGACTGTTGATGGGAACTGCGATAGGCCGGATGGAAAATGGCCTGTACCGTGGCTTTGGCATTAAAGGGGTTAATCAGCCGGGCAAGAGTATGAATAGGTGAACGCAGGCCCATTACATTCCGTAGTGCAATCAAATCGGCCAGTACCGGAGAAATCACCTCTAAAGGCAGATAGGCAAAGTGACGCTGCTGTAATTGCTGTTCGACTTCCGTATCTGACTGGCAGATTGGATAGCCTAAGTATTCCAGCACCTGTTCGGTATAGACCCGGTTAATGGTATGCCCAGCAGCGCCGTGCATGACAATTTTAAAACCCTGTTTGGCCAGAGTCAGCGCGGCCAGTAAAAACCACGGATAATGTTTGCGTTTCCCGGCATAGGAGGACCAGTCCAGATCTACATCTAAAGTTTTAAACTGCAACTGGTCACGGGTGGCCTGAACAAAGCCGGCCAGTTCATCGACCGATTCCTCCTTGACCCGCAGCAGCATCAAAAAAGCACCGAGCTGAACATCGAGTACTTCCTGTTTCAGGATCATGGAAAAGGCCTGATAGGCTTCTTCATAGGTGAGGGAACGTGCACCATTTTTGCCTTTTCCCACAATACGTACGTACTGGGCAAAAGGATGTTCAACGTCTTTATAAATGTTTCTTTTCGTGCTCATGTAACTGCCTGAATCTCAAATAAATGGCGCCGGTCGCTTCCCACAATATACACATGTTTGCGGTTTTTTAAAAACCGTATGCTTTGCTCGGATTTAGACTAATGTCTAAGCTGTTTCTGCTTTAAAGTTCGCCAGTTCGCGCTGTTTTTAGCAGCACTACATTTGAATTTTAGGTAAAATTCGCAGCGTTTTATATTGTTTTTTATTTTTACTCATCTCCTGTTCTAAAAAGCCGCTTTTGCGTTTGAGCCTGTTGATTCTGGCGGCTCAAAGTAAGCCCGACTTTTGCCGATGAAAATAAAGCGTTGAATGTTTTGAGCCATGGCTCAAGGCAGCGTATGCCTGTTGTTTTAAAAACAGGCAGAACAGGTCGTGGGTAAAAAATCAAGGGTATTTGTCCTCTGGACAAGAACAAAAGTAGATCTGTTATGGCCAAACAACCTATTTATAAATCCCTGTACTTTCAGGTGATTATTGCAATTATTGCAGGTATTCTCGTCGGTCATTATTCTCCTAGTGGCACACAAATTGTTAATGGCGTGGAACAGTATGTTCCGGGTCTGGGTGAGCAGCTGAAACCCTTAGGTGATGGCTTCATCCGTTTAATCAAAATGATTATTGCGCCGGTGATTTTCTGTACCGTGGTGAGTGGTATTGCCGGTATGGAAAGCATGAAATCGGTGGGTAAAACCGGTGGCGTGGCATTACTGTATTTTGAAATTGTCTCTACCATCGCCCTGATTATTGGTCTGGTGGTGATTAACGTCTGGAAACCAGGCGTTGGCATGAACGTTGATCCAGCTTCTTTGGATACCACAGGTATTTCCAAATATGTAGAAACTGGTGAAGCACAATCTACAGTCGAGTTCCTGTTAAATATCATTCCAAATACCGTGGTCGGTGCCTTTGCCCAGGGTGAAATCCTGCAGGTGCTGATGTTTGCCATTCTGTTTGGTTTTGCCTTACACCGTTTAGGGCCAGCAGGTAAGCCGGTCTTGAAACTGATTGACCAGATTTCGCATGTGTTCTTTAACATTGTGAACATGATCATGAAAGTTGCGCCAATTGGTGCTTTCGGTGCGATGGCCTTTACCATTGGTAAATACGGGATTGGCAGTCTGGCACAACTGGCGCAGTTAATTATCTGCTTCTACCTGACCTGTGTGCTGTTTATTTTTATCATACTCGGCAGTATTGCGCGTATGACCGGTTTCAGTATCGTAAAAATGATCCGCATGATTCGTGAAGAATTACTGATTGTATTGGGGACCTCATCTTCAGAATCGGTATTACCGCGCATGTTGAAGAAACTGGAAATTGCCGGCTGTGAAAAATCGGTGGTGGGTTTAGTCATTCCAACGGGTTATTCCTTTAACCTGGATGGTACTTCGATTTATTTGACCATGGCCGCAATCTTTATTGCTCAGGCCACCAATACACCTTTAGAACTGCATCATCAGATTACTTTATTGCTGGTGCTGTTGATTTCTTCTAAAGGCGCAGCAGGGGTGACCGGTTCAGGCTTTATTGTGATGGCGGCAACACTGGCGGCTGTGGGTCATATTCCGGTGGCTGGTCTGGCGCTAATTCTGGGTATTGACCGCTTTATGTCTGAAGCGCGTGCCTTGACCAATCTGGTGGGTAATTCATTGGCGACCATTGTTGTAGCGAAATGGGTCGGTCAGTTAGATCAGGAAAAGCTGCAATATGCATTAAATAATCCGGAAGAAATTGACCGTAAGATGGCAGAACAAAGCCAGCAATCTGCTTCGGCTTAACAGCAGGGCGGTGACTAAAGGAAGCTTCGGCTTCCTTTTTTTATTACTTGGCAGTCAATAAAAAAGCCGGGCGAGACCATGACAGTACGCTTAAAAATGCATAGCATGGGGCTGAATGTAAAACAAGAATGTACCCTACAAGGATCGACTATGCTGGCTTATGATGCAGATTTAGAATTATTCCGTGACAACTTCCGCCGCTTTATGAGCGAACAGATTGCCCCGCATTATGAACAGTGGGAACGGGAAGGAATTATGCCGCGCTCGGTCTGGAACCAGCTGGGTGAAAACGGCTTTTTATGTGTAGATGTACCGGAACAGTATGGCGGTTATGGTGTACCGACCCATTATTCGCTGATGCTGGTGGAAGAATCGGCACGTGCCGGTTATAGCGCACTGTCTACCGGTATTTCCTGTCATTCAGAAATTGCTGCACCGTATATTTTAAATATTGGTTCAGAAGAACAGAAACAGTACTGGCTGCCCAAAATGGTTAGCGGTGAAGTGGTCGGTGCGATTGGTATGACCGAGCCGGGTGCTGGTTCTGACTTGCAAGCCATGCGCAGTCATGCCATTTTGCAGGATGATCATTATATTTTAAATGGTTCTAAAACCTTTATTTCCAATGGCCAACATGCCGATCTGGTGGTGCTGGCGGTAAAGACCGATCCGCAGGCACGCGCCAAAGGTGTGTCTTTATTGCTGGTCGATACCCATCTGGATGGCTTTAAAAAAGGCACCAACCTCGACAAGATTGGCCTGCACGCTCAGGACACCTCGGAATTGTTCTTTGATAACGTGAAAGTACCCAAAGAACAGTTACTGGGCCAGCCGGGACAGGGCTTTGCCTATTTAATGCAGGAATTGCCACGTGAACGGACCGCGATTGCCGCCACCGCCTTGGGCGCTATCCGCGGTTCGATTGACATCACCACGCAATACGTCCAGGAACGTCAGGCCTTTGGTCAGAAAATTGGCCAGTTCCAGAACAGCCGTTTTGTTTTGGCACAGGCTAAAATTGATGAGCTGGCCACGGCTGCGTTTTATAACCAGAATGTTGAGCTGTATATGCAGGGCAAACTGGATGTTGAAACAGCAGCAGCATTAAAAAGCTTCTCGACCGATATGCAGATGAAAGTGGCCGATCAGCTGCTGCAGCTGTTTGGTGGTTATGGTTATATGACCGAATATCCAATTTCACGCTTCTTTGTCGATGCCCGTATCCAGCGAATTTATGGCGGCACCAATGAAATTATGAAAGAGATTGTGGCGCGCGGTTTATTGGGCCGTTAAGTCCTATACATCAGACCAAATGAAAACACCCGCCCAGCATCGACTGGGCGGGTGTTCTTGGTGGGTGTGTTTCTGAGACTATTTTAATGCAGGCTGAGCACATGCAGACTTTCCCGAATAAAAATCGGCAAGTCTGCTGGTGAGCGTGAGGAAATATACAGGTTATTGTCATTTACCACCGCTTCATCAAAATACACGGCGCCGGCATCCATCAGTTCCAGCATCACCGGGGCAATGCTGGTCATGCGCCGGCCTTTGACCACACTGGCATGAATCAGCAGTTGCGGACCATGACAGGTGCTCATAATTGGTTTCTGGGCATTGGCAAAATTTCGGACAAAATCGACAAAACGTAAATCATCACGCAGTTGTGCCGGAGATTGGCCGCCGGGAATCAGCAGCGCATCAAAATCATGAATGGTCACATCATCTATACTTTGGTCGATGGTCACCGAGCTGCGCCGTTGATAACCATAGACAATATTGCCGGCCTTGTTTTCAACATTTACCACGCTATGCCGCGCTGCACGGAAGGCGTGGATCAATTCTGGATAGTCTGCATCTTCATAATCATGGGTAATCAGCACCGCGATTCTTTTTGACATTATTATTCTCCGAATTGCTTTAAATAAAAGAGTAAAGGGGAAAAAGCAAAATTTCATTGCTGCTTTGTAACCAGTTTTCTTATTTCTTTTTCAAGTTAAAATTTCTGGAATTTTATTCAATATTTATGGGCGTTATTTTCTATGTAAGTAATTATGACGCCTGTTCAGTTTACGCAATAAACTTGCAAAATCCTATCACTATTCATCGAATTCAGATGCAAAAGCTATCGGCTGATTGGAAAAAGACCCTGTTTCATCTGCTTAAATTCGCTACACTCTGGATGGAAAAACAGGCAAAGCGTCGTGACTTGTTCAGAATTATTCATGAGCCATAGCTGCTCAATTGATAAACAGTCTCACAAGTTGCAGAGAGTTTAACCAACTGTTTGTTTTTAAGACTGAATCAATCAAAGTTGTATTGCGCAACATTTGAAAGCTAACTATTGTTATACTGTTTGCATACCGTTTATGAAGGGCGACATAACAATGATCAACGACGATCAAAACACAACGACTTCTCTTGACCTGAACAATATTCGTGAGGAAATTGACTCTGTTGATATGCAGATTCAACAATTGATTAACCGTCGCGCACGATTGGCAGAAGCGGTGGCCAAAGCCAAATTTGCCGCTGAAGAGAATCCGCTGTTTTACCGTCCGGAACGTGAAGCACAAGTTTTACGTAATGTTATGGATCGCAATGAAGGCCCATTGTCGGACCAGACCATGGCACGTTTATTCCGTGAAATCATGTCGGCCTGTCTGGCACTGGAAGCGCCGCAAAGTATTGCCTTCCTGGGGCCTGTTGGGACTTATACCCATTCTGCGGTACTCAAGCATTTCGGTCATGATGCCCTGGTGCGCCCTTTACAAACCATTGATGAAGTCTTCCGTGAAGTGGAAGCGGGCAGTGCGCATTATGGTCTGGTGCCGGTAGAAAACTCCTCTGAAGGGGTGGTGAACCATACCTTAGACTGCTTTAAAACTTCAAATCTGAATGTGATTGGCGAAGTTGAATTGCCGATTCATCATCAGTTCCTGATTTCTGCAAATACCCGTAAAGACAGCATTAAACAGATTTATGCTCACCAGCAAACGCTGGCACAGTGCCGTAAATGGCTAGATGCGCATTATCCTGGGGTGGAGCGTGTGGCTTTAAGTTCCAATGGTGAAGCGGCGCGCCGTATTCGTAATGAATGGCATTCTGCGGCCATTGCTTCTGAAATTGCGGCAACCATTTATGATCTTGAAATCATGCACAGCAATATCGAAGACAACCCGGAAAACACCACGCGCTTCTTGGTGATTGGCCGTGAGAAAGTGCCACAAAGCGGCAATGACAAAACTTCATTGCTGGTGTCTGCACATGACCGTGCCGGTGCCTTGCTGGAAATTCTGGCGCCATTTGCCAAACACAACATTAGTCTAACCAGTATTGAAACCCGTCCGGCTTTACCTGAAAAATGGGCCTATGTGTTCTTTATTGATCTGGAAGGTCATATTGAGCAAGACAATGTTAAAGCTGCGATTGAAGAAATCCGTCCATTGGTGAAAGAAGTCCGTGTACTCGGCTCTTATCCGGCGGCAGTTTTATAAAATTCTCTGGTGGCCGTGTGCGCTGCATGCGGCTGCTTTTCACCTGTAAATCTGGAAGTAAAAAATGTCGTTTGTCCCAGCCAATGAAGGCATCTCTAAGTTAAAGCCATATCAACCAGGTAAGCCGATCAGTGAACTTGAGCGCGAATTGGGTATTACCGATATTGTGAAATTGGCATCCAATGAAAACCCGTTGGGCTGTTCAGACAAAGTCAAAGAGGCCGTGGCTGCCGAGCTGGCAGAAATTGGTCGTTATCCAGATGGTGGTGGTTTTATTTTAAAAGACCAGATTGAAGCGCAGTTTGGTTTTGGTCATGAACGGATTACTTTGGGTAATGGTTCAAATGACCTGCTGGAAATGTTTGCCCGCGCTTTTGTGTCCGAGCAGGACTCAATCGTATATAGCCAGCACGCCTTTGCGGTTTATGCGCTGGTGACTCAGGCCATTAATGCGCAGGCCATTGAAGTGCCAGCCAAAGGTTTCTCGCACGATTTAGAGGCGATGGCTGCAGCCATTCAAGCCAACACCAAGCTGGTGTTCATTGCCAATCCGAATAACCCGACTGGCACCTGGTTTGAAGAAGCTGAATTTGAAGCCTTCATGCAGAAAGTACCGGCCAATGTAATTGTGGTACTGGATGAAGCCTATGTGGAATACTTCCCGGAAAACTTCAACAGCCTGAAATATCTGGATCAGTATCCAAACCTGATTGTTAGCCGTACTTTATCGAAGTGCTATGGTCTGGCAGCGCTACGAGTTGGTTTTGCTCTGGCCTCTGTACAGGTGACTGACTATTTAAACCGTATCCGTCAGCCATTTAACGTGAACCATTTAGCTATGGTGGCAGCTGTAGCAGCGCTGAAAGATGAAGCCTTTATCGAAAAATCACGTGAAGTGAACAAGGCTGGTATGGCGCAGCTGGAAGCGGGCTTTAAGGCACTGGGCCTGAACTATGTGCCTTCACGTGCCAACTTTATTCTGGTTGATGTACAGGCTGATCCGGCACAAACCTTCAATGCCTTGCTCAAAGAAGGCGTGATTGTACGTCCGGTTGGTATTCCAAACCATCTTCGTGTATCGATTGGAACAGAAGCAGAAAATGCCAAATTCCTGACTGCACTGGCGAAGGTGTTAGGTCTGGACGCAAAGGCATAAGCCATGACGCAACCCCTGTTTGAAAAAGTCGCTTTTATTGGACTTGGGCTGATTGGCTCAAGTCTGGCGCGTGTGATTCAGGCTGAACAGCTGGCTCATGAGGTAGTGGCATCGACCCGTTCGCAAAAAACGCTAGAAGATGCCAAAGCCTTGGGTTTAATTGCTGCCGGTTATAGCGATCCGGTCGAGGCGGTGAAAGATGCTGATCTGGTGGTACTGGCCTTACCGGTACGTGCCACCGAATATGTGTTGCAGCAGATTAAACCGTATTTAAAACCTGATGCAATCCTGACCGATGTCGGCAGTACCAAAGGCAATGTGGTCGATGCAGCCAAAGCGGTTTTTGGTGAACAACTGCCTGCCGGTTTTGTGCCGGGGCATCCGATTGCTGGAGCCGAGCATACCGGGGTCCATGCCGGTAAGGTCGATTTATTCGCCAATCATAAAGTGATTTTGACTCCATTACCGACCAGTGCGGATTGGGCGGTCAATAAACTGATTCAACTGTGGGAAGCAGCCAAAGCGGAAGTGATCTGTATGGATGTGGACAAGCACGATGAAGTGCTGGCACATACCAGTCATCTTCCGCATTTAATGGCATTTAACCTGGTGGAGCAACTGGCCAACAGGGAAGACAATTTAGATATTTTTCGCTATGCTGCAGGCGGCTTTCGTGATTTCTCGCGAATTGCAGCCAGTGATCCACAAATGTGGCACGACATCTTCTTTGCCAATAAAAAGGCAATTTTGAATGCAGTCGATGGCTTTGAACAACAGCTGGCAATCTTGCGCCAGCTGATCGAACAGGAAAACTCGCAGGCTTTAATGGGCCTGCTGGGACATGCTCAAGCAGCGCGTCAGCATTTTAATCATATGCTGGCCAAAAAACCGTTGATGGAGAACAATAAAGTGACACAACAATTTACGATTTTACCGGGCTCTAAAAATTTCCAGGGTAAATTTACTGTGCCAGGTGATAAATCTGTGTCACATCGTTCAATCATGTTTGGTGCGATTGCAGAAGGCACCACCCATGTCACCGGCTTTTTGGAAGGTGAAGATGCGCTGGCGACCTTGCAGGCTTTTCGCGATATGGGTGTCAGTATTGAAGGCCCGAAAAATGGTGAAGTGACCATTCATGGTGTTGGTATGCAGGGCCTCAAAGCTCCAGCCGGTGCACTGTATATGGGGAACTCTGGCACCTCCATGCGTTTGCTGTCAGGCATGTTATCGGCGCAGGCCTTTGATTCGGTGATGACCGGTGATGCATCCTTGTCCAAGCGTCCAATGGAGCGTATTGCCAAGCCATTACGTGAAATGGGGGCGCAAATCCAGACCACAGGTGAGCGTGGTACGCCACCGGTGTCAATTACGGGCAGCCAGCAGTTAAAAGGCATTCAGTACGATTTACCAATGGCCTCGGCACAGGTGAAATCAGGAATTTTACTGGCCGGTTTGTGGGCCGAAGGTGAAACTGCAGTAACTGAACCGGAACCAACCCGCGACCATACCGAGCGTATGCTGCGTGCTTTTGGTTATGAAGTGAAAACCGAAGGTAACCGTATTTCCCTGCAAGGCGGCGGTAAACTGGTGGGAACCAATATTCAGGTGCCTTCAGATATTTCATCTGCAGCGTTCTTTATGGTGGGCGCGGCCATTACTGAAAATGCCGATGTCACTTTAGAAGCTGTGGGCATTAACCCGACCCGTACTGGCGTGATTGAAATCCTCAAACAAATGGGTGCAGATATTACTGTATCCAACGAGCGTATTGCCGGTGGTGAACCGATTGCCGACATTCGTATTCAGGGCAGCCGTACCTTAAAAGGCATTCATATTCCGGAAGATCAGGTGCCACTGGCGATTGATGAATTCCCGGCGCTGTTTATTGCAGCAGCCTGTGCGGAAGGTCAGACTGTATTGACTGGTGCGGCCGAGCTTCGCGTCAAAGAATCTGACCGGATTCAGGTGATGGCAGATGGCTTGAAAACCATGGGCATTGACTGTACCCCAACTGAAGATGGCATCATCATTGAAGGCAAGGGCAAAGCAGGTGACTGGTCGCCTGTGTTCACCGGCGGTGAAATTGAGTCACATCATGACCACCGTATTGCCATGAGCTTCTCGATTGCCGGTTTACGTAACTCGGAAGTAATTAAAATTGTGGGTACAGAAACGGTCGCGACCAGCTTCCCGACCTTTACCCAATTGACCGCTCAGGCCGGTCTGCAGATTGAAGTGACCGAATAAAGAGAAAAATAACCCAAAAGCCAAGCTTTTGCTTGGCTGTTTGCTTTATATTGCTTATGCTAAAAATACAACAAGAACAGCAGTAGGGTCGTTTATGAAAACACTCCAGTTTACCGCACAATGTGATAACAAGGCCGAATTACAGGACTGTAAGATTGCCCAGAACTATGTGGCAGATTTGCTGGCCCGACAGTTAAACCAGCACGGCTTTGAAACCCTGCCGCAAAGTGGCGCACAAATTGCGGTTAGTGTGGAAGATCATCCTTTGCCCTTAAGCGTGAGCTGTGAAAGCCGCGATGCCGAAGGACGACTGGTGTGTGAAATCCTGTCTTATCCGGAAGAAGAGCAGGACTGGTTTGACCGGATTGAATCGCAAAGCTTGCTAAATCAGCTGGCCCAGGCGGTCGAGCAGACCTTAAAACAGGATGAAAACTTTACGGCCTTTGAATGGAAAAATTAAAACAATCCCAGATTGGAATTGCGAAGCCATTTCGTCTGTATCCATTTTAAAATTAACAGTACCGTCACTGATCTCCTCCCATAAAAAAACCCATCAGCAGATGGGTTTTTGTCTTTAGCCTAAGGCCAGGAAGCGGGTAATTGCAATCCGCAGCTGTTTTAAATAGCCGGTAAAGAAATGGTTAGCGCCCGGTAAAATGGTAACCAGATGACGCTGTGGTTTGGCCCAAGTAATCATGTCCGAGAGCAGGGTCACATCATCGGCTTCGCCATGAATAAACAGGATGTCACCTTTAATTTCAGGAGTTACATAGTGACGTACACCAGCTACTGTCGCAGTCGGCAAGCCGCATAAAATGGTCTGTTTTGGCTGTAATTCAACCGGTAGCGCTGCATAACTCTTTGCCATCACATGCGCACCAAAGCTGAAACCGCCGGCATAGAACGGCAGGCCAATGTGCTGGCTGCGCGCATATTTGATGACTTCTAGAATATCATCCGTTTCGCCAAAGCCTTCATCATGCACACCTTCACTCTGGCCTGAACCGCGGAAGCTTGGGCGATATACCACGCAGCCGCGCTCTAGGTACATTTGTGCTAATAATGCAGGAACTTTGTGTTGCGGGGTGCCGCCTTGCAATGGATGGGGGTGGCTGACAACCGCGAATCCTTTCACTTCACCCTGTGGATAATCTACGAAAACTTCAATTCGACCCACAGGACCTGGAATGAAAATTTGCTCGGACATAAGATAATCGAATAATGGCAGGAGAATCGATTATTTTACCGATTATGTTTAGGAAAAACACAGATTGGCATTAAAATAAGCTGACTGTTATAGTTTGATTAATTATTTTTTAACCACTTTTTGATCAGGATGTGTATGCTCGCCTTAATTTCTCCTGCTAAGACTTTAGATTATGAATCTGCATTACCCACCGACAGCCACACCTTACCAAGACTATTAGCGCATTCACAAGAACTTATCGACGTTAGTCGTACGCTATCTGCTTCAGAAATCGCCAATTTAATGAGTGTGAGCGAAAAAATCGCCAATTTAAACGTAGAACGCTTCCGCGACTGGCAGGCCGATTTTGATTTTTCCAATGCGCGTCAGGCGCTGTTTGCCTTTAAAGGTGATGTCTATACCGGTCTGGATGCCTATAGCCTGAAGGATCAGGACATTGATTATGCACAGCAGCATTTGCGCATGTTATCAGGTCTGTATGGCTTATTGCGCCCGCTGGATTTAATGATGCCGTATCGTCTGGAAATGGGCACCAAGCTGAAAAATCCGCGTGGCAGCAATTTGTATGAATTCTGGGGCACCATCATTACTGATCTGATCAATGAAGATCTGGCTACGGCCAAGTCTGAATTGCTGGTGAATATCGCTTCGGATGAATATTATAAATCGGTGAAAGAAAGCAAGATTCAGGCAGAAATCATCAAGCCGGTATTTTTAGACCAGAAAAATGGCAAATATAAAGTCATCAGCTTCTATGCCAAAAAAGCCCGTGGTTTGATGGCGCGCTATATCATCGAAAATAAAATTGAACGTGCTGAAGATTTAAAAGGCTTTAATAGCGATGGCTATTATTTCGATGCTGACAGCTCCCTAAAAGGTGAGCTGGTGTTTAAGCGAGATGAGCAAGCCGCATAAACAGGGGAGTGCGTGCCATGCAATCAGAACTTGCTGATTTTCAGTTGTATTGGCAACGCTGCGCTCAGCAGTTTTCGATGAATCGCTGCCAGACGCAGCAGCTGTATGCGCGGCTGCTGGCGGCCTATAGTGAGCCGCAGCGGCACTATCATGGCGTGCAGCATATTCTGGAATGTCTGCAGCATTTCGATCAGATTCGCACACAGTTGCAGCAAGCATCGCTGGTCGAGCTGGCGTTATGGTTTCATGATGCGGTCTATCATCCTAAAGCGCAGGACAATGAAGCACAAAGTGCGACATTGTGCCAGCAGTTATGTGCAGATTTTTTAACGGCAGCACAACTGGAAACCGTGAGCCGCTGGATTCTCGCGACCCGGCAGCATCAGCCCAGTGATGAGCCAGATTTAAATGCCTTGCTGGATATTGATCTGGCAATTCTGGCTGCGCCGCCAGTACGTTTTGCTGAATATCAGCAACAGATTCGTCAGGAATATGCCTGGGTCGAGCAGAATCTTTATCAGCCCAAGCGCCGTGCGGTATTGATGCAGTTTTATCAGATGCAGCCGCTGTATCAGACCCGGTATTTCCAGCAGCATTATGAAGCACAGGCCAAACACAATCTGGCCCAGGCTTTGTCTACAACGGGCGAATCAGCATCGTGATGGTTCATTCGTCCGCTAAACTTCAGGCATAAAAAAAGGCAAAGTCAGACTTTGCCTTTTCCATCTTGTCACAAGATTAGTGGTGATGACCGCCAACACCATGTACGTGACCGTGGTCTAACTCTTCTTGAGTCGCTTCACGGATTTCTACGATTTCAACTTCAAACGTCAGGTCTTGACCAGCAAGCGGGAAGTTTGCATCAACGATTACGTTTTCGCCTTCAACTGCTTTAACCGTTACGATCTGTACGCCGTCATCAGTTTGTGCTTGGAACTGCATGCCAGGCTGAATGCTGTCTACGCCTTGGAACATTTGCGCTGGAACTTCTTGAACCAGGTCAGGGTTGTATTCGCCATAACCTTCAGCAGCAGGTACGTTTACAGTGAATTTTTCACCCACAGTTTTACCTTCTAGGGCTTTTTCAAGACCAGGGATGATGTTACCCGCACCATGCAAATAGGCAAGTGGTTCACCTTGAGATTGGTCGAGAGTTTCACCCTCTGCGTTAGTCAATGTGTAGTGGAAAGTAACCACGAGGTCATTTGCAATAGCAGTCATGTTATAGATCCATTTAGTTTTCTAAGGGTACATCATAAAGTGAAAAGGCAAATTTGTTGAATACTTTTACTCAAAAAACTCACATTTGGCTTTTTTATGACATTTTCCCAGATATTGGGGCAGTCGATAAAATTTCAATGCAATTTTATTTTAGGGCCAATTTTTCTGCCGAGCATATCTTTGGCGGTCAGCACCCCGGCATGGGTATAGCCATGAATGGTGGCCTGATGCAGCCGGTATAAAGACACATACATCGACTTGGCGACTATGCCCTGTACATTGACCCGACCGAGTAATTCACCCACGGCCGTATGCTGGCTTAAAGAAATCAGCGAGCCTTTGTCGGAGAATTTAAACATCGGCAGTGGTTTACCATTCACGTGCTGGCTCAGGGCACGAACCAGAAAGCTGGCCTGCTGACTGGCCACCTGCGCACGCGGACCCAGCACCGGTTCATCGGCTTTGGGCTGGCAATGGGCACAATCGCCAAAGGCAAAAATGTTGGGGTCGGTATAAGTCTGTAAGGTGGCATAGACTTTTAAACGGTGCAGATGATCTTTTTCAAAATCATCCCACTGTTTTAAAATTTCCGGGGCCTGAATTCCGGCAGCCCAGACTTTAATTTCTGCTTCCAGCGGATTGCCTGCAGCAAAATAAACCTGTTCTTCATCGACCTTGGCCACCCGATGCTGGGTCAGCACTTCAATGCCAAAGCGCTCCAGCTGGGCTTGAGTATGTCGGGAAATTTGTTGTGACAGGGCCGGTAAAATCCGGTCGGCGGCTTCAATGAGCGTAATCCGAACCTGCTGCGGATCAATCCGGTTTAAACCATATTGGGCAAAGGTCTGTTTGGCTTGATACAGCTCTGCCGCCAGTTCAACACCGGTGGCACCGGCACCGATAATGGCAATATTCAGGGCGCGGCTTTGCGGCTGATTTTGGGCTTCTAAATATAGGTGCAGCAGGTCCTGATGAAACACCGTGGCCTGAGGCAGGCTGTCCAGAAAATGACAATGCTGTTTCACCCCTTCGGTATTAAAGTCATTGGAAGTAGAGCCCAGCGCCAGCACCAGCGTGTCATAGTCTACGTCGATCTGCTTCGGTGGCTGCTCTTTTTTGGAAAATTGCGGTGCCTGCAGCTGGATTTTTTTCTGGGTCCGGTCAATGCCAACCAGTGTGCCTAATATAAACTGATAATGATGCTGGGCAGCATGCACAAAATAGTTGGTTTCTTCCTGATGCGGATTGAGCGTGCCGGCTGCAATTTCATGTAGCAGCGGTTTCCAGATATGGGTCAGTTTCTGATCGACCAGAGTAATCTGTGCTTTGCCCGATTTACCCAGACGATGACCGAGTTGGGTAGCAAGTTCCAGACCGCCGGCGCCGCCACCGACAATCACAATACGATGTAATACTGACATGATGAACCTATATTGTTATTTTTAATGCAAGAACAGGCTCAATTTATGCCATCTCCCGGTTAGGAAAATGACTCAGATTGTTCGACAACTTACATCATGTAGCATTTCCACTGTGCTTGTTCACAGGATTAAACCAGCGGATAAGTTTTTGCTCCGGTTTCATCCTTAGAGGAGAAGCTAAACAGGCTTTTTAGCCAGATCAGCAATTTTTCAAACAGGCTGGCTTCGGCAATATGTACTTCTTCTTCCAGATGAATGGTATTGATCAGGCGGTTATTCTGATAAACATGCACAGTGGCCAGCTGCATCACCTGTGCCAGCGGGGCCGTCAGTAATTTTTCTTTTAGCTCGACATTCAAATGGGTTTCGGTCTGGGTTAAGGGTTCAATCAGTCGGGTCTGACCGAAGGTATCGTTAACAAACAGGCGCTGCTGGGTCACATCAAACTGTTTTAAATTAATCGCGCTATTTTCGCCATATAAAGACGTGGTGACAATTTTCGGTTGCTGCACTTCAACCTTGAACATTTTCAGGGTCGACTTTACCACTGGCAACTCAGCAATCAGCTGCTTGTTTTTTAAAGCCACTTCGTTGCGGGTGTAGGCATAACTGATGTTCATCAGTTGCTGGGCAATTTCAGCGCGTTTAAATGCACTTTTGGCACCCAAAACCACCACAATTAAACGCCGGTTCGGATCATCAAAATTCTGGGTGAGACGGTTGGCCGTCAGCGCCAGGTTATAACCGGCGGCACGGGTATAACCGGTTTTCAAGCCATCCACCGTCGGGTCCTGTTTGAGCAGAATGTTAGTGGCACGGTGATAACGCTGGTTATAGGTAAAACTGGTCTGTTTGGAATAAGCGAGATAATCCGGAGTGTCATTGACGACCGCCTGTGCCAGACGGGCCAGATCGGCCGCGGTAGAATAATGTTCCGGCATGGTAATCCCGGACGGATTCTGGAAATGGGTATGCTGCATTCCCAAGGCCTGTGCTTCCTGATTCATACGTGCCACGAACTGCGGTACGCTGCCAGAAATCCGTTCGGCCAGAGTTAGGGCGGCATCATTGGCAGACATCACAATTAAACCAGCTAGCAGCTGATCAACAGAAATCTGCTCACCTTCTTTCAGGTACATCTGGGATTCATCCCACATCACCTGTTTCACCACCGGCGTTGCAGTCAGCACATCTGCCGCGTTCAGCTTGCCGGCCTGAATGTCCTTGAGCACAATATAGGCCACCATCATCTTGGTCAGCGAGGCCGGGGCGCGCTGAATCTGGCTATTGTGTTCTGCAATGACCTGACCCGATTGTGGATCAAGCACGGTCCAGGCTTCTGCTTCAACCGTTTCAGGATTAAAAGATAATAAGGTGGCATGCGCAAGCGAGCTGCATAGCCAGCACAGCAGCGCAATCAGGTAGATGACACGTTTCAAGGGGATTCCTTTTTTAACCAGTCCGTTGGTCATAAACATAAAAATTTTAGGCATGCTATGCTTTTTTTTGCCGCCTGACTAGCGATAATTTTCGACAATGAAGACGACTGCGCATTGCATGACAAAAAAATGTTAAGCTAATTGATAAGTTATCTCTTTGATCTTTTATATCGCCCATTATGTTGCATTATCAAATCGAATTTGACGATTATCGTCAGCATCTTATTCATGTCACTTTGCGCTTTCTGGCCAATCCGACACAGGTTCTAGCTTTACCGACCTGGATTCCGGGCAGCTATCTGATTCGTGAATTTTCCAAACATATTGAAGCGGTCAAGGCCTATGATGAAGCCGGGCGTATTTTAAAAATCCAGAAATTTGAAAAGAACAAATGGCGTTTGTTTAATACCGATCATGAACTGATTACGGTGGAATATGATGTTTATGCCTACGACCTGTCGGTGCGTGGTGCCTATGTTGATCAGACCCGGTTATATGTCAATCCGGCCTGTGCCTGTTTAGGACTGGAAGGTCAGGAAGATAAAGCGATTGAAGTCGAAGTGTTCCTGCCAAACGAACTGAAACATTTCCAGCTGGCGACCGGACTGGTGGCCAAAAGTCTGGTGAAAGGGCGTTATACCTTAAAAGCCAAAAACTATGCCGAACTGATTGATGCGCCGTTTGAGCTGGCCGAGCAGACCCGTTTTAGTTTTGATGCAGCAGGCATTCCACATGAATTTGTGGTGTCGGGCAAACATGCCATGAATGCTGCGAGAATGCAGCAGGACCTGGAAAAAATCTGCGCCACTGAAATTGCCATGTTCGGTTCTGCACCGTTTCAGGATTATACCTTTATGACCATGGCGACCGGGAACAGTTATGGTGGTCTGGAGCATCCAAACAGTACCAGCCTGATTACCCCGCGCGATGACTTGCCAAAAGCCAATGAGCCGGAAGAGCCGTCGAAAGAATATCAGCGTTTTCTGGGGCTGTGCAGCCATGAATATTTCCACTCCTGGCTGGTGAAATTTATCCGTCCGGACAGCTTTGTCAATTAT
This sequence comes from Acinetobacter sp. YH12132, assembly GCF_013418645.1. Classification (NCBI taxonomy): domain Bacteria; kingdom Pseudomonadati; phylum Pseudomonadota; class Gammaproteobacteria; order Moraxellales; family Moraxellaceae; genus Acinetobacter; species Acinetobacter sp. YH12132. Next base: position 235,971 of record NZ_VPBR01000002.1, read on the forward strand.
GACCTGAACCGGGAAGGTTACACCTCTTTGTTGTGGATTTTTGAAGGTTTCACCTCATATTATGATGACCTGATTTTATTACGCAGCGGTGTGGTTAATCAGGAGTCTTATATTGCTTTATTAAAAGCGCAGATTGACCGTTATTTGCAAAATCCGGGTCGGGCAATCCAAACCGTGGCTGAATCAAGCTTTGATGCCTGGGTGAAATTCTACCGTCAGGATGAAAACTCCAACCATGCCGGCACCAGCTATTACAACAAGGGCTGTCTGGTGGCCTTGTGTCTAGATCTTGGTTTACGTCTGCGTGGCTCCAGTCTGGATGAGTTAATGCGCAAGCTGTATGACAATGCGCAGCAGGGGATTCAGGTGCATGAGCGCACGATTTATGAATTGTGTCAGGAATTAACCGGTGATAGCTGGGCTGAGCAGATTAACCATCTGATTAACACCACTGAAGAGTTACCGCTGGATCAGCTGTTCCCGGAATTTGGTCTGAGCTACAATTTAAAAAATGACAAGCGTTTGCCATTGGGGCTAAAACTGGCCGATAAACCGGAAGGCGTACTGGTGCAAGCCGCACGCCGTGATGGTCAGGCAGCGCAAGCCGGTCTGTCGGCGCATGATGTGATTATTGCCATTGATGGTCTCAAAGCCAGCAGCAAACTGATCGAGCAGTATGCCAAACAGAGCGGCAGTTTTACAGTACATGCTTTCCGCCGTGATGAACTGATGCAGTTTGAAGTGAATGCGGCAGGTTCTGAGCTGACTGAAGTTGAATTAAAAGTCGAAGATCAGGCCAAACTGGATCGCTGGTTAAAAGTGTAAAATCACAGTCTGAAATCTATACTATAAAAAACCGATGCTCAGGCATCGGTTTTTTTATGCAGATCTATCGTCATAAACCCTATCGTAATCACACCTTATTTGATGATCAGGCGGGAAGTACCGCGAAACTCCGCCACAATCTGCTGCTTCTGGTTCGTGACCCGAATATCATAAATGCCGCTGCGGCCACTGCTGGCCTTATGTTCTGCCACCGCAGTCAGGGTATCGCCGAGCAGGCCCGGTTTTAAATAATGAATACCGCAGTGCTGACCCACCGCCGGATGTTCGCCGGTGTTGCAGGCAATGGCAAAAGCCGCATCCGCCAGCGCAAAAATCACCGCACCGTTACAGGTTTGATGGCCTTGTAAATGCTGCACGGTAATTTTTAATTCAATCTGTGCGCTGTGTTCACCAAACGACACCAAATGGGCGCCCAGATGCTGCATTAATCGGTCCTGATGAAACATGGGATTAACTTGCTGATCCATAGCAGACTCCTTTTTTAAGATACGTTTTATTTTAAATTTAAAATTATGTGAATCATAAATAGCATTGTGATGCTGAAAATACAAGCAAAAAAATAAGGCCCCGTTGGAGCCTTATTTTCATCGTCTATTCAACGCATCTTTGCAACAGCTTTTTTAGCTATACAGATGCCAGCCCCATTAACGGGCACGACGACCACGTGATTTGGTGTTGGGACGGGTGGTGCCATTGGTCTTGCGACGTGGCTTTTCACCTTCTTCCATTTGCCAGATGCGTGGTGTGCCGGATTTTTTCTTGGCGGTACCATCTTTGTTGACTTTTTTCTGCATCGGTTTGCCACCAGTGCCGCCCGGTTTCTTCACATAAGAACGTGAGCGATACGGCTGTTCGGCTGGTACATCTTTAAAGTCGCTATAGAGCAGTGGTTCAATTTCACGGGTTTCACCCGGTTGCAGGCCCAGCTGAACCAGATCAATCGAACCGATTTTGGTGCGAATTAAACGCAAAGTTGGGAAGCCGACCGCAGCGGTCATGCGGCGCACCTGACGGTTACGGCCTTCACAAATTGAAATTTCAGCCCAGGAGGTCGGCACTGAAGCGCGGTAACGTACCGGCGGATGACGTTCCCATAACCACTCCGGTTCAGCCACTTTAATCGCTTTGGCCGGCAAGGTCATGCCATCATTCAGTTCTACACCTTTACGCAGCTGTTCTAGCGCTTCTTCGGTAATGTCACCATCGACCTGGACCAGATAGGTTTTAAACTTTTTATTGGCCGGGTTGGTAATAAACTGGTTTAAACCGCCATGATCGGTCAGGAACATTAAACCTTCTGAATCCATGTCCAGACGACCGGCAATCCGCAAATCCGGATCGTCAATGAAGTCGGCCATGGTTGGGTGCTTTTCATCGGGACGAAACTGCGACAGCACATCATAAGGCTTGTTAAGAATAACTATTTTCACTGTAACCTGCTAAAAAATATAAAAAAATCTGGGTGTGATTCTTATGCTAACTGTAATAAAACCCGGCATGGGAGAGAAAGGGTGACAATGAGCAAAAAGAAGGTCCACAATATCCGGCTACTATAGCAGATTCTGTCTGATCTGCCTGAACTTTATGGCAAAGCTGAGCAGATGATTTTGATTGGAAATGTAAAACTTGCTGAGAGATGCCACAGGATATATGCCGATTTATTAAGCACAGAAATAAGGCCATTTCCCTTATAAATCCCGGGCTGGTTAAATTTTGATTAAACTGAAAAGATCATCGAGTTAAAAATACAATTAAGCAGACAGCCAAAAAAGACCGGTGCCGGGCAAGAATAGTATGGATTTGCCCGCCCACCAATCACAGGGAGTAGCAAGGATTATGGGTTATCAGAAAATCGTCGTGCCTGCAGATGGCAGCAAAATTACGGTAAATGCAGATTTATCCCTGAATGTGCCGAACAATCCGATTATCCCTTTTATTGAAGGTGACGGGATTGGGGTGGATATTACCCCGACTATGAAAGCCGTGGTGGATGCGGCAGTACAAAAAGCCTATGGTGGCAAACGTGCGATTGAATGGATGGAAGTGTATTGCGGCGAAAAGGCCAACAAGATTTATGGCACCTATATGCCGGAAGAAACCTTTGAGGTCTTGCGTGAATTTGTGGTGTCGATTAAAGGGCCGCTAACCACACCAGTTGGTGGTGGGATCCGCTCATTGAATGTGGCCTTGCGTCAGGAACTGGACCTGTATGTCTGTGTGCGTCCGGTACGCTGGTTTGAAGGCGTGCCTTCACCGGTGCAACATCCGGAACTGACCGATATGGTGATTTTCCGGGAAAACTCGGAAGATATTTATGCCGGGATTGAATGGAAAGCCGATTCACCGGAAGCGAAAAAAGTTATTAAATTCCTGAAAGAGGAAATGGGTGTCACCAAAATCCGCTTTGAAGAAAACTGTGGTATTGGGATTAAACCGGTCTCCAAAGAAGGCACTCAGCGTCTGGTGCGTAAAGCCATCCAGTTCGCGATTGATAATGACAAGCCGAGTGTGACCTTGGTACATAAAGGCAACATCATGAAATATACCGAAGGCGCCTTTAAGGAATGGGGGTATGAAGTGGCGCTGGAGCGTTTTGGCGGCGAATTGCTCGATGGCGGGCCGTGGGTGAAGCTGAAAAATCCGAAAACCGGCAAAGAGATTATGATTAAAGATGTAATTGCCGATGCCTTTTTACAGCAGATTTTAATGCGCCCGGCAGATTATTCGGTCATTGCCACCTTAAACCTGAACGGGGATTATATTTCCGATGCACTGGCGGCAGAAGTCGGCGGGATTGGCATTGCACCGGGAGCCAATATTGGCGGGGCAATTCATATGTATGAAGCCACCCATGGCACTGCGCCAAAGTATGCCGGGCAGGACAAGGTCAATCCGGGGTCGATTATTCTGTCTGCGGAAATGATGCTGCGCGATATGGGCTGGACTGAAGCGGCCGATCTGATTATCCGGGGTGTATCCGGTGCGATTGCAGCCAAAACGGTGACATATGATTTTGAACGCCTGATGCCAGATGCCACCTTGCTGCGCTGCTCTGAGTTTGGTCAGGCGATTATTGACAAGATGGACCAATAAAAACACTATCTATTCGGTGTAACCGCCCGCGTTTAACGCGGGTTTTTTATGCCTTATCTTCTCATCCATTTGTGTCAATGTAATGACAAGTAACCACAGTGATGCTTTGGGTGACTAAGGTAAAATAGTAAAACTATTTTCACTTGATTTGTAATGGATAATCCTGTGCCCAATTACATTGAGGCAATTTGATACAGCTTATGACTTGGGCAAAAAACAAAACCCGGTAGAGTAATACCTGTACATATTGTGCGACATATCGAACTGATACAGGAGTGATATGAAATGGCTAATCAACAAAACCAGCAGAATCAACAGAATCAGCAAAACCAACGTCAACAAAATCAGCAGCAGAATGACAATCAACGTCAACAGCAGCAACAGCCTCAGCAACAAAATCAAAAACAGAAAAACCAACGTCAGCAATGATGTCGCACCCCCAATTTAAAAACTTTTTCATCGCCTAAAGGCGCAGATAGGTTTTTAAATTGATTTACTGACAAAGGCTCTCATGATGAGAGCCTTTGTCATATCTATATAGCCCATGACGATCTAGATCGGAAAGCAGCGAGGAATCATCTCCAAACCCAGATCAGCAAAACCTGTACAAAAACCGTGTTTTATCTACCCCTGAGCAGACCTTAAGATCAAGTCATCCCTTGATGATGCAGTTGCCATGAATATCTTGATTTCTAAACGGCTCGCCGGTCTGGCGCTTGGCTTAAGTTTGAGTGTGCTGCTGGTCGGCTGTCAGCCACCGCCTTCGGGTGATGCCGCCGGTATGCGCTATCCGATGCTGTATCTGAAATTGCAACAGCAGGAATTCATGGCGCCTTTACCGGTCCCGGTAGAAGGTGTGCAGGCCAGGCAGATCAGTGATACCTGGGGTGCGGCGCGCAGTGAAGGGCGTCGGCATGAAGGCACTGATATTTTTGCCAAACGCGGCACGCCGGTACGCTCAACCACGGCTGGAATTGTATCGCGGGTGGGCACCAACAACCTTGGGGGTAAAGTGGTCTGGGTGATTGGTCCGGGCTTAAGCCATCATTATTATGCGCATTTAGAGGATTATGCAGCGGAGATTCAGGAAGGCGACTGGATTGAAGCCGGTGAAATCATTGGTTATGTCGGTAATAGCGGCAATGCTCAAAATACACCGCCACATTTGCATTATGGGATTTATCTCAGTGGTCAAGGCGCCGTGAATCCTTATCCCTATTTGGTACAAGAGCTGACCGATGAATAAGCTAAATCAGTTTACCTCGGCTGTGGAAACCGGTGTTTTGGTGGCCGGCAGGCTGCAAATAAAATATAGATTTCCCAGTGCCAGAACCGCACCGGCCAGTAAAAACTGCTGCGGATAGGACCAGCCGGCGACTTGTAAGCCGCTAAAGCTTAAGCCTCCTATCAGCTGCACGCTGGCAAAGCATAAAGTAGCCATGCCCCATAATTTTTTATAGGCCAGACCATACAGCTGGAGCAGGGTATAAGAGGTCAGAAACACCACCGCCGGATTCAGCAGGCCAGTAAAAAAGGAAGACAGAAAGGTCATCACTGACCAAGGGGCGATTGCCGCTAAAATGGCCGCCACATACAGGCAATACAGGATTTTCAGGGCTTTGAAATTGCCGAGCTGTTTTGCCAGAAAATAGGCACAGGCCGCTCCGCAGGCACTGCCCAGGCCATATAAAATCCAGTGGCTATTGATCCAGAACAGGCTGAGTTGTTGCACCTGACTTAAATAGTCAATCCAGAAGAGTGAGTGTGGTACATAGGAAAACGCGCTACAGCTATACACCAAGAGCAGGCTGGCAAAGACCTTTTTATTGATGGGCACAGCAGCAGCGCTTTGAGGCTGGCTTTGGATGTTAACCGGTAGGGCTTTGGGTTTGAGCAGGATTAAACCCAGACTGCACAGCACGGCAAAGGCACATAAAATCAGCCAGGCGCTTGAGGTGGAGATATGATCTAAATAGGGCAAAAATAATGTGGCGAGCAGCACACCAAGTCCGATGCCACTAAAACCAATCACATTAATTTTAAACCGATGCTGCAATTCACAGTGCTGCGCAACCACGCTCGGCGCCAGAATCATCAGCCAGCCACCGCAGATGCCGGACAATATTCGCCAGAACAGATACCAGCTGCCCTCAAAACCGGCGAACGCACAGCAGAATAAACTTAAACTGCCGAGAAAGGCCGCGGCCTGAATCCAGCTTAATAGCTGCCGGTTTAAGCGCATGGCCCAGACCGCACCAATTAAATAACCGAGTAAATTGGCGCTGCCTAACAGGCTGGCAAACTCGCTACTCCATTCAAAAGCCAGACGGGTACTGGGTAATAAGGCGGTATAAGAAAAACGAAAAATACCGATACCTAAACAGGTGGCCAGCAGTAAAAACAGGCTGAGGCGGCGTTGCTGTGCATCCATGCAGATTCCTTGCGCTTTTTATTATGCGTAAAATATTGTTGTATGGCGCGCGGGCTATTACAGTTGCGCGCTGATCTGGCCAATTTGTTTGCTAATCTAACAACTGTTTATTCCACTGAAACCGGCTGACCAATGCTATAAAAATGCCCGCCGGCAATATGGTGGATACTTTTCCATTCATCGGCCACTTCATGATAATACCAGTGCCCGTCACGAAATACCCGCTGATCGGCATAGGCTGTAATGACTTTGCCTATAAACAGGTCATGGGTTTGCTGGTTGTGCGGCTCCGGAATAAGTTCACAGATCAGCCAGGCGGCGCATCCGGCCACTGTCGGCACAGGAGAATGCTCAAACTGGAACAGCTCGACCCCACAGCGGTCCAGCTTGTTCGGCTCCTGAAACAGGCTGATGCTTCCCAGTTGATGCACCATCCTGAGCTGTTTTAAGGTCGGCACCTGCAAGGCAAAATAACCTGACTGTTCAATGATGGCACGGGTTTTGGTGCTTTTATCCAGCACCACTGTAACTTTGGCGGGATTAAACTCAAGCGCACAGGCCCAGGCTGCAGCCATGACATCGGTTTCTTGCTGATCTTGTGCAGACACCAGCACGGTCGGACCATGATTGATCAAACGATAGGCCTTTTCCAAAGGCACGGCTTGCAGATCAGCAGGGAGCGTCATATTTTTTATTCCTCAATCAGAGATCATTCCAGAGATATGCAGGAAAACAACAATTCTGCATTGTACCGGGTGTTAAAACTTATATCATTGATGCATGCTTGGGAAAAAGCACAAAATACAGCGGGAGACAGATTCATGAAAATGTATCAGGTTGATGCATTCACAACAGCATTATTTAAGGGAAATCCGGCCGCAGTAATAGTGGTCGAAGACTGGCTTGATGACGCTTTAATGCAGAATATTGCACTGGAAAATAACCTTTCCGAAACTGCCTTTGTCAAGCCGATGGATGCTGAAAATTTCGAGATTCGCTGGTTTAGCCCCACAGTCGAAGTGGATTTTTGCGGCCATGCCACTTTGGCCAGCAGCTTTGTACTGTTTAAGGATTATACCCGCGCCAAAACCATTCATTTTCATGTCAAAAATTTAGGTCTTTTTATTGTCACGCAAGATGATGATGGCAAAATCCGCATGAATTTTCCAACCCGTGTGCCGGTACTGCAAGATGAATTTCCGGCGCAATTGCTGGATGTGATTGATCAGCCGGTTAAGGAAGTCTATTTAAATGCACAGGCCTATATTCTGGTACTGGAATCTGAGCAGGCAGTGTTAGCCGCCCAGCCCGATCTGGCCAAAATCCGGCAGATTGCAGAGCTGCATCAGGTCAGCACCGCAATTACCGCGACAGACCTAGATGTGGCCTTGACCGCGCCCTCTCAGGACTATGACTATATTGCTCGCTACTTTGCCCCGCATAAAGGGATTGATGAAGATCCGGTGACTGGTTCCATGCATACCGGTCTGGCGCCGTTATGGGCAGAAAAAACCGGCAAAACTGAACTGGTGGCTTATCAGGCTTCGGCGCGAGGTGGAATGCTGTACTGTGCCTTACAAGCAGAGCAGCGTATTGAAATTTCCGGTTATGCCAAATTATATCTGGTGGCCGAGTTATTTTTAGATTAAAACAGAACAGGGAAATCACGCTGGGTATGCCGGTGATTTTCAAACATAAGTCACAACAACAAACAATTTAATGCTGCAGTCATGCAAGCGGCTGCAGCAGGTAAAAGGTATTGAAAAAATTATGTTAATGCGGTTTAAACAGCTCAGCCTGTCTTTGCTGATCATGGGTGTGGGGGCTACGACATTTGCCCAGCCGGTGTTGGTAAAATCTGAACAGCAGATTGAAGAATACCGGCTGGATAATGGTTTTCGGGTGATTCTGGCGCCGAATGCCAAAGAAAATAAAGTGGTGATGAGTACCATCTACTTTACCGGTTCCCTGAATGATCCCCAAGGCAAAGGCGGTATGGCGCATTTACTGGAACATCTGGCGTTTAAAGGCACCCAGAATGTCCCGGGAGATGAATTCCAGCGCCGTTTAAACCAGTACACCTTAAGCAATAATGCCAGCACCGATTACTACTCGACCAAATATCTGAACACCATCCGCCCAGATCAGACAGCCATTAATGAGATGATTTATCTTGAAGCCGAGCGTATGGACAAGCTGGTGCTGCAAGAAAAATTTGTGCCGGCAGAAATTGCGATTGTGAAGCGTGAACGCGAAGTGCGTATGGATCAGCCCTATGCGGTGTTAATGGATCAGGTCTGGAAAGCGGCCTATGGCAACCAGTATCTGGGCCGTTTACCGATTGGTGATCTGAATGAGTTGCAGTCGATTCAGATGCCGGAATTGCAGCGTTTTTATCGTAACTGGTATGCACCGAATAATGCCGTGATGGTGCTGACCGGCAAGTTTGATAAAGCGCAGGTACTCAAGCAGATTGATCAGCATTTTAGTCCGCTGGCCAAACGCCAGATTCCGGCACAGGTCAAGGTGCCAGTGCTGGATGCCCGTACCATCAAAAACCGGGATTTTTTAGTGCAAAAAGGCAGCCAGCTGGCCAAGTTCAATATCTATTTAAATGGTCAGAACGGCCAGCATAAAACCGCTCTGGCGTTGGCGCCGTATTTATACACCATGCAGCCGAGCGGGCATTTGTATCAGGGCATGGTTGAAACCGGTATCAGCACCATGGTGCAATCGACCACCTGGCTGGATCAGGATTTTAATCTGGTCTTTATGGGTGCCTTGTATGCACCGACTCATAATGCCAAGCAGGTTGAAACTGCCTTGCAGCAGGGTGTCGAGCAGGGCAAAAATTTTAATCAGACCGAGCTGAACCGGGTCAAAACCCTGATTCGTAATAGCCAGGACAGTCTGTTTAGCAATGCCAGTGCTCTTGCCGGTATGCTAAGTGATTATGTGGTATCGGAGCAGGGCAACTGGGCACAGTATTTTGTCCATCAACAGGAATTACAGGCCTTAACGGTGGATCAGGTCAATACACGTTTACAGCAATTCCTGATTCCTGAACATCGTATGCGCGGGCATATTCAGCCGACACCAGAAGAGCAGAAAAAGGCCCAGCAACAGCAGGCTGCTGAACCGCTGAAAACCCTCGATCAAATGGATGTACAGGCCGAGCCACTCAAAGACATCAGCAGCTATGAGCAGGAAATTCAGCAGTATCTGCACACATCCAAACAGGCCTTAAGCCAGACTGAAGCCAAAATCCAGCGTGGCACACTGGCCAATGGCATGAAATATGCACTGTTTCCCACCTCGACCCGGGACGATAAAACCTACGCCACCATTATAGTCGATTTTGGCAATGAAAAATCGCTGTTTAATCAGGGCGAGATTATTGACCTGATGGCCTATTTAATGCTGCGTGCCTCAGATCAGTACAGCCTGCAGGATATTGCCGACAAATCCATTGAAGCCGGCGGTTCGGCTTCGGCACAGGCCAATAGCAATGGTGTGGCCATTTCGATTGTGGCCAAAAAAGATAAATTTGATGAGTTTTTCAGATTTGTCTTGGAAATCATGAAAAAGCCGCTGTTTGAACAGGCCCAGTTTGATCTGATCAAGGCACAAAGTCTGGCCAGTCTGGACCGGCCGTATACCGAGCCGGAAACCGTGGCTGCCTTAAATATGGCACGTTTGATCGAGCGTTATCAGCCGGGAGATTTGCGTTATCACTTCGAGCCGGAATTTGCCAAGCAGCAGTTGACCCAGGCCAGCAATGAGAAAGTCAAACAGCTGTATCGGCAGTTTTTTGCCATGGATCATGCCCGGATTGCCATTACCGGCGATTATGAGGCCAAGCCGGTTCTCAAGCTGTTGCAACAGCAGTTTGCCACTTGGAACGGAGCACAGCCGTATCAGCGTTTAAGCGTGCCGTATAATAGCTATGCGGCGCAAAAACAGCATGTACTGTCCGAACAGCGTGAGTTTGGCAGTTATCAGGGCGTGATGACCCTGCCCATGGGAAATGATCATCCCGATGCAGCCGCATTAATGGTCATGAGTCATATTTTAGGGGACTCACAACTGACCTCACGTCTGGCGCAAGAGCTGCGTGAAAAAAATGCGCTGGTCTACAGTTTTGGCAGTTCGCTCAGTTTAAGCAGCTTTGAAAATTCCGGTGCCCTCAGTGTGAGTGCCAACTATACTGCCGGTAAAGCGGCGCAGTTGTCGCAGGCGGTACATAAAGTCTTTCAGGAGTTGCGCAAAAATGGCGTGACTGCACAGGAAGTAGCGGCGGCCAAGGCTGACATTCTGAAACAGCGTGTCACAGCGCTGGAAGATGAGCGCCGTATTCACCGGATGCTGGTGGCACAGCTGGAACTTGACCGTGATTTACCGTATAGGGAAAAACGTGATCAGGCCATTGCCCGACTCAGCAAAGCCGATATTGATGCGGTGATCCAGAAATATCTGCTGCCGCAACATTGGGTCGAAGTCATGGCTGATCAATATGGTCAGCCGGTAAAATAAGTGCTGATTACAGATCATTCATATAAAAAATCTTCCTAAACGGGAGATTTTTATGAAGCCGGTTATGTTGGCACTGATCCCATCTGCCAGCAATCCTTATAGGTGCTATGAGTAAGTATGAGGTGAATTTATCATAGAGAATTAGAGCCGATAGAATTGTTTGGCATTATCATGGAATACCTGCGCTAATGCCTGCGGATGATACGTCGCCACCACATCGCTAAAGGCATCAATAATCGTGACTAAGTCGCTACTGACCCGATCCATCGGGAAATTGGAACCAAACATCACCCGATACATACCAAAACTTTTTAGCGCATGCTGAATCAGCGGGGCAGTTAAATCAATGATTTCCTGTTTTGAGGCCAGCCGTTGCTGCTGATGAAACTGATGACCCAGTACCGGCATGAACAGCCCTGACAATTTGGTATAGACATTCGGGCAGCGCGCCAGTTCTGCCAGGTCTTCCTGCCAGCGAAACAGGATATTGTCGCGCGCAGTTTGGGTAATACCGGTATGCGAGCCGACCGGACCAAACAGACCGGCCGGTGTACCGAGGTGATCCAGCACAATTGAGGTTTCCGGAAACTGTTTTGCCAGGGCAATCACATCTTCCAGCTGGCTGGAATAGACCCAGGCATCAAAACTTAAATTATGCTGTGCCAGTAGTTCAAAGCCTTTCAGAAATTTTTTGTCACGGTATAAATGCGGATCATCGGCCCAGGCATAAATGTCTTTATCTTCATGAACCGCAGCCATTTTACGAATCCCGCGAAAATGTTGCGGCGCCGCTTTCTGATGCATTTTCAGAATCTGCTTGAACTGGCTGTCACGCGGGTCGGCCGTGGCCACCACTGCACCCAGCTGGATACCATTTTTGGTAAAATCCAGCGACTCAATAAAACGGGTTTCTCCAACCACACCTTTGCCTTTGTGGTCATGCCAGCTGGCCTCCACATGCACCACTTTTTCAACCGGATAAAAGCCGACATCGCGGCAATAATGCTCGGGCAAATAGGGGGCAGTGACATGCTGGGTATGTCCCAGGGTGTCAATCAGCGCTTTGGATTTTAGCGTACGGATGGTTTTATCCAGTAAGCGTGGATATTTCCCCAGCAGCTTGACCGCCAAGCGTGCGCTGTGTGGTGTGTTATACGGGTCCCATTGATGAATATGCGCATCAATCAGTGCAAATCCAAGATTTTGCATAGCAGGTTGGTTTGATCCTTGAAGATGTCTATTTTATTCAAAGCCAAGTCTGCAAAAAAGAAAAGGGTATTTATCGAAAAGATGACATTAAAAAAGCCCAACAGGGTGGACTTTTTTTAGCAATTTAATGATCGTGATCATGTTTGTGTTTATTGCTGTGAAATTCTTCATTACGACGGAAACGTAAATAGTTCTCGAACTGTTCACAGTATTCATCATAATTGTCTTCCAGCATCATCTGGAACTGCTGCAAAATGTAGGACATGACCTGATCTTTGGCAGCACGCATTTCCTCACCATCTTTGAAGTTATTGGCTGCGACCCAGGTATTAAAACGCGCCGTGCCAAACAACATGGCAGCACTGACCTGACCGCGTTTTTCCGCCGGTTGTTCCTGTGAACCTTTTTCGACGCGACAAAATTCGTTGGCCTGTTTGATAAATTCATCAGCACGTTCAAAGAAAGCAGCATTTAACGCTTCTTCTTCGGTAACATCGGTTGCTTCAATCTTTTGAACCATGAATTTTTCCTAAGCTAAAATCATAAACAATAATTATAGGCAAAGCCTTGCAGAAACTAAACCTTTGTCTTACTCTAAAAATAGCCTAAGCAAGAAAAAGGAATCACGATGCAAGATGCAATTGCGGTTCAAAGTCTAAAAAGTGATATTGCGCTGCTGCGACAAAACATCTGGCCGCCGGCACATCTGGCCAATGTAGAAGGGCTGCCAATTTATTATGGCAATCCGGCTGAAGTTGAAGCCTATTTCCAGCAATGGTCCGGATTGATTGAGCGGGCACAAGAGCTGTTTCAGCCCTTTATGGAAGATGAAGTGCTGGATGCCATTCATCTGCCAAGTCACTTAAACCTGCCTTTATTTTTCTTTCATGTTGACCGAATCCGGATTAATAAAACCCGGGCCAAAGAATCAAAAACTTTTCGCGGTCTGGCCAGCTTGATGGAAAAGTGCGGCCAGTTTGATGCTACGCAGATGCTGGCGATGAAACAGTGGCTGGAGAGTGACGACAGCGCCGCACTGGTGGCACACCGTGAGTTTATTGATTTGCGTACCTATGTGTTTCAGCATGGGCAAAGTGAATACACCCGCACCCGTTTTTATGTCAACGGTATTGTGCTGAGTGTCGAACCGCATTTTCAGCTGGTGGATGCCCGGGAAAAACCGCGCAAGCAGCGGAGCGATAGTTATCATGATCCGCTGGCCGATAACGGTACCTGGAAGGTATTTGGCAAGTACCGCTAAATGATTATCTCCGTGCTGGGCTTTAGTCCGACCAGAAGGTTTTGCTGCGGGTAAATTCCAGCAAATGCTGCTCGGCTTCGGCCAGAACATGCTCTTGCTCGGCAGCAATCCAGCCCAGAACAAACCAGGCCTGTGGGTTTTGCTGAACCTCATGTTGAAACAGGGCTTCGGCCACTACCAGATCATTAAACTGACCCAAAGATTCCTGTGCCGGTTTCAATGCTTTCAGATACTGTTTGACGGCATCGGCTTCAAATAAAGAGGCAATAAACTCGACCGAATAACGCAGGCGTTTGACCCGTTTACGGGTACGATGCTTCTGTTCACTGTCCAGATGTGCAAACTGCACGGCATCCTGACAAATTTGCCGGTGCATTTTTGCAAGCTGTTTCCGTACCTGCTTTTTCAGCGATTGATCATCTTCATGTGCTGTGCACTGGCTAAACTGTAGCAGCTCCAGCAAGAGGCGCACTGTTTCTGGCGCGCGAAATAGTGCATCAATTTCATCGCTGCTTTCGCTACTTGCTGGCAGTTTCGCGAGGGGAGAGCCGGCCTTGGCCAGACGTGGCATCAGGCTTTCACTCAGCGCATCGCGGTCGCGGGTGGAACCAAGTTGCCGGAACAGTTCTGCCAATTGCGCTTGCCATTCGGGTTGTACCTGTTCGGACCAGTGACCAAAGATTTTCAGCGCGCTGCGTAAACGGCGAATGGCCACACGGGCCTGATGTACATGACCACTCTGATAATGATTGTCGGCAATCGCCGTGGCATTTGGTAATAAATGAGTCAGACAGTTGCTGACAATTTTGGCCAGCGCGCGGCTACTCGAATCATGTTTATCGAGGCTAAAAGGTGTTTGATGTTGAACGGGCAAGATGTCCTGCTGATTCTTGAGCATCTGACCGCGCTGTGATTTGCTGCGAACATCAAGCCAGAGCTGATAGCGTTTTACCCATGGCTGCACAAAATCAATCAGGTCGCTAACATCGCCATGTTTCAGTTCAAACTCGACTTCGTAAATATCGCTTTGTGCTGTTGGTGTGCGGACTTCGCCCTGATCAAAGGCCAGTTCAATTGCACTGTCTTTGACTTGTTCAAGCACAATCAGGCGTTGCACATCGGTTTCAAATTGCAGCTCCAGACCGGTATTTTTTAAATCGGCCTTTTTCAGCTCCAGCGCCTGTTTTAGCAAGGTTTGCGCCTGTTTATGTTCCTGATACAGGCTTAGATCCAGCTGCTCCGGTTCATCCGGGCCGAGGGCCAGTTCCAGTTCAAAACGCTCAAAATGATACTGCCCCGGTGCTTTTAAGGTCTGACACCAGCGTTGACCTTCCAGACGCTGACGCAGGGCGATGGCATGCTGTGCCAGCTGCTGCTCAGGACTGTCATAATATTTGGCCCACAGCTGCATTGGCACGGCTTTTTTCTTGGCAATGGCTTTTTCAAAGGCGCGGCGCTGATGCACCGGCACCTGAAATTTCAGTTCGATTTCCGCCATAACCAACTCCTGCAATTTTTATTCTTGATTGACCTTACTATAGGCCAAGCCATGCATAAAAAGTAGCCATAAAGCGTATTCCTTTGTCTGGCCGGAGCGGGGAGTGGCTGAACTTACTTAATAAACTTGCGACTCACCAGGAATTGTTCGGTGGCATCCAGCAAGGCTTGCGCATGGACTTCCTGTTTTGCGGTCAGCCAGCCGAGTACAAACCAGTCGCTGGCTTCCAGCTCGGTTTGCTGGATATACAGCGCAGCGGAGGAAAGAACCTGATATTCCTGCGCGGCCAGCTGGGCATCGTTCAGGGCTTTGCTGTACTTTTGCAGGTTTTTAACATCATAGATCGTGGTGAGTACCGGGAAAATAAATTTCAGGGCATTAATTTTCTGCGCCAGCTGATCCAGACTGTCAAAATCGGTCTGACTGGTCTGGTTTAGCTGTTCTTGCAGTAATTTATATTGATGCTGCAAAGTCTGCTGAGCGGCCTGTTTTAAATCCTGCGCAGGGTGGGAGGCATCTTCATCCAGGCTAAACATCAACAGTTCCAGATAATGATGTACATTCTGGGTCGATTTCACCAGATTGGCCAGTTTCTCTTTAGCATATAAAATATCTTTGGCCAGATTCGAGGCGGTATTCGGATTCTGCAAAAAGGTGCCGAGGGTATTTTGCATGTGCTCTAAATGTTGCAGCTGGTCAAACTGCTGTCTAAACGCCAGTAACTGATTGGCCCATTTTTCCGAAATAGACGCACTCCAGTCTTTGAGCAAATGCACGGTTAAATACAGCTGATTCAGTGCATTTTGCGCCTGTACAATATGCTCGGCTTCATTAACACCCGCTGAAATAGCCGCAATGTTCGGTAGTAAATGCTGCAATTGCTGGGCAATTAACAGTCTTAAATTCTGATCGGCTGAGGCTTTTTTATTTAAACGGAATTCTTCAGCCAGACGCGGCGGGCTGACTTGTAAGTCTAAAGCCAGCAAATTGCCCATTTCGGCCTTGCTGCGCACATCTAACCAGAGCTGGTATTTCTTGACCCATTCAAAACAGAAGGCCAGCAGTGCCTGCACCGAACCAGATTTTAATTCAAACTCAATTTCATGGACGGGATATTCACGTTCACCACTGCGAATACAGCCCACATCTAAACTGGCTTCAATCTCCACTTCATCTAGCTGGATAACACGCGAAGTACGCGTAATATCGGTTTCAAATTGCAGTTGCAGCGGGCTTTCAGTCTGCGTGAGGACTGTATCTAGTAGCTGTCTGGCTTCAGGAGCGGCATCGTAAATGCTTAAATCAAGCGCAGGTGGCTGTTGCAGTTCGCCCAGGTCATGATTATGTTCAAAACGTTCAATATGGGTTTTACCGGCTTTTAGTGTCTGTACCCAGCGCGTGCCTTCCAAGCGTTGTCTCAGAGCAATACCATGCTGTGCCAGCAGGCGATCGGTAGTGTCATAATATCGGGCTTGCAGCGAAATGCTTTCAGATTTCTTAGGATCCAGCGCTTTAAGTAAGGCATTACGGCGCGCATCAGGAATTTGAAATTTTAATTCAATCTCGGTCATTCAATTGGTCCTAAAAAATTGAGCAATACAGCAAAAAATTAGCTTTCTGGCAGATGACGCCGCTATACCAAATTATTATCAAGCGTCCAGAAAAGGCGTTCATTGTTTAAGGCTTCTGATTGTAACCAAAATCTGTCCTGAAAAAAGTAGCCAGAAAAATAGCGCGAACAAAGTGGCTTTTATTTGTACAGAAAATGCGGTAATTTGAGCAAGAACAGAGCATCAGGATGATGAACATGAACGCACCCCTCAACACCGAATGGGCGAAAAAACCGGATGACACGCCTCAAGGTCCAATTCAAAATTATCACGAGTTTTATCGTTTTTATTTAACCGAACACCGCAATATCATGAGCCGGCGTCTGCATATGCTGGGCAGTGGTATCGGCCTGATTTGCCTGACGCAAATGGTCAGGCAGCGTAAGCCACGTTACTTTGTCTATGGACTGGTGGCCGGTTATGCCTGCGCCTGGGTCGGTCATTTTTTCTTTGAAAAAAACAAGCCGGCCAGCTTTAAACAGCCGCTGTATAGCTTTATTTCTGACTGGCGAATGTTTGCCGACATTCTGCGCGGCAACCTGAGTCTTAAAGACCGCGCACTGGATAAAATTGACAGCTAATCTTCATTTTTCGAGCAAAACTAAAACTTTCGGTCAAAAATAAGATGAATGGTCAAAAAATTCATTGAAATTGTAGAGTGAATGTTCTATTAATTGAAGCAATGCAGAGTGTATGACACTTTGATGACATCAGTTTTTAACTTTCCAAGCCTGGAGTGACCTTTCTCCGGGCTTTTTTTATAGCTGGAATCATTGAAATAAAAAGAATGAAGAGAGTCAAAAGAGTGTGGACGTGCTAGCGTTTGATCACATTTCCCCAAATGCGTCCTGGCATCAAATTCTAGTACGTCCATGAGACCATGAATGCACGTTGGTTGTTATTGATATAAAAAAAATAAAAAACAACAACTTATATCGTTATTATTGTGAGTCCTAGTAAATACCGAAACCGGCGCTGACTCTATCCCCAATACTAGGGATTTTGCATAAAAATCTGAACTGAAACAAAGCATCAGCGAAAATACAGGCAAGGCCTGCTCTTGAGCTGTAACTATGTAATAATGAGAGCCAATTTTTTGAGGTGTTTCAGGCAGGCAAAATGCGTGGCTTATATTTAATTACCAATGATGATCCGATTGAACTGCTCTTGGCTAAACTTGAAGGTGCAATGGCGACCTATGAAGTTGCAGTCTTGCAATATCGCCGTAAAAAGGTGGCAAAAGAAGATCAGGCTTATGAAATTGAATATATGAAATCATTGTGTGCACAGTACAAAGTGCCATTTGTGATTAATGATGATTTGGAAGCTGCGGTAAAATATGGTGTTGGCGTGCATTTGGGTCAAGATGATGGCTCAATTGTCGAAGCCGCGGCACGTTTACCAAAGAATGTCCTGATTGGCCGCAGCTGTAACAATTCACTTGAGCTGGCAGAGCAGGCCATTGCCGATGGCGCTAACTATGTGGCATTTGGGGCAATTTTCGCCACCGATACCAAGCCGGAAGCCGGCAATATTGGTCTGGAAACCTTAAAGCAGGCCAAAGCAAAACTGAATGTACCGATCTGCGCGATTGGGGGGTTAACCGTTGAAAATGGTCAGCAGGTGATTGATGCCGGTGCAGACCTTTGTGCGGTGATTAGTGATATATTAGGTCGTCCGATGCATACCGTTGCTCAACGCGTATATGACTGGTCTGAACTATTTAAAAAGGCGGTTTAAGCCGAAATTTTTGTCTGATTTTATTTTGAGTTGAGTCGATTCATGAGCCTATCTCCAAAGCAAGAACAATTATTTAAACAAGCCAGCAAACATATTCCAGGTGGCGTGAACTCACCGGTACGTGCGTTCAATGGTGTAGGCGGCACGCCGGTCTTTATTGAAAAAGCCCAAGGCGCATATTTATATGATGTAGATGGCAAACGCTATGTCGATTATGTCGGTTCATGGGGGCCAATGATTTTGGGTCATGCCCATCCAGCGATTATTAAAGCGGTGCAGGATGCTGCAGTAGACGGTTTAAGTTTTGGTGCGCCAACTGTTCATGAAACGACGCTGGCCGATATTATCTGCGAAATCATGCCATCAATTGAACTGGTGCGTATGACCAACTCCGGTACTGAAGCGACCATGACCGCGATTCGTCTGGCACGTGGTTATACCGGCCGTGACAAGATCGTGAAATTTGAGGGCTGTTACCACGGTCACTCAGATTCATTACTGGTGAAAGCCGGTTCTGGCCTGTTAACCAAAGGTGAGGGTGAAGCGACCTCTGCCGGTGTTCCTGCGGATTTTGCCAAACACACCTTAACCCTGCCATATAACGATATTGCCACCTTAAAAGAATGCTTTGCCAAGTTTGGTTCAGAAATTGCCGGGGTGATTGTGGAACCGGTTGCCGGTAACATGAACCTGGTTGCGCCAATTGATGGTTTCTTGCAAGCCATTCGTGATGTCTGTGATGAACATGGCTCGGTGTTTATTATTGATGAAGTGATGACCGGTTTCCGTGTTGGCTTAGGCGGTGCGCAGGCGCATTATGGCGTTACCCCAGATTTAACCACCTTGGGTAAAATCATTGGTGCCGGCTTACCGGTCGGTGCTTTCGGTGGTAAACGCGAAGTGATGGAATGTATTGCACCACTGGGTAAGGTGTATCAGGCCGGAACATTGTCGGGGAACCCGCTGGCGATGCGTGCCGGTATCGAGATGTTTAAACATCTGCGTGAGCCAGGCTTCTATGAAAAATTAAGTACACAACTGGAAAAACTGCTGGCCGGTTTACAGGCAGCGGCGGATGAAGCCGGTATTGCGTTTAAAACCCAGCAAGTGGGCGCGATGTTTGGTCTGTACTTTACCGATCAGGACGATATCACCAGCTTTGACTCGATGCTGAAATGTGATGTCGATGCTTTCCGTAAATTCTTCCACGGCATGCTGGAGCGTGGCGTGAACCTGGCACCATCTGCATTTGAAGCCGGCTTTATTTCAAGCGCGCACAGCGATGAAGATATCGAGTTTACCATTCAGGCGGCAAAAGCCACTTTTGCTGAGATGAAAGCGTAAATTTGACCTCTCCCTAACCCTCTCCTAAAAGGAGAGGGAAGCTTCAGTTAATTCGAGATCAAAATGAAAACCAAACATTATTTGACTTTAAGTGATGCTGAATTTCTATTAAATGAAGCGCATCAATATGCGATACAGCATAACTTTAATGTCAGTATTGCGGTGGTGGATGAAACGGGCAGTTTACTGGCCATGAAACGTATGGATGGGGCAGCGCCTATGACTGCGAATCTGGCGGTTGAAAAAGCACAATGTTCTGCCATCAGTCGCCGTCCGTCTAAACTGTTTGAAGATATTATTAAAGGCGGCCAGATGGGCTTTTTAACCATGCAGAGTTTTTCAGGCATGTTAGAAGGTGGTGAGCCACTGATGTATGAAGGGCAACTGGTCGGTGCGATGGGTGTGTCTGGTGTAAAGTCTTTTGAAGACGCAGAAATTGCACAGGTGGCGATTGGGAATTTTTTGGCACAGCAAAGTTAATTCAAGAAAAAAATTGATTAGCTCAACTCAATAAATTCATCCAAAGTTGTACCAAAATGAAGCGTGGAACGTTAAATATGAATTAAAAAGCCCAATCGCTAATGATTGGGCTTGCCTATATACAATAAAATTATGATTTAAAAAGGAAATCAAAAGAATTTCGTATAACGTGTATTATGTTAATTTAAGGAAATCTTAAAGTTAATTAACTTATTTCCTTTATTTCCTTTATTTCCTTTATTTCCTTTATTTCCTTTATTTCCTCATTGAGTATTTTCAATACTGTTAAACATATATCTAAACGCTGCCTATCTGAAAGATTAGGTACATCACTCGGGTATATCCGAACATTTATTCCATTCCAAATAAACCAATCATTTCCATTTTTGCATGGCTCTACATTTAGAAATTTATCATTACCTGCATAACCTGTAGATGCATTAAATTGTCGTGACTCCATCAAGACTCGCACAATAGGGTATTTTTTATTAGATTTATTTTCCCAATTTCTTTTTAGTAGCCTATTTACCGTATTTGGCCACCTTATATGAAAACCATTATCACTAAAATATTCTCTAGGTATTAACCAGAATCTGCTATTACGTTTAATTAGGGCATATTTACGGGAATCATATTTTGGCAATCGTGCTTGTTCCTCTAGAGTGTACCTATCAAATTCTTGAGCCAATCGAAGCCGTTGTCTTTCCATTTTGCTACTAATTTTTGCATTTTGTTCTTGCTCTGATAGAGGAATGCATTTAAGTACAAACCATGCCATAAATATTATGAGCAATAAAACTCCGATAAAGCCTTTAGAAGAGTAAGTTTTTATTTTCATTGTTTCAAATAGGGTTAATGATTTAACTACCTAAATTAATCTATAGTTCGATCAATTGCTTGTATTGAATTATGCTTATTTAAGATAATGGCGATTATACGAAATTAGAACAATAAACGTCTGTGAAATCAAAGTGTTTTTTAAATCGATGCTAAACTAAAATAGCATGAATCATCATGCTATTTTGTATTTATAAGAGCCTTCCATGCTGTACCTCATGCCCAAAAAAATCCAACTCGTACCATCTCAAGCCAAATGGCAGCTTGCATCAAATGAATCTGTTTTGGTACTGGTAGGACTGCAAAACCTAAGGATGATGGTAGGTATACAGGACAGCGACCTGATGACTCATCTGATCCAGATCAGCAATAAAGCCAAAGCACTGGACATTCCTATTGTCGATCTATACGGCGATGATGTCCTGCAAGGCATGCAGCAGCTGGGTGAATACGCTTCAACCCATCCCCAACTGATTTTTGCCGGACAGATCACTCCGATGCTAAAACAGATTTTACCGCATCTGTATAGCGTGACCGAACAGCTCTGTGTGGTGGATGATGCGATTCTACTGGCCAATCAGGAGCAGCATATCCAATGGATTGAAAATATCTCCCAGCAGGGGCTGCATCATCTGACTAGCTATAGCCTGAACCGGCTTTGGAGTCTCAGTGCGCCCTTGGCATATATCCTGTCCAGCAAAGGCATTTTACTGGCCATAGCCGAACAGCTGGATATGGATGCGCTGGATATCGACCCGCATGAAGATCTGCGTCACTATGGTTTGGACTCGGTAAGTATGGTCAGTCTGGTCGGTTTATGGCGTGCCAATGGCGCCAATATTCGCTATGAAGATATGCAGTCCAAACCCACACTACACGGATTGCTGCAGATTTTAACGGGCTAAATTTGCCATTTTCAGAAAATTGACATTTTTATTCAGCAAAATCGGAAAAAACGTCTGCAATTTGCGCAAATTGCATTGTAATTGTGGTGCAAGGTTTTTATCATTGCCGCCTTATTTTCGCGATCAGCCTGGAAGTGTACTTTGAGTAATTTTCTAACCGAACACCTGATTTATCGAGATGAAGATTTTATGCTCATCCATAAACCGGCCGGCTTACTCACAGTGCCAGGAAAAACAGCAGATTTACAAGACTGCCTGATCAGCCGTTTGGTCGCCATTGAGCCTAAAACCCTGTTAATTCATCGTCTGGATCGTGACACCTCAGGTATTTTGGTGTTTGGTCTTAGCCGCTTGGGGCAAAACAAGATTTCACGCCAGTTTCAGGAACGCCAGACCGATAAGCATTATCAGGCAGTGGTGGCCGGGCATCTATACGGCGAAGGCACCATTGATGTGCCGGTGGTCTATGATCCAACCCGTCCGCCGTTGCATATGGCCGATCCTTCTCATTCGAAACCGGCGCTTACCCACTGGCAGGCGCTGGAACAGTTTGAAATAAATGGACAGGCGGTTACGCGGGTCAAACTTATTCCAATTACCGGCCGTTCGCATCAGCTGCGGGTGCATATGCAATATCTGGGTCATCCAATTATTGGCGATACCTTATATGCCACGCCAGAGCAGCAACAGCTGTCTTCACGCCTGTGTTTGCATGCGGCGTATTTAAGTTTTCAACATCCTCAAACGGGAGAAACACTGGAGTTTAATTGCCCGGTGCCGTTTTAAGGGAAACATATCCTCATGAATTTAAGCTCACTTTTTGGTGGGCTTTATGTCAAAATATATTGCTTTACGATGTCAAATTTTGCTCAAATGGCAAGCAGTCCTTGAGTGATAACGCGACAGTCCTAACTTCTAGAAAAAGGTGGAAAAATTGCAGCAGTTTGCTATTGGTCAACGTTGGTTGTCAGATACAGAAACAGAACTGGGCTTAGGCGTTCTTATTGATGTAGATGAACGTTCAATCAGCATTTTATTCCCCAAGAGTGACGAAACCCGTGTCTATGCACGTAACAATGCACCTTTGTCCCGTATCGTGTTTAATGCGGGCGATGAAGTACAGGACCAGGAAGGCTTGAAATGGACGGTTCAGAGTCTGGAAGATCGCGGTGGCGTGGTGCGTTATAACGTGGTACGTCAGCTGGAAGATGGTTCAGAAGAACAGAAATCGCTGAATGAAACCCGAATTGGCGCGCAAATCCAGCTGTCTAAACCCTTAGACCGTTTACTGGCCAGCCAGATTGACTATAAAGAATGGTACGACCTGCGTATTGAAGCGCTGTTGATGCAGGCCAATATGCACAGCAGTCCGCTGCGTGGCCTGATTGGTTCACGCGTTGGCCTGATTCCGCATCAACTCTATATTGCCCACGAAGTCGGTAAGCGTTTTGCACCGCGTGTATTACTGGCCGATGAAGTGGGTTTGGGTAAAACCATTGAAGCCGGTCTGATTATCCATCAGCAGCTCAAAACCGGCCGTTCTGAACGTATTTTAATTTTGGTGCCAGATTCACTGCAATATCAGTGGATGATTGAAATGCGCCGCCGTTTCAACCTGCAGTTCTCTTTATTTGATCTGACCCGTACAGCGTCAATTAAAGAACATGACCCGGATTTAAACCCGTTCCTGACCGAGCAATGTATTATTGCTTCTATTGACCTGATGATTGACCACGAAGATCTGCGTGAGCAGGCACTTGAAGCTGGTTTTGACTTACTCGTGGTTGATGAAGCGCATCACCTGATGTGGTCAGAAGAAGAAGGCGGCAATGACCGTTATGATCTGGTCGAAGAATTCGCTGAACAAACGGCGGGTGTGCTGCTCTTAACTGCAACACCAGAACAGTTGGGTGTTGAAAGTCACTTTGCCCGTTTACGCCTGCTCGATCCGCAGCGTTTTAGTTCGTTGGACCGTTTCCTGGATGAAGAAGCGCAGTATCAGCAAACAGCCAAAATTGCTGAAGTACTGATGTCCGACATGCCACTGGAAGAAGGTCATCTGGCTGCTTTGGAAGGCTTGCTCGGTCATCGTATTGAAGACCATCCGGAACAGCGTTTTCGCGCCATTCATGAACTGTTAGACCGTCATGGTACCGGCCGTATTTTATTCCGTAACACCCGTGAAGCGATTCAGGGCTTCCCGGGCCGTGACTGTCAGCCAGCACCACTGCCAGCCCCAGACCACTGGGCCAAAGAGGGCAAGTTGCGTGAACAGATGTGGCCAGAAGAAGGCCAGCTTGATGGTGCGTGGATGGAAACCGATCCGCGTGTAATGTGGCTGATGGAAAAGCTGCGCAGCGATTTAAAACACAAAAAAGTGCTACTGATTGCACGTAGTGGTCCGGTGGTGGAAGCGCTAGAAAATGCACTGCGTTTACACGCCGGTATTCGTACTGCGATGTTCCATGAAGGTATGAGCCTGCTGGAACGTGACCAGGCGGCGGCGTATTTCGCAGAAGATTCCTATGGTGCGCAAATCCTGCTCTGTTCGGAAATTGGTTCAGAAGGGCGTAACTTCCAGTTTGCATCAGATTTAATTTTATTTGATTTACCGGCGAATCCGGACGTACTGGAACAGCGAATTGGCCGTCTAGACCGGATTGGTCAGGAAAACCGGATTCAGATTCACGTGCCGTATTTACTTGGCACGGCGCAAGAACGCATGTTCCGCTGGTATAACGAAGCGTTGAATATATTCAGCAATATTTCCCCAACGGCGCAGACCTTGCAGGAAAACTTCATTGTTGAATTAAAAGACTGCTTACTGGCAGATCAAGGCCAGCAGTTTGAAGAATTGCTGGAAGCGGTTAGCGTACAGCGCGAAGCTTTGGAAGCTGAATTGCAGGAAGGCCGTGACCGTTTACTGGAATACAACTCTTGCCGTCCGGTGGTGGCACAGGAAATTGTCCAGGCGCTGGAAGATTATGATGACAACACTACCTTGCCAATGTTCATGAAGCGCTTTATGGCTTCAACCAACATCGACTTTGATGAACAAAGCAATGGCACAGTCATCATCAAGCCAACAGACCAGATGCAGGTGCAAGGTCTGACTTTAGATGAAGAGGGCATGACTGCGACTTTCTATCGTGATCAGGCTCAAATCCGCGAAGATGCACAATATCTGACTTTGGAACATCCATTTACCGAAAGCGTGATGGAAATGATCAATACCCAAAGCTTTGGTAGTACCAATGTGGCGGTGTTAAAGTCAGCTGCATTACCGCAAGGTTCGGTGCTGCTGGAAGTGTGGTTCAAGGTTGATGTGATTGCACCAAAAGCATTGAACCTGCCATCAAGCTTGCCGCAGCAATTGATTCGTGTATTGCTGAGTGAAAAAGGTCAGGATCTGTCGCAAAAAATTGCCCCTGAAATCTTAAAACCGTATTTACATCATTTAGATGGCAATAGCTGCCGTCAGGTGGTAAAAGCACGCCGTGAAGTGATTGAGCAGCGTTATGCACAGGCGCTGGACATTGCCAAAACTGCCTTGCCGGGCTTAAAAGAGCAGGCCAAAGAGATGTATGGCGCGAAATGGCAATATGAAATTGACCGTCTAACGTATCTGAAGCAATTTAACCCAAGCATCCGTGAAGATGAAATCAGCCGTTTGCAGAAATTGCAAAAAGAAGGTTTAAGCCTGCTTGACGGTATTGCGGTTACCCCGGAAGCAATTCAGGTGATGGTGGTGGTTAAACCATAACAGTCGTAATTTTTAGAAAAGCACCTTCTGAACTGCACCCCGAAAGTTGGACACTTTTAGTCTAATTTGAAGGGTGCTTTTTTAATACTGATTTGCCGGACATGAACAGCCCGGCGATCAGTGCACTAGAGTCCGGTAAAATGTTCATGCTAAGATGAGCCAAATTTTTAAAAGATATAACAACGATGGGTAAAGCATTAGTCACTTTAGGCTCTAAAACTTCACATGGCGGTGTGGTTGCTGAATGTGAAAGTTCATTTGTTATTAATGGCATTGCCGTGCATTTAAATGGCATGAAGCATTATTGTCCAAAATGTAAAACCACTGTAGCTGCCATTGCGGCTGATCCAACCACCCAGGTCAAAGGGCGTGGCGTGGTGATTGTTGGTGATAAAACCACCTGCGGTGCAACTTTCTTGCCTAGCCAGAATCTGGTGGTGTCGGCCAAATAAATATATTGGTCAGGCGTAGAGTGTTGAACCAGCCTGGCTGATCTTGAGAATCGCAGCAAAAAATTAAAATTACCTCCTGCAAAATGGATTATCTGCTTCAAATACCTTTATGACCAAAACTGTTGTTTATTTTGCCCATGCCAATGGCATCGCCAGTCCTTGCTATCAGACCTTTTTTGATTATTTTGATGCCGATATTGAGCTGAAATATATTCCGGTCATTGGCCTGAATCCGGACTATCCAGTTGAGCCAAAATGGGAAAAACTGGTGGCGCAGGTCATTGCCGATATCGAATTACAAACACCAAAACAGGCGGTGGTCGGTTTGGGGCATTCTTTTGGCGCGCTGGTGTTGCTGATGGCATCTTATCAACGGCCAGATTTATTTAGCCAGCTGATTTTAATGGACCCGCCTTTTGTGATTGGTAAAACAGCGCCGATATTCGAGTTATTGCAAAAGCTGGGTTCAAAACAGATTGACCGTTTAACCCCGGCCGGGCTGAGTCTGAAACGTAAAGACGCCTGGTCTAGCCGTGAGCAGGCTTATCAGCAGTTACGTGGCAATGCCTTGTTTAAACAGTTTGATGAGCGCTGTTTTCAGGATTTTATCCGGCATGGTCTTAGAGAAGATGAGGCCGGCATCAGCTTACAGATTCCAAAACAGGTCGAGGCAGATATTTTTAGAACTGTACCAAGCTGGTGGTGGCGTTGGCCGCGTAAAGCCCCAAATTTACCGGTGCATTTAATCACGGCAGAGCAGAGTGCTTTTTATAAGCAAGGTTTCCCGCAGGGACTAAAAAAGATATATGGCATTGAGTTTAGTGTTGTAGCGGGTGGGCATATGTTCCCGCTGGAATCTCCTGAGCAGAGCGCACGCGATGTGCAGCAGCGGATTCGATCAACACTTTAAATAAGCAGTTTAAAATCCAGTTAACGGATTTGTGCTTCATCTAAATGGCGTGCGCCTTCGAGCAGCATCCGGATCATGATCATGGTTTGCTCGGCAATGATTTTACGTTCATTGGCGGGCATATCAATCACTTTGGCACCCATATTAAACACCAGCTGGGTAATGGCTGAAGAAACAATCTCCGGATGGGACAGTTTGCTGTTATTCAAACGCTCCAGACGAATCAGGTCATCTTTCAGTTCCTGCTGGAAATAGTTCAGCTGACGTTCCACTGCCTGCTTATAAGACGTCGATCCGGTATAGCCTTCACGCAACAGCAGACTTAAATTACCTTCATCAGCATCTAGCTGTTCAATAAAGACTTCAACCGAGGTGCGGATAATGCTGTTCTGTTTGGATGCTTTTAAACGTGCCTGATTCAGAATCTGACGCAGCACATGGCCGGCCCGGTCAATCAGGGCAATGGCCAGCTCATCAATATCTTTAAAGTGACGATAAAAACTATTCGGTGCAATACCGGCTTCGCGCGCGACTTCACGCAGGCTTAAAGAGGCAATACTTTTCTGGGGTCCGATCAGATTCAGTGCAGCCTGAAACAGCTCTTCCTTGGTAATGGTCGCTTTCCTGCCGACCGTACGCACCGTCATGGGTTCACGGATGTTGGGAACATCTTGGGCAAGAACATCATTACTTATTTTCATGGCAGGCTGAGTCATAGGGTCCAGAGCTGAAAGGCTTTTCAGTAGTATAGCCGTTGTGTGTGAACTTGTGAAATGAATAGAAACAATACAAGCGTATATACAAATATATATACATGTGTATAATAATTGAGAATTCATCGCGTGGTGTAGGCTATGCACGTTATCGAAAAGTCGAAATCTCCCCTCAAATCTCTTGCGAGTGCGATTGTTGATCCGTACTCGGCAAACTTCTGGTTACAAAAAATCAATCCGTTGTGGTCTGTGAATCAGGCATTGGGCAAGATTGTGCAAAAGCAGCAGACCGCGCAGGACACGGTCAGCCTGATGGTGCAGTTCAATCAGAAATTCCAGCTTGGACAGGCGGGCCAACATCACCCGGTCTTTGTCACCATTGAAGGAATTCGCTATGAGCGTACCTACAGCCTGACGCAACTGGATACTCAGCATGTGCTGTTAACCGTTAAAAAAGTCGATCAGGGTAAAGTCAGCAGCTGGTTGGTCAATCAGGCCAATGTGGGCGATATTCTGGAATTTGGCCAGCCTTATGGCGATATGTTGTTGCCTGAAGCGACACAACCACTCATTTTGCTGGCTGCCGGTAGTGGTATTACCCCAATGTATAGCCTGGTCGATGCTTTGGCCAAATCGGGTCAATTAAAGCAGACCCCGGTTAAACTGATGTACTGGGTAAAAACCTTTGCCGATGTTGCTTTTAAAACCCAGTTTGAACAATGGGCGACACAATATCCACACTTTAGCTTTGACGTGTTTTATACCCAGGCAGGGGAAACACCGGCACAGCGTCTGAATGAAAGCCATCTGCAAACCTTTGAGCAGATTGAACAGAGCGCAGTCTATGCCTGTGGTCCATCGGGTTTTGCTGCAAGGGTAGAAGAACTGTTTGCGCATGCACAGCAATTAAAAACTGAAGCCTTTAGCATGAGCCCAATGCTCAATGAAGAAGCTGGTTTTGTGCAGGTGACCTTAACCCAATCGAATAAAACCGTGACCATTCCCAAAGGCCAATCTATTTTGACCAGCCTGGAGCAGCAGAATATTCAACCGAAGCATGGCTGCCGTATGGGAATTTGTAATAAATGTGCCTGCAACAAAGTCGAAGGCTCGACCAAAAATCTGGTGAATGGTGCGCAAAACACCGAACCGGGTAATTTGCTCAAGCTTTGCGTGAATTCGGCACAAACAGACTTAGTTATTGACTTATAAGCGGGTACACTCACTATGAATATGCCAGTCAAATTTGAATATTTTAAAAATCCTAAAAACCGCGAATTAACCCAATTAGAACTGGATGAATTGGCGCGTGAATTAGACGCCATCAAGCAGGAAGTGCTGGATGATTTAGGCGAAAAAGATGCCAAATACATCCGCCGTGTATACTCAACCATCCGTTATGCTTCTATTGCGGGTCGTGCCTGCCTGTTTGCTGGCTGGTTCCCGCCAGCCTGGATTTTGGGTACTGGTCTGCTCGGCTTTGCCAAAATCATGGAAAATATGGAACTTGGCCATAACGTCATGCACGGTCAATATGACTGGATGAACGATCCAAAATTCAACGGTCAGACCTATGAGTGGGATATTGTCGGTACTTCTGAAAACTGGCGTCAAACCCACAACTACAAGCATCATACCTATACCAATATTAAAGGTATGGATGATGATATCGGCTATGGTCTGGTACGTCTGTTCCCAGAACAACGCTGGAAACCGGGTCATCTGCTACAACCGATTTACAGTATTCCATTCTGTTTACTGTTCCAGTGGGGTGTGGCGATTCAAAACCTGGAACTCGGTAAAGTGTGGATGGGCCGTAAAACCAAGGCTGAGCTGAAAGAAGAGTGGAAACCTTTACAGAGCAAAATCTCTAAACAGCTGTTTAAAGACTATGTGTTCTTCCCGCTGATTGCTGGTCCTGCTGCGTTACCGGTATTCACTGGCAACCTGGTGGCCAACGGGATTCGTAACATCTGGACCTTCAGTATTATTTTCTGTGGTCACTTCACCAAAGATGTTGAGGTATTCCCAAAATCGGTATTGAAAAATGAAAGCCGTGGTCACTGGTATATGCGTCAGATTCGTGGTTCTTCTAACCTGACTGGTTCAGAAGCGTTCCATATTCTGACTGGCCATTTAAGCCATCAGATTGAACACCATTTATATCCGGATGTACCGGCACGCCGTTACCGTCAGATGGCACCAAAAGTACAGGCAGTATGTGAAAAATATGGTTTGCACTACAACAATGCCAGCCTGTTTAAACAATATGGCAGTGTACTGAAACGGATTGCCAAGTATGCGTTTCCGTTTAAAAAATAAGCATAAAATGCGTTAAGACAAAAAAGGCAATTTTTATAGGAAATTGCCTTTTTTATTGAATAGAAGAGTTACAAAAACTAAAACCAAGCCGCTAACTCGGAAATCTGGAGAAAAAGGTTATTTGGTATGATTTTTTTTAATTCTTTATAAAATAATTCACATAAATGATTAACTTTGAGCATTTATGCCAATTACTTGATAAGTACAATGATATCCAAGCTTATATACTCTATGTGAGTATAAGTATATAGTTTTGATGAAAATTTAAAGCACAACAAGATTGATGACACTCAGTTAAATATGTATATGAAAAATATGTTAATTATTTACACATTTTAACAATTGGTAAAAATATTTAGAATTAAACATTTTTTAATTGAAAATCATAATCATAATTAAAATCAAAATGCAGTGAATTATTGCTAAACAATTTGGAGGTTATACAACATATACTAAACAAATCCTATGCTAGTTTTATAGAAGTAAGTATGCTTTTGGTAAAGAAAGAAAATGTATAAGAAACAAGGCTCGAACTTCCACACGTCTAGCGCAGGTTTTACGCTCCTGGAATTAATGGTGGCTGTCATTATTTTGGCTATTCTCGCAGCTATTGCCATGGCTTTGTTGCATAAATATGTAAGCATCTGATTTAAATAAATTTAATTTTGGATCAAAAAAATAATCAAAACTTTTAAAATCATATAGTTATGAAATCTTTGTGCAACAAAGCCGTATGAAATTAAGCAATGCTGATGAAGCAGGGAATTATATCCCTGTTTATAAAAAGGTATTTAATATTGGCGGCATCCGCTACATGTAACCCCAATCCACTAAAAACCCACAATAAATTGTGGTTTTTTTTATTGTCTATTTAAAATCAAGCTAATTTCTTATAGAGCGTCACTTCAGGTAAAGCTTGATCTGTGCCCACCATATAAGGATAAGTTGCCATATTCAGCATTGGCTCATCTTCATAACTATTGCCATAAGCATAAATAGCATTGTACTGCTCTAAATCATAACGCTTTATAATTTGTTGTTTCTTTTCATATAAACTGCAATCTGCCGTTAAATATTCACCGCTAAAGATAGAGTTCTCTAAAGCCACCTGAGAGCAGATTAAATCAATATTTAATAACTCACATACCGCTTCCAAATAAATATTAATAGAAGCAGAGACCAACACAATATCATCTCCATGGGCTTGATGCTTTTGTAGTTGATTGAGTAATTTCGGATTTAAAGCTTGAACCAATTGTGCTGCATAGCTTTCTGCTTTTTCCTTAATTTGATGCTGCGGTACCGACTTAAACATTCCCTTAAATAGTCGGGGCCGCATTTTATGCGCCGGATAGAGCTTTAAATAATAAGCCATAATCCAGGGGAGGGTGATCAGTCCACGCTTGAGAATATGCCGTTTGCCCAGACTGTAGAAAATAAAGCCGGTAAAACTGTCATGCTCATACAGGGTTCCATCAAAATCGAATAAGGCTAGATTTTTATATTTTTGGCTTTTTGCATGCATGTGGTATATCGCCCGTTGACCCGAGTAGCAAACCAGTTGGTATTATAATCACGGCTGAGTTTTGGCCCGGAAATTACCACCTCTGGCATTATCGCATAAAATGGTTCTTTGCTAGTTTGTTCCTGATACAGTTTTAATAAGGCGCGATACGAGGCGGTATCTTCAAAATCCTGCTCTTTTTCTTTTTTCAGATCGGAGCGGATTTGACGTGGGGTGAGCACAATATTATGTTTGGCAAAAACACTAATCAGCTCGCGTTCAGATTGGCTCTTGGCACTGCGAACACCGCCATCTTTGCTATAGAGCAGTAAATCACCATCTAGAGATAATTCGGCTTCGGTTAAATCATTCAGCATGCTCTGAAAAGCGGCATTGCGGCTGGAATACATGCCCGAGTTATAATCGGCAAAGCGATATAGCGGTTTATCATAATCAGCCGGATACATCATCAGGCGGTGAATACCATAATACAGGCCACCATATTGGCTGTATAAATCGGTGCGTAATTCTGCAATATTGCCGCCTTGGCGTTTATGTTCCTTGGCATAACTGATATGCACCTGCATTGAACCTAAGGTGGTAATCGGATTCAGCTTTTCTCCGATATTTTGACCAAACAGCTTGGCGGCGCCGGTCAGGGCCGACACATGATAATGCTTGGCCATATAGTCAAAAATTTCACGATAAAGTTCATCCAGTTCCCGTTCGGTTTTGACCCGGCGCATCTGGCTTAAATAGTTATCTTCCGGGCTTGGATGGTTTTTCAGTACATCCTGAAAATAGCCGGCAATGGTGCCACCAATGGCTTCACCGAGTTTATCTTTAAATTTCTCGTCTAAACGTTCTTGGACTTCTTTAACTGCTTTTTCACCTAAACCATAGACCTGTGGATCGGCAACAAAGTTGGATTCCTGATCGACCACGGCGACAATGGTGCACATATTTTCCTTGGTCTGCGGAATGCCCAATTGTTCACTAATATCGTAAATATCTTTGGCCCATGAATCACGATCTTTCACGCGGGAAGGAATTAGTCGTTTGATCTGATCTGCATCTAGACTTGGCTCATCGCCTTTATTCCACCAGGCGCTGTCGCCACAGGCAGCTAAACTTAAAGATAACGCAATCAGGCTTAAAGGTTTGATTACAGATGACAGGAAGGTGTGTTTCATAAACAGGAAAACTCGGTCCAGACGGGTCAGCCTACAGGGCAGATGAAGTATACAGAAATTCGGCTATACAAGTGTGAATATATATGTATACGGCCTACGTTGCACTGTCAATTTTTATCTGCAAGATGCCAGAGAATTGAGTGGCTCAAAAAGCGGATACTGTAGGGTTAGATACTAAATTCTATTTCAAAATAAAGCGCTGATTTTAATTTGATGATCTTCTGTTATTTTAAGGAAAAAATTTAAATAAATAAGGGTGATGCTGGATAAAATCATCTGAATTGTTTTTAAAATATTATCTGTTGTTTTTTAATAATTCCAAAATTTTCTACTCAAAATAAAGGGAATTATTTTAGCGTAGAACCGTGGTTATTTTAGTGTGTATTTTAAATAAACCTTGTGTTTAGCAAATATAGAGCGTATAAAGCTAACTCTCCTTTGCGGGGTGGAGCAGTCTGGTAGCTCGTCGGGCTCATAACCCGAAGGTCGTTGGTTCAAATCCGGCCCCCGCATCCAACTTTTAATGCTTATAGTGATTGAATATTTGTCCATAATTGTGAGAATTGGGACAGTGAAAAGTTTAAAATAATCAAATTTGATTGTGTTTTTATCCGATTTTTGAAAGATGAAATTTTAATAAAATTGAACAGCTTTCTTAAATGATCACCTAAGCTCATATAATGAGTCAGTTATGTTGAATAATGTAGAAAATTGGCAGTTGGCCACTGCAGTCAATGGTCAGGAAATTTTTGTAAAAGTAATGCCGCTGAAAAAGAAGCAGCGCTCGAGCCAGGGTTTTATCTGGGTGGAAGTCGGTAAAATGATTGAGCTTCAGTCCGGACAGCAGGTAGAATTTAACCTGGATGGTAAAAGTTTTTATATTGCTTTAAATCAGTTATATAAATTGAATTAATTTATTTTTATTGCATTCAGAACAGAAGTCTGTATAGTGGTCGTTAACTAGAAGAATTACTATTGTTTCAGCAAATCTTTTCCCTCCGTCGTTTTTTAATATCCTTCGTAGTATCAGATTTTTAGTTTCAAAGTCATTTTCCAGTTAATTATTGGTTTATCTATGACCAATTTAAAAGTTTTTTAATACAGGATTATCTTATGTCAAATACAGTTACTGGTACTGTGAAATGGTTTAATGAAACTAAAGGTTTTGGTTTTATTCAGGCAGATTCAGGTCAGGACGTTTTTGCTCATTACAGCGAAATTACCAACCAGGGCTTCAAAACTTTACATGAAGGCCAGCGCGTTGAATTTACCATCGTAGCGGGTAAAAAAGGCGACCAGGCCAGCGGTATTACTGCAATCTAATTGCCGGTTTCCCTGCAAAAAGCTCATCTTCTGATGGGCTTTTGTTTTTTAGCATCTGCTAAAAACAGATGTGCTGTGGTTGGTACAGATGCATAGAAATTTTAGTCAGAAGGCTTTAAACTAGCCCGGTTTTTAGCGCCGTATCCAGTTTTCTCCCATCTGAAAGATTCGCTGCGCATTTTCTGTTTCCCGAGGTTCCTACATTGAGTTCACATCCTGTCATTCAAGAACTGTTTGATCGTCCTATTGAGCGAAAGCTGTGGGTGGCACCAATGGCAGGCGTCACGGATCGGCCGTTTAGAACGCTGTGCAAATATTTTGGCGCAGGCCATGCAGTCAGTGAAATGATGACCTCGGACAAGACTTTGCGCATGAGCAAAAAAAGTCTGTATCGGGCCAATTTTGATGGCGAAATCGCCCCGATTTCTGCACAAATTGCCGGCTCCGATCCGGCTGACCTAGCCGAAGCCGCGCGTTATCAGGTGGCCAATGGCGCACAGATTGTTGATATCAATATGGGCTGTCCTGCCAAAAAAGTATGTAACAAGCTGGCTGGTTCGGCGTTGTTGCAAGATGAAGATCTGGTCGCCCGGATTTTAGATGCAGTCGTAGAAGCAGTCGATGTGCCGGTGACCTTAAAAACCCGACTCGGTTTTTTAAACGGTCAGGAAAATATTCTGCGTGTGGCCAAGCGTGCGGAGCAGGCCGGTATTGCAGCGCTGGCCCTGCATGGTCGTACCCGCGAAGATATGTACCTGAACACGGCGCGTTATGAGTTAATCAAGCAGGTTAAGGCCGAGCTGAATATTCCCCTCATTGCCAATGGCGACATCGACAGTCCGGAAAAAGCTAAAATGGTGCTGGATTATACCGGTGCAGATGCGATTATGATTGGCCGTGCGGCACAAGGCCGTCCCTGGATTTTCCGTGAAATTGCCCATTATCTGACGACCGGTGAACATTTGGCTGCACCGAGTATTGAAGAAGTCAAACAGGTATTGCTTGGGCATTTATCTGAACTTTATAGCTTTTATGGAGAATATTCAGGCTGCCGTATTTCACGTAAACATATTGCCTGGTACACCAAAGGACTGCGTTCTAGCAATGAATTCCGCCAGAATATGTACCGTGTGGAAAGCACGGCCGAGCAGTATCAGGTGGTGGAAAACTATTTTAATCAACTGTTAGAACATGGCAACATCATGAGTGATGTGCAGGTTGAGCAGGTGAATCTGTTAGAAACCAAATGATTAAATATCTATCATAATTATGGCGCTTCAGAGCGCCATTTTTTATTCCTGATTTTATCCGTTTACAATCTCTACAGACCTGAACACAGGGCAACATACGCTCACTGAACACGGACAGGACTTGGACATTGCAGAGCTTGGCTTGCTCTATGCTAGGTAAGTCTTCACTTGGCAAGATGATATTCCAGTCTTGTTAATAACAATGATCCAGGGAGTTTCAACATGACCAATACTAATCGTCCTGTGACTGAATTTAGCCATAAGACCTCAACAGAATTACCACAAGAACGAAGCCAGGGTTTAAATGTCGACCCGACCGATGTCAACGCACGTCCTGATTTGGACACCAATCGTGTCCCGGATATGAATGAAGCAGGCGATCATCCTGTTGGCACCAGTGTCGGTGTATTAGGGGGCGCGGCAACCGGTGCGGCCGTGGGTGCTGCAGCTGGACCGGTCGGTGCCGTAGTGGGCGGTATTGCCGGTGGTGTGGTCGGTGGATTGGCCGGTAATGAAATTGCCGATGCGATTGATCCGACTGCAGAAGATGTGTACTGGCGTGATCAGTACCAGAACCGTCCATATTATAATGAAACCCGCAGTGTCTATGCCGATGTCGACTATGATCGTGATTATCGCGGCGCCTATCGACTGGGCTATGAAAACCGTCCTTTATATGAACAAAATGTCGATTTTGACCGGGCCGAGCCAGAACTGCGTACCAAATGGGAACAGATGAAAGGCGATTCCCGTCTAAACTGGGAAGAAGCTAAATTTGCAGCTAAAGATGCCTGGCAACGTGTGAGCCGTTAAAGTATTCAAGACACTATCAGGCCAATAAAAAAACATCTCCGCGGAGATGTTTTTTGTTTATTGTTCGCGCTTAGTGACTGGTCATTTCCAGCACCAGTTGATTAATTAAATCACCGGCTTCCATGTCACGAATCAGACCGACATTGGCACCGGCCCAGAATGCACCAAATCCCTGTTCACCTTGCTGGCTAGCTGCGGCATGTAACTGCTTGCCAATATCATAAGTATACGGATAGGTCGGTACCGGCGGACGGTTTGGCGTATCCACCAGACGGTGCCACTGATTGACCAGACCACGTGCCGGACGGCCGGAAATTGAATCGGTAATTTGGGTACAGCTCTGGCTAAATAAAGCCTTGCGATACGCCTCATTGGCATTGGAAGATTTACATTGCACAAAGGCGGTCCCGAGCTGTACCGCGACTGCGCCAAGGTTCATGACACGTTGTGCATGTTGACCATTCATAATTCCACCAGCCGCAACCACCGGAATCTGACAGTGCTGGGTCAGTAAAGTCACTAAATCTACCGTGCGGATACCGCCATCAATAGCGGCATTAAACAGGCCACGATGACCGCCAGCCTCTACGCCTTGGGCAATAATAATATCAATACCCGCCGCTTCAATGGCTTGTGCTTCGGCCAGATTGGTGGCAGAGACCATGGTGATAATCCCGGCCTGTTTTAGCGCCTGAATCTGATGCGCGTGCGGAATACCAAAATGAAAACTCACCGCCTGAGGACGGGTTTCCAGCACCAGATTCAGATAATCATCATTGCTTAAAAAACTAGGATACAGATTTTTGAGCTGGGTCGGCAGCGTTACGCCATAATGGACAAAATGCGGACTTAAATAATCCAGCCAGACCTGAGCAGCAGCTTCATCCAGCGGCTCGGGTTGATGACAGAAGAAATTGACCTGAAAAGGGCAGTCGGTCAGGCCTTGGGTTTTTAAAATCTGTTCTCGGGCAGACGCCACTGAACTGGCCCCTAAACCCAGTGAACCCAAGCCGCCCTGGTTGGAAACTTCGGCAGCCAGTTCAGGTGTCGAAACACCGGCCATCGGCGCTAAAAAAATAGGATGTTTAATGCCGAGCTGTTCCAATATAGACATGCGATTTCTCCTTATTCTTCCTACACTTTGCCCAAGCTGAACAAAATTAGCAAATCATAATCATTATTTATTTTTTAAATAATCTGCCGGTTTTTACACAGCAGTTACATTCGTTGCGACAAGCTGGGTCGTGCTAACGCATCGGCTTGCTAGGCGCAACATTTTCGCTTTTTTATAATCAGCTTATCTCCTGATTTCTGCTGAAACGCATGTCTGAACGTATCCGTGAAAAACTGCAAATTTTAGCCGATGCTGCCAAATATGATGTGTCCTGCTCATCGAGTGGCAGTCGGCGCAAAAATAAAGACCAAGGGCTGGGCAATACCGGTAATGGCATCTGTCACAGCTATACCGAAGATGGGCGCTGTGTTTCGCTGCTTAAAATCCTGTTCTCCAATGTTTGCATTTATGACTGTGCCTATTGCGTGTCGCGGCGTTCCAATGATGTGAAACGCGCAGCCTTTACCGTACAGGAAGTGGTCGATCTGACCATAAATTTTTACCGGCGCAATTATATTGAAGGGCTGTTTTTAAGTTCCGGTATTTTTAAATCGGCCGATTACACCATGGAACGAATGCTACAGGTGGTGAAAAAGCTGCGGCTGGAAGAAAACTTTAATGGATATATTCATTTAAAAACCATCCCGGGCGCATCTCAGGAAATTATTACCGAAGCCGGTTTATATGTTGACCGGATGAGTATTAATCTGGAAATGCCGACCGAAGCCGGACTACAGCAGTTTGCCCCGGAAAAAAGTCATGCCGAAGTGCAGAAGGATTTGGGTATTGTCCGCGATCGCCTGATTCAACTGAAAGATGAATCGAAAATCATCAAATCGGTACCGAAGTTTGTTCCGGCCGGACAAACCACGCAGATGGTGGTGGGTGCACATAATGAAACCGACCAAGACATTATTATGATGGCCGATCGGCACTACAAAGAATTCAAGCTAAAACGGGTTTATTTTTCTGGTTATATTCCAATTAATACACAGGAAAAGGCCTTGCCCGCTGTCGGTTCAGCGCCGCCGTTGCTGCGTGAAAACCGGCTCTATCAAAGTGACTGGTTAATGCGTTTTTATGGTTTTGCTGCGCATGAACTGGTGGATGATCAACATCCCAATTTAGACCTGGATGTCGACCCGAAATTGGGCTGGGCACTGCGTCATCCAGAGGCTTTTCCGGTAGATATCAACCGTGCCGACTACCAGTTGATTTTACGGGTGCCGGGTATAGGCGTGCGTTCGGCGCAGAAAATTGTGCAGGCGCGCCGGTTTGGGCACATTCATATAGATCAGCTAAAACGCATGGGCGTGGCCTATAACCGTGCCCAGCATTTTATTCGCTGTGCCGACAGCCCGAAATTTAAAAAAGAGCCGCCAGCGCAGCAGATTCGCCAGCAGATTTTACAGTCGGGGCAATCCAAATATCAGCAGCAGCTCTCGCCACAACTGGGCTTTGCTTTTTAATGGCCACCTACTGCTTTGATGGCACGCTCACCGGCTTGCTTTGCTGTGTGTTTCGGGCATTTCGCTTTCAAGAGTTTGATGTACACATTACCGCCAATCCGCAGTCCCAGCATGGCCTGTTTGATGAGTTTATTGTCGTGTCTTCACAGGATGTGCAGGGGCAGCGGGTCTGGCAGGGCTTGAAACAGAAAATCCAGCCCGGCAGCTTGCGTCAGTTTTATCTGTGCTTTTTGTCGGAGCAGGAACAGGCCTTTCAGCATCTGTTTGATTTTTGCATTTATGTTTTTCAACACGGCCATGCGGTGGATGGTAATTATGGCCATCCGGCGGTGTTGGGCATGGCACAGTGGGCCAAGCAGGTGGGCCGGGAAAAACATCGCATGGAAGCTTTTGTACGCTTTAAAAAATGTCAGGATGGTCTGTTCTTAAGTCTGGTGCGGCCAGATTTTAATGTATTACCGCTGATCGAGCGGCATTTTAAGGCGCGTTACCAAGATCAGCGCTGGTTGATTTATGACGAACAGCGTG
This sequence comes from Acinetobacter sp. YH12132, assembly GCF_013418645.1. Classification (NCBI taxonomy): domain Bacteria; kingdom Pseudomonadati; phylum Pseudomonadota; class Gammaproteobacteria; order Moraxellales; family Moraxellaceae; genus Acinetobacter; species Acinetobacter sp. YH12132. The sequence continues at coordinate 275,112 of NZ_VPBR01000002.1, forward strand.
ATTACGGCATTTATTATGATCTGGATGATGTGCATCAGGTTCAGATGAATGCCCGGCAGCTGGATCTCCAGCTGGACAGTGGCCACAGTCAGGCCTTTAGTATCGAGCTGGATGCTGAAGAATTTTTATATGACCAGCTGTGGAAAGATTATTTTCACAGCGTCAATATTCAGGCACGGCAGAACATGAAGCTGCATATTCAGTATGTACCGAAACGTTACTGGCGCTATATGAATGAAAAGTCGCTCTAACTTTCATCCCGGCCGGTTTCATCAGTATAATGCCCGGGTTGTATCGTGGAAAAGGTAAAAGCATGAAGGGGTATGTAGGGGCTGTTTTGCTCACAATAACAGGTTTGACAGCATGTGGACCACATGAGGCAGAGCAGGTACAGGTCCAGCCTGAACAGTACCAGGTAGCCAGTGCAGAGCAGCTACAGCAGCGCTTTAGTGCCTTAAACCGTCAATTGGAAGCCGATTTTCAGCAGTTTAAGCAGCTGGAAAGTATTGCCTTTGCCCAGCAGTTTCCTTTAGATGCCGATAATCTGATGACCTTGAACCAGCATCTGGTCAGCAGTACCGCCTTAAAGCCGACCAAAGCCGGCTATTGCGATATGATGAATGGCTATTTTGCCGAGATGTATCGTCTCGGACATTATAATCTGGAACTGCTTGATCAGATCCAGCTGCCCCAGGCTCAACAGGAAAATTTAAAGCAGAATTTTGCCAATGCCGACAATTTTTATGATTTTATTTTAAACCGCTATACCAGCTATCGTCAGGTGCAGCAAACCATGAATTATGGCTGTAACCTGAAAGCGGCTTTACAGTAAACACAGCCCTAAGGTAAAAAAATCGCCCGATTTGCTTGGCGGTTTTTTTATAAAGGTGTGACATGGAACAACGAGCCAATCCAGTGTGCGAATAGCATGGCCACCACGCCCCAGACCGTGACCCGCAAGCTGCCTCTGAGCATGGAGGTGCCGGCAAAATAGCTGGACAGGGCACCGAGTAAGGCCAGCGATAAGACACCTACAATCACAATGCTTCGGTCCAGATATTCCACCGGACTAAAGACAATGGTCAGTAAAGGCAACAGCGCCCCTAAAGAAAAAGCAATCGCCGAGGATGCCGCCGCCTGTACCGCATTGGCGGCAGTATTTTCATGAATGCCGATTTCATCGCGGGCGTGGGCGGCTAGGGCATCTTTGGCGGTCAGCTGTACCGCCACTTCATGCGCTAGCTCAGGCGTCAGGCCGCGCAAGGTATAAATATGGGTCAGTTCTTTTAGTTCCAGATCGGGGTTTTTACGCAGTTCTCTGGATTCCATGTGCAGATCAGCCTGCTCGATATCTTCCTGGGATTTGACCGAAATATATTCGCCGGCAGCCATGGAACTAGCGCCTGAAATCAGGCCGGCAATACAGGTAATCAGCAGGGTCTGGCTGGAAGCACCACTGGCCGCCATCCCGATCACCAGACTGGTCACCGAGATAATCCCGTCATTGGCCCCCAACACCGCAGCACGTAACCAGCCCGTTCTTAAAATATAATGTTTTTCATGATGATGTGAATAACTCATAGCCCGCCTGAATTTTTATTGTATGCGGCTATCTTAACCCAGAGATGAAAAAAGCCCCAACTTTTGGGGCTTTTTTAACAGCGAGTCAGGAATTAACAGCCGGTCAGCTTTTCCGGTTGTGGGCGTTCTTCCGGGAAGAAGAATGGACGCAGTTTGACCCCAATGCCATTGCCAATAAAGGCAAATACCAGCCACAGCCAGCCATGTAAACTGCCAGAGGCAATACCACTGAAATAGGCGCCAATATTACAGCCATAAGCCAGGCGTGCGCCATAACCTAACAGCAAACCGCCAACAATCGCTGCCATCAGCGAGCGTTTTGGAATATTAAAGTTCGGTGCGAATTTACCGGCCAGACTGGCTGCCAGCAGGGCGCCGAGCATAATCCCGAAGTTCATCATCGAGGTAATATCAAACCATAACGACTCTGTCAGTGCTTTGGCATTGGCTGGTTGCTGCCAGTAGCTCCAGGAGGCTACATCAACACCCACAAAACTGGCCGATTTGGCGGCCCAGACGGCCAGCGCAGAGGTTACGCCCCAAGGACGTCCAGCCAACGCAAGAGTAGCGAAGTTCAGCAGGGTCAGGATGATACCGCCCCACACCAACGGCCACGGACCACGTAAGAAGCGTTTCCAGCCCTGATACTGTGCAGCCGGTTCAACCTCCAGACTGCCATGACGTTTCTTTTCATACCATACGGTAACCAAGGCAATCAGGGCAAACAGCACAAAGTTCAGCAATAACGCCGGCATCACACCTAAGCTGGTGACCAGTGAAATAGGTGCCAGATGCGGCAGGTTAAACCACCAGTCTAAATGCGTGGTGGCAATCAGTGAGCCTAAGCAGAAGAATACCAGTGTTACCAGCATGCGTGCGCTACCACCACCCACGGTATACAGCGTACCAGAAGCACAGCCGCCGCCGAGCTGCATGCCAATACCAAAAATAAAGGCACCAATCATCACCGACATTGACACTGGGCTAACAAAACCATTGACCGGATTGCCAAACAGTTCACCTGCACCTAAGGCTGGGAAAAACAGCAGTACTGCCAGACCAAGCATGATCATTTGTGCACGCAGACCGCGACCACGACCTTGCTTGATAAACACCCGCCAGCTTGAGGTAAAACCAAAAGAAGCATGGTACAGGGTCATCCCCAGTGCACCACCAATCAGGAATAATAGTGCCTGGTTAATGCCCACCACCTGATAGGCGCCAATACAACCAATAAACAATAACACCAGCGCGACCCAGATCGAGCGATTCGACCGGTCGGCTTTTGCAGCAATAATAGACATAGACAATAACAGGGAGAGAAATCAGAATCCTGAGTATTTTAGTGGAAATTTAAACTTTTAACCTGACAGAAACAGTCATTTAAGCTATTTTTAATTTGAAATTTCTAATTTCAAATATTAGTAAAATGAATAATAAAAAAGCTCCCGGAAGGGAGCTTTTAGCGAGGAAGTGAATTTTATTGCTGGGCTTCTTCACGCACGTTCGCAGCACCTTGTTCAACAGCACCGGCTGCGGTTGCAGTTGCATCTTTGGTGGCTTCCTTGGTTTCATCCCAAGCCTGACTGGTTGCCGCAGCGGCATTATCCGCGGCCTGATCTAACTCTGCAGCAGCTTCATCCGTTGCAGCATCCATTTCAGCTGAAGCTTCTTCAGCAGCACCGGAAATATCATGACCTGCCTGTTCAGCAGCATTTTCCAGATGCTCGCCAGTGGTTGCACCTGTTTCAGGCGCCTGATCACGGTTACAGCCCACTAAAGCAACGGTAGCAGCAAGACCTAAAGCAACAAGTAATTTATTCATTGTCATATTCCTTTTAATTCTATTCTCAAGGCAAATATCCACAACAGCAGTGAATATTCAAAAATATAAACCAGTTTCGATCTGGCAATAGATAACAAATTGTTGATTAAATGTAAGAAAATGAAATACAAAAAAAGCCTATAGCGTAGTGCACGCTATAGGCTTGTGGTGTTCTAGAGTTAATTCAGCAGAATTATTGCCCCGAACGGATGATGTAATCAAAGGCAGACAACGATGCTTTCGCGCCTTCACCTGTGGCAATAATAATCTGCTTATATGGGACTGTAGTACAGTCACCCGCCGCAAATACACCTTTGACGTTGGTTTCGTTGCGGTCATTAATCACAATTTCACCACGGTTGCTCAGCTCAACTGCTGTTTCTTTCAAGAAATCGGTATTTGGTAACAAACCGATCTGTACAAAGATCCCCGCCAGTTCAACCGTATGCTCTTCATCCGTTGCACGGTCTTTGTATTTCAGCGCTGTCACTTGTGAACCATCACCCACGACTTCTGTTGAAAGTGCATTTTTGATGACAGTCGTGTTTGGCAAGCTGTTTAGCTTGTCTTGCAATACCTGGTCGGCACGTAATTTGGTATCAAATTCTACTAAGGTTACATGCTCAACAATACCGGCCAAGTCAATTGCGGCCTCTACACCCGAGTTACCCCCACCAATGACTGCAACACGTTTGCCTTTGAATAAAGGACCATCACAGTGCGGGCAATACGCCACACCACGGGTACGGTATTCTGCTTCACCCGGAACGTTCATCTCTCTCCAGCGTGCACCGGTTGAAAGCACCACAGTTTTCGATTCCAGCTTGGCACCGTTTTCCAAGGTCACTTCAACTAAACCGTTGGCTGTTTCATCTGCACCTTTAATGTCAGATACACGTTGTAGGTTCATGATGTCGACACCGTATTCACGTACGTGTGCTTCCATTTCAGCGGCAAATTTTGGACCTTGGGTTTTCTTGATTGAAGTGAAGTTTTCAATGTCCATGGTGTCCATCACCTGACCACCAAAACGTTCTGCCACGATACCGGTGTTAATGCCTTTACGTGCTGCATAAATCGCTGCAGTATTCCCGGCAGGACCACCACCAATCACCAAGACATCAAAGGCAGCTTTGGCATTCAGCTTTTCAGCTTCTTTGGCTGCAGAGTTGGTATCCAATTTGGCAATGATTTCTTCCAGCGTCATACGACCCTGACCGATGTGATTGCCGTCCTGGAACACCATCGGTACCGCCATGATCTTACGTTCTTCCACTTCATCCTGGAAGAATGCACCATCAATCATGGTGGCAGTAGTACCCGGGTTGTAAATCGCAATAAGGTTCAATGCTTGCACCACGTCTGGACAGTTATGGCAGCTTAACGATACGAACACATCAAAGTCCGATTGGATACCCAAGTCTTTAATAGAAGCTAATACTTCATCAGACACTTTTGGTGCATAGCCCGAAGTTTGTAACAATGCCAGAATCAAAGAGGTGAACTCATGGCCCATTGGCAAACCTGCGAAGAATACACGCGGTGGCTCACCGGCTTTGGCGACACCAAAGCTTGGTGCACGTTTGTTGTTACCATCGAAGCGTGCAGTCACCTGATCAGACAGGGCGGCAATTTCAGTTACCAGTTCTTTGATTTTGTCTGATTTGTCAGAGCTATCTAAAGTGGCCACTAATTCGATTGGACCTTCAAGGCGTTCTAACAAGGCTTTTAATTGGGCTGTGGTATTTTGATCTAACATTGCTAACGTCTCCAGAGGAGTAAAATGTATTTGATAAAGACATGATAGGAGAAAATATTTAATTGCTGAAACGGTTTGTTTTTATCAAAACAATCGGTTTTTTAAATCAAATAATAAAAATCATGTATTTATGCAGAAGTTGCACATAAAAATGTATGGCTTTATCTTCTAAGATGTGGCTTGTCACTGGAATTTTCAAGAATTGACAATAAGAAAATCAAAGATTTGCTATTTGTGACTAAAACTAGGCATTATCCTGAGCAATGGCATTTAAAATTACAAAGGTGAGTATCAAGATGAGTTTAAGCCGAGGCATTTATCAGCATTATAAAGGGCAGTTGTATCAGGTGTTGCATGTGGCCACGCACAGTGAAACCGAGGAAAAGCTGGTGGTCTACCAGTGTTTATATGGTGATTATTCCATTTGGGTTCGACCACTGAGCATGTTTACCGAATCGATCAGTCTGGAAGATGATCGTGAATTACCGCGTTTTAAACTGGTTCAGGAAATGATGTGAGAGGTGAAATTGCTGCACCTCAATTCAAGGTCGCAACGAGACCTTGTTAAAGTGTAAATCGTACTCCAGATATTTTTGCACAAAAGCAGCTTTATCATGACTGCGTAGCAGATTGTTATAGATAAATTCTGGCACAGGATGATAAAGCTCTGCCAACCCATTGTTATAAAATATTTTTAAGTAGCGTGTTGAAGTATTGTATTTGCAGAAGGTTACAGTCAGGACAGTTTCCATTAGCCATTCCTCCTTTATTGTGTTTGGAATCGTTATAGTTTGACCATATGCTAAATGCAGAGCCGGATGTATTACTGATTTGTAAGAATTTTCAACTTTATCCGCGAAAGTCTAGTGTTGTGTGCCAACACTCCCGGTCAAAGCGCAGCGTATGGGGACAATCTGCACCACGGTTGCAGCAACACTAAACATTCACTGCAAAAAAACTACACTCAGAAAAATCAGAATCTTCTAAGCTTAGCGGCATCTCTGTAATAAAAACAATCGACTGAGCCATTCTCATGCAACTTTTTCAGTGCAGTTATTGTCAGCATCCGATTTATTTCGACAATACCCAGTGTACCGTGTGCCAGCATTATTTAGGTTTTGATGCACAATATATGCATATGCTGGCGTTGCAACCGGGTCAGCGGGCAGGGGAATTTGTTGAACCGGTCACGCAAAAGGCTTACCGTTTTTGCCAGAATCATCAGCATCAGGTCTGTAACTGGATTATTCCGTTTGACAGTCTGGAGCAGTTTTGTCCGGCCTGCCGTTTAAACCGGATTATCCCGGATTTAAACCAGCCGCAATATTACTGCCGCTGGCAAAAAATCGAGTTGGCCAAGCATCGCCTGGTCTATGCCTTGCTGCGCTGGAATTTGCCTTTACTGAGCAAGCTGGAAAGTCCTGAACGTGGGCTGGTGTTCGACTTTAAGGCCAATCCGAATGATGATCGTGCTCCCAAAGTCATGACCGGCCATGCCAGCGGGGTGATTACTTTAAATATTGCCGAAGCCGATGATGTCGAGCGGATGATGGCCAAGCAGAATATGGCCGAAGTGTACCGGACTTTGCTGGGGCATTTCCGGCATGAAATTGGCCATTATTATTGGGATGTTCTGGTGGCGAACAGTGATTATCTGGCACGCTTTCGGCAACTTTTTGGGGATGAGCGCGCCTGTTATCAGCAGGCGGTGAAGGACTATTATCAGCACGGCGCACCAAGCAACTGGATGGATGCCTATATTAGTGCCTATGCCACCATGCATCCGTGGGAAGACTGGGCGGAAAGCTGGGCGCATTATTTACATATTGTTGATGTGCTGGAAACGGCAACTTCTTTTGGCATGAGTATTCATCCGCAAATTGTGCATGAAGAGCAGCATTTTATGTACTTCAAGCAACGTGAAAATCCGTATTTTTTGACCGACTTTAACGAGATTTTTCAGGCCTGGTTGCCAGTGGCTTTTGCCATGAATAGTGTGAATCGGAGTATGGGGCAGGAAGATTTTTATCCCTTTGTGATTAGTCCGAAGGTGATGGAAAAATTACAACTGATTCATCAGGTGATCCATGGTTTGCCGCCAGTTTCGGACAATCCAATTCCTGTAGATGGTTAATGCTTGATCCATCATCAAACCCTCATCTATCATAAAATCATCCCACCTTATAAACGGCGGCATTGTCCTGTTTTATCGCCCTGTACCGTGTTACGTCCACCCACCGGTGGTGTCGCGTTATTTTCACATTCCAGATTGCCATCGACCTGATTACGGCTAATATTCAGCGTACCCCGATTGTTTTTGAGCTGGATATTGCCATTTACACGGTTATTGTGCAGCTGGGTCAGCTTGCCGCGTTCCAGTTGAATATTGCCTTCAATGCGGTTATTGGTCGCCACCAGCTGTGCAAAACGGCCTTTGGATTCCAGATTGCCATCAATATGGCTGTTTCGGAGAATGGCTTTGGCACCATCGGCCAGCATGACATTGCCATCGACCTGCACATTAATTAAGGTGCATTGCTTGCCAACGAAAATATTGTCGGAAATCGAACGATCTTTTAAGCTGCCGCTACACTGCACATCAGCCCAGGCCGGCAGGGACAGGGTGGTGAATAAGGCTGCAATTAATAGGGTTTTCATCGGTCTATCCATAGCGCATTTTTCAGTAGCTTAATCAACGCAGATGAAAATAAAAAGAATCTACAGCAGCTAAAATTGAGTAAAAATGTAAGCGCATCAATAAAAAAACCACGCGATCAAGCGTGGTTTTTTTCAATCAGTTTAATCTAATACAGATTAGATTTTACCAACTAGGTCGATTGAAGGAGCAAGTGTTGCGTCGCCTTCTTTCCATTTTGCTGGGCAAACTTCACCTGGGTGAGCGTGAACGTATTGAGCAGCTTTTACTTTGCGAAGAAGTTCTTGCGCGTCACGGCCGATACCACCCGCGTTGATTTCGATGATCTGGATTTTGCCTTCTGGATCGATGACGAAAGTACCACGATCAGCAAGACCGTCAGCTTCAATTAATACTTCGAAGTTTTTAGACAGTGTCCAAGTTGGGTCGCCAACCATTACGTATTGGATTTTTTTGATTTCTTCTGAAGAATCGTGCCAAGCTTTGTGCGTGAAGTGAGTGTCAGTAGAAACTGCATAGATTTCAACGCCTAATTTTTGGAATTCAGCGTAGTTGTCAGCAAGGTCACCAAGCTCAGTTGGGCAAACGAAAGTGAAGTCAGCTGGGTAGAAGAATACAACTGACCATTTGCCTTTAAGATCAGCTTCAGTTACTTCAACGAATTGACCGTTGTGGTAGGCATTTGCTTTAAATGGTTTAACTTCAGTATTAATTAAGCTCATCATTGTCTCCATGATTGAGGTTTGTTTTGAATTTCAATTAGATTATAGAAATTTGCTTTATTGCTGAAATGGTATTTTTACATTACCACCATCGGAAAAACCGAATTGATGATTGTTTAAGCCATATTCAGGCGGTGTGTATTATTATGTAGCCGAAAAATATGATGACCACATGACAATTAAAAAGTACACCTTTTTCATTCCTCATCAAACATGATGTCAAGCTCGGTAAAATTCAAGGGTAAAGCAAAAATATTTTTTATTTTTAGGCAGACTGCTTGGAAATGTTCGTCATCGTCACAATCTAGAAGCCACCGTACTCAGTTTGCGGACAGCGGATTCGCTGCAAAAGCAGACAGGTTGGAGGGTCTGTTCGTTCATTTCATGGGCGGATTCTTCCGCTGGCTGTCATTACAGCGTAAAATAGCCGATTGATATTTTTTTATTTAAATTAGGAATCTTGTTCTGTGCAGAGTCATTTAAATGTAGATCAACTCGTTATGGCGCGTGACCGTCATCGTTTAAATCGACTGCGTAAAGGAAAAGATGCAAATGAAAAACAATATTCTGAGCTATTTGAAAAATCCAATCTGAAAGTTCGGGAACGCCTGGGCCGTATTCCAAACATCAAACTGAATCAGGATTTGCCGGTCACCCAATACGCCGACAAGCTGGTTGAGGCAATTCAAAAACATCAGGTGATTATTGTGGCGGGGGAAACCGGTTCGGGGAAAACTACCCAGTTGCCGCAAATTGCCATGCTGGCCGGGCGCGGTTTAACCGGTCTGATTGGTCATACCCAGCCGCGTCGTCTGGCCGCGCGCAGTGTCTCGCAGCGGATTGCCGAAGAAGTCGGTGAAAAACTTGGTGAATCCATTTCCTTTAAAGTCCGTTTTAATGAACAGGGCTCGCAGGATTCGCTTGTCCGCTTAATGACTGATGGTATTTTACTGGCAGAGCTGGCCAATGACCGTTACTTAAGCAAATACGACACCATTATTATTGATGAAGCGCATGAACGTTCCCTGAACATTGACTTTATCATGGGCTATTTAAAGCAGCTGTTGCCACGGCGTAAAGATCTCAAAGTGATCATTACCTCAGCGACCTTGGACGTAAACCGTTTCAGCAATTACTTTAATGGCGCGCCGATTTTTGAAGTCGAAGGGCGCAGCTATCCGGTTGAGGTACGTTACCGTCCCATTTCCGAACTGAGCATTGGCGGCAGTGATGATGATGAGTTTGATGACTTTGAAGAAAACCTGCCGCGTGCAGTGGTGCAGGCGGTGGAAGAATGCTTTGCCGATGCACAGGAAAAAGGTCATCCTGAACATGCCGATATTCTGGTGTTTGCCAGCACCGAGCAGGAAATTCGTGAATTACAGGAAACCTTAATCAAGCATGGCCCGCGCCATACGGAAGTGTTGCCGCTATATGCACGTCTGGCCCTGGCCGAGCAGCAGAAAATCTTTAATCCATCGGGCGGTGGCCGACGGATTATTATTGCTACCAACGTCGCGGAAACGGCGTTAACTGTACCGAATATCCGCTATGTGATTGACAGTGGTTTTGCCCGGATTTCACGTTATAACTATCGTTCACGTGTACAGCGTCTGCCCATTGAAGCAGTTTCGCAAGCCGCAGCCAACCAGCGTAAAGGCCGTTGTGGCCGTATTGCACCGGGTGTCTGTATCCGTCTGTATTCGGAAGAAGATTTCTTAAGCCGTCCGGAATTTACCGAACCGGAAATTAAACGCACCAACTTAGCTTCGGTGATTTTGCAGATGCAAAGTCTGGGCCTCGGTTCGCTGGAAGATTTTGATTTTATCGAGCCCCCAGATCATCGACTGGTCAATGATGGTCGCAAGCTTTTGATTGAGCTTGGCGCAATGACGGAGAAGAAAGCGAATCCGTCTAAAGCGACTGACGAAAATAATAATCTCCCTCTGTCTAAAAGAGGGGTTAGGGGAGATTCCTTAACCAAAATTGGCCAGCAAATGGCAAAAATGCCGATTGATCCACGTCTGGCACGAATGATTCTGGGCGGGGCACATTTTGGTGCCTTAAATGAAATTCTGGTAATTGTGGCGGCACTGGCGGTGCAGGACCCACGGGAACGCCCGGCCGACAAACAGATGCAGGCCGATCAAAAACATGCCTTGTTCCGTGAAGCCGATTCCGATTTCCTGTTTTATCTCAAACTCTGGGATGCCTTGCTGGCCAATCGTGACTTGAGTGAAAACAAGCGCCGAAGCTTTGCCCGTAACCATTTCCTGAGCTGGTTACGTTTACGTGAATGGAAGAAAACCCATGAGCAGCTGGTCGATCTGGCACAGGGGTTAAAACTGTCTTTCAATGAAAAGAAAGCCAGTTATGAAAATCTGCACCGGGCTTTATTAACCGGACTGTTATCGTTTATTGCCAATAAAACCGATGAACGTAATGTGTTTATGGCGGTGCGTCAGCAAAAAGCGCGGGTTTTCCCAGCCTCAACCTTGCATAAGACCAATACCCCGTGGGTGATGGCCTTTGAGATGGTGGAAACCTCACAGGTGTATTTGCGAACCCTGGCCAAAATTGAGCCGGAGTGGATTCTTCTGGCGGCGCGTGATCTGTTAAAACATCATTATTTTGAACCGCACTGGTCGAAAAAAGCCGGAGTGGTCAATGCCTATGATCAGATTTCACTGTTTGGTTTAATCATTGAACCGAAACGTCAGGTGAATTATGAAAAGGTCGATCAGCCGGCGGCGCATGAGATTTTCCTGCGCGATGCCTTGACTACCGGTAACTTGGGAATTATGCCGCCGTTCTTAAAGCATAATTTACTCAAACTGGAAGAAGTGGAGCGGGTCGAAGACAAGCTGCGCCGCCGCGATCTGGTGGTAGATGAAGAAACCATCTATCAGTTCTATGCCGCAAAAGTGCCGACAGATGTGGCCAGCCGCCGTTCTTTTGAAGACTGGCGCGCGACCGTCGAGCCGAAAGAGCCACGTTATTTATTTGTTGATGATGATGCCTTGTGGCTGAATGATCGCCCGACCACGCAGCAATTCCCGGATTATCTGCGTAATGGCGAATTGCGTCTGGCGGTCAGCTACCGTTTTGATCCGAGCCATGATGAAGATGGCGCAACGGTAAAAATTCCGGTTCAGGCCCTGCCACAGGTCGATGAAAATATCTGGTCATGGGGGATTCCGGGCTGGCGTGAAGAGCTGATTGAAGCGCTACTGAAAGCCTTGCCGAAAGATAAACGCCGTAACCTGGTGCCAATTCCGGATACCGCGCGCAAACTGACTGCACGAATTGATGCGACGCATCTGCGTGAGCATATTTTCAGCTTCCTGGCTTTTCAGCTGCGCGGCGATCAGATCACTGAAAAAGACTTTAGCTTTGAACGGGTCGATCAGTATTTGCTGCCGTTTATTAAAGTGATTGATGAAAAAGGCCGAGTCATCGAACAGGGACGTGACCTGAGCGAGCTGAAAGCCCGCTGCCGTACCGAAACCCATAGTCCGGTGAAACAGCTGAAAGGTGAATTTAAAACCTTCCCGGACAACTTTGTGTTTGAAGCCTCGCAAAAAGTCACTGGTGTGGTGGTCAAGCAGTATCAGGCGCTGGTACCGACCAAAGACTTTGCTGCGCTGGAACAGAAAGATGAATCGGGTGTGGTGATTCAAACCTTTAATGATCAGGCAGAGGCAATTAAACAGCATCGGGCCGGGGTGATTCGCCTGATTCATATGCAGCTGGGTGATTTAATCCGCCAGCTGAAAAAACAGATTTCTAAACCGCTGGCGCTGGCTTATTCTCCGTTGGGCGATAAAGCACAGCTGGAACAGATGCTGGTCTATGCCACCTTGCAGATGTCAATTGATGACTTGCCAGTCAACGCTGAACAGTTCCAAACGCTGCTACTTGAGGTAAAAAAATCATTCCTCAGTCATGGACAGAAAGCGCTGTTCAGCTTTAATGAGATTTATATTCAATGGCAGGATATCCGCCGTAAACTGCTGATGCTGGATGAGTCGGTCTTTGCCAAAAATATGGATGATATTGAAGATCAGCTGGACCTCATGAACCTGGCCGATTTCGTGTATAACAAGCCAGCAGACGTCTGGAGCGAATATCCACGTTATCTGAAAGCGCTGGTGCTGCGTTTGGAACGTTTGCCGAATAACCTGCAACGTGATGATGCCGCCATTGTGCAGATTGACCCGTGGATGGACAAACTGTTCAAGTTTAAAAATGACAGCCGCTTGAAAGAATTGTACTTTATGGTGGAAGAATTGCGCATCTCGTTATTCTCGCAGCCAATGAAGACCAAGATGCCAATTTCGCCAAACCGGCTACAAAAAGTATGGGAAAAGCTGGGAATCGGTTAAGATAGAGAGAATTTCAAAAAGGAGTTTTACATGGGCATTCGCATTACCGGTACGGGCTTATTCCATCCTGAAGATGTCATTACCAATGAAGAGTTAGTTGAAAGTTTAAATGCTTATGTGGAACAGTATAACTCGGCCAATGCTGACAAAATTGCAGCGGGCGAGTTAGAAGCACGCCGTGGCTCAAGTGCAGAATTTATTGAAAAAGCCTCTGGCGTGAAACGTCGCTACGTGTCAGAGAAAACCGGTCTGCTTGATCCAAACCGTTTACGTCCACATTTAAAAGAACGCGCTGATGATGAAATCTCGCTTCAGGCCGAGTGGGGCGTAATTGCAGCCAAACAGGCAATGGAAAATGCCGGTGTCACGGCTGAAGACATTGATGTGGTGATTCTGGCCTGCTCGAATATGCAGCGTGCCTATCCGGCGGTGGCCATTGAAATTCAGACTGCACTCGGGATTCAGGGCTATGCCTATGACATGAACGTGGCCTGTTCAGCAGCAACCTTTGGTTTAAAACAGGCGTATGATGCCATTAAAAGCGGTGCGCGCCGTGTCTTGCTGGTGAATGTCGAAATTACATCGGCACACAATGATTTCCGTTCGCGTGACAGCCACTTTATTTTTGGCGATGTTGCCACTGCGTCAATTATTGAAGACACCGACAGCAAAACCGGTTTTGAAATTGTGGACACTCAGTTATTTACCCAGTTCTCGAACAACATCCGTAACAACTTCGGTTTCCTGAATCTGTCTGAAAATGCCGATATTGATGACAAGCGTTTCCGTCAGGACGGCCGTAAAGTCTTTAAAGAAGTGTGTCCACTGGTTGCGAAAATGATTACCGCGCAGCTGGAGAAAAATGCGATTGCACCAGCCGATGTAAAACGTTTCTGGTTGCATCAGGCCAATGCCAGCATGAACGAACTGATTCTGAAACTGGTGGTTGGTAAAGCGGCTGCGGAAGCAGATCCGGCGTTGGTGCCAATTATTCTTGATGAGTTTGCCAATACTTCATCTGCCGGGGTCATCATTGCCTTGCATCGTACTGCGCATGAAGTGAATGATGGCGAATATGGCGTGTTATGTTCATTTGGTGCCGGCTACTCGGTGGGCTGTATCCTGGTACAAAAACACGTGGTTTAAGGGGCAGAGATTGCAGGTCCAGCATGATGCAAAATGGATCAAGACGCTGAGCGCCTTATCTAAACGCTATTTCACGCCGACCTTTTTAGGCAGTGAATATATTGATGCATCCCGACCTGCCATGTATGTGGGCAATCATTCCCTTTACGGGATTTTTGATGCCCCCGTTATTATTGATTATCTGTTCAATGAACATCAGGTGGCTGTGGTTAGTATTGCCGACCACAGCCATTTTTATTTGCCAATCTGGCGCGATATTGTCAAAAAGTTCGGCGCAGTCGATGGCCAGCGTGAATATGTGCGTGCCTTGATGCAGCAGGGCTATTCGATTCTGGTCTTTCCGGGTGGCGGACGTGAAGTGCTGAAACATCCGGGTGAGCAGTATCAATTGATCTGGAAACAGCGCTACGGCTTTTTACAGTTGGCACAGGAATTTCAGTACGACATTATTCCTTTTGCTGCCTTTGGCCCTGATGATATTTTCGAGTTTGGTTTTGATGCCAGAACCGTGGTGCAGCATCGTCTGTTTCAGAAACTGCTCAAAGTCCCTCAACTGGATAAATTATTACGTCATGGCGATGTGATTCCATCATTACCGAAACACCTGATTCCCAAGCGGGTACCTTTTTATTTTCAGTTTTTGCCACCGGTAGAGGTCGGGCAGAGATTAGGTTCTGAAGATTTGACCATGCTGCGAGAGGAAATCGCTCAGCAAATTTACCAGAGCTTAGCGCAGCTAAAAGCCCGTTCAACTGGGCACTCATCCTCATAATAGCCGGGTTGTGCCTGAGTTTAAGCCCGCATAAGTGATTTTTGATAAAAATAACGAGAAAACTTTATGAAAAATAATGCTTAGGTTAAGATGAACCATCCTTTTATTTGAAGTCTTTTGAACAGCTATGCAACCATTTGTTCTCTATAACTCAGAGCAGCGCAAAAAAGTAGAATTCGTGCCACGCGTCGATGGACAGATCGACATGTATGTCTGCGGTATGACCGTGTATGACTACTGTCATATTGGTCACGCGCGTGTCATGGTTGCATTTGACTACATCATCCGTTTCTTGCGGAGTCAGGGCTGGAAAGTCAAATATGTACGCAATATCACCGATATTGACGACAAAATTATCAAACGTGCCAATGAAAATGGCGAGAGTATTACCGCTTTAACCGACCGCTTTATTCAGGCCATGAATGAAGATGCAGAAAACCTCGGCTGTCTGGCTCCGGATGAAGCACCGCGTGCCACTGACTATATCGACCAGATGCAAAATATGATCGGCAATCTGGTTGACAAGGGCACCGCTTATCCGGCTTCAAATGGTGATGTTTATTTCCAGGTTGAAAAATTTGCAAAATATGGCCGTTTGTCTGGTCGTAAACTGGAAGATATGCAGGCTGGTGCTTCAGAGCGTGTCGATGTCGAAGTGGAGAAAAAACATCCATTTGACTTTGTGCTCTGGAAACATGCCAAAGAAAATGAACCGGCCTGGCCATCACCGTGGGGCAAAGGTCGTCCGGGCTGGCATATTGAATGTTCGGCGATGTCGACCTGCTGCCTGGGCAATCATTTTGATATTCATGGTGGTGGTTCAGACCTGATGTTCCCGCATCATGAAAATGAAATTGCCCAGTCTGAAGCCTCTACCGGTGAGCAGTATGTTAATTACTGGATGCATGTGGGCTTTATTAATGTCGATGGCGAGAAAATGTCAAAATCGCTCGGCAACTTCTTCACCATTCGGGATGTGATGGAGAAATTCCATCCGGAAGTGATCCGTTATTTCATCGTGTCTTCACACTATCGTAGTCCGGTGAACTTCTCGGATGTAGCACTAAAAGAAGCCAAGACGGCGCTGTCCCGTTTCTATCATTCATTTAAAGCCTATCAGGCCGTGTATGGCGACAAGCTGTTAGAAACGCTAGATGACACATTGGTCGAACGTTTTAATACCGCAATGCGGGATGATTTTAATACCGCGGAAGCGATTGCAGTGCTGTTTGAAGTCAATAAAGAACTGAACCGCGCGGTGAAAGAAGAAAATGCCGAACAGGCAGCAATCTTCTATGCTACCTTGCGTCATCTGACCAATATTCTTGGTTTGGTACAGCACAATGTCGATGAATTCCTGAAGTCAGACATTGGCCAGGATGCACTTGGTTTATCTGAAGAACAGATTGAAGATCTGATTCAACAGCGTAAAGATGCCAAAAAAGACAAAAACTTTGCCCGTGCCGATGAAATCCGTCAGTCTTTGCTCGATCAGGGCGTGGTGCTGGAAGATACCCGTCAGGGTACCGTTTGGCGTCGTGCTGATTAAATCACCACTTGGAAGCATAAAGAGTTGACAGTTGTATGAAACTCTCTATAATGCACTTCCATATTGCGGGAATAGCTCAGTTGGTAGAGCACAACCTTGCCAAGGTTGGGGTCGCGAGTTCGAGTCTCGTTTCCCGCTCCAAAATTTTAAAAGCCTCAGTCAAATGATTGAGGCTTTTTTTATGCGTTTTTATCCAGATATGAAACATTATCCATTATCTACACTCAAACTTAGCTTAACTGCCTGAGCTAAAAAATGAGACTCATGTTCACCATCTTCCTGTGCTGTGGTTTATCAACAACAGGCGGAATCATGAAGAAATCGTGTGAAATCTTATACATTTAAAAACGTGACATTTGCATAGATATGCTAAAATTGCGAAAATTAATTTCTGCTTGAATGAAGACCGTTCAGCCCTGAACGAAGGTTAAAAATTTGAATTCTGAAAACATGTCAAACCCGATTGATTTTCAAGGTGTGGCGCTCAGTACCTTGCGTATAGAAGAACAAGCTCTGCAAACACTGGCCACACAAATTGACGAGCGCTTTAGCCGCGCCTGCGAAATTATTTTGCAATGTAAAGGCCGTGTGGTGATCACCGGTATGGGGAAATCCGGGCATATTGGCCGTAAAATGGCGGCGACTTTTGCCTCGACCGGTACACCTTCATTCTTTATGCATCCGGGCGAAGCAGGACATGGCGATTTAGGCATGCTGGTACGGGGTGATGTGCTGATTGCCATCTCCAATTCTGGCAAAAGTGATGAAATCATGATGCTGATGCCGCTCATCAAACATCTGCAAGTGCCGTTAATTACCATCAGCGGAGATGACAGCGGCCCAATGCCACAAAATGCCGATGTGGCTTTAACTTTAGGGAACATTCAGGAAGCCTGCCCACTGGGTCTGGCACCGACCTCGAGCACCACCGCAACATTGGCCTTAGGGGATGCACTGGCTGTGGCCTTACTTGATGCGCGTGGGTTTACCGCAGATGATTTCGCCCGTTCCCATCCTGCGGGTGCTTTGGGTAAACGCTTGCTGTTGCATGTCAAACACTTAATGCATACCGGCGCCGAGCTGCCAAAAGTCGCGCCAGAAACCCCAATGAACAAAGTGCTGTATGAAATTTCCGACAAGCGTTTGGGGCTGACCACGGTGGTGGATGAACAGGACACCTTATTAGGAATTTTCACTGATGGTGATTTGCGCCGTTTAATCGACAAACAGCAGGGCTTTGATATTCATCTGCCGGTGGCTGAAGTCATGATCAAGCAGCCTGCGACCATTTCTCAGGAAGCCCGTGCGGTTGAAGCACTGGCACAGTTACGCGATAAAAAAATTAATCAATTTGTAGTGGTCAATGATGCACATCAGGTGATTGGTGTGATCAGTATGCATGACCTGATTCAGGCCGGGGTAAATTAAAAAATGGCATCGTATATTTTATTGGAACAGGCACGTCACGTTGAGGCTTTGGTTTTAGATGTCGATGGTATTTTAAGTGATGGCTTTGTTACCTTAACCAATAGCGGTGATGAAATTAAAAACTTTGATATTCGTGATGGTCTGGGCATGAAACTGGTGCAGCAGGCCGGGGTGAAAGTCATCATCATTACCGGGCGTACCAGCCATATTGTTGAAAAACGTATGAATGCCTTGGGTGTGGACCTGATTTATCAGGGCCGTGAAGATAAAGGCGTAGCTTTACGTGAAGCCTGTGCCCAGCTGAATCTGGCACCAGAAGACTGTCTGTATATGGGCGATGACTGGCCAGATTTATCTGCCTTTGCCATTGCCGGGATGAAAGTCACGGTGCCGAATGGTCATGTTGAAGTGCGTCGTCGTGCTGATCTGGTGACTCAGGCGCAGGGTGGCCGCGGTGCGGTACGTGAAATCTGCGATATGATCCTAATGTCAAAAGGCGTATACGAACAGTTACTTGAAAAGTATACCGCGATCCCTCATTAATAAGATATTCCTCTGATTGAGTTGAGTTAAAACCCCACTTATGGATACCCGAGTTTTATATATTACTGCGATTGCAATTGCAGCTGTAAGTGGTGGTTATTACTATTACAGCGGTAAAGGCAATAAACTGGATACCGAGGGTTCCAGAAGTATGACCTATACGGCGGAGCAGATTAACCTGACTCAAACCGATGAACAGGGGAATTTATATGTTCGCGCTCAGGTTGACCGTTTAGAGCAGGATATGCAAAAGCAGACCTCTCAATTACAGAACCTGAATGCGTCCATGTATAAAGACGGGAAAGTGGATGCCACTTTTTATGCCAAGCAGGCGCATGGCTATAATGACAATGAAAAAGTGGTGTTATCTGACCAGGTACGTGCCACCAAAATTTTAGCGCAAGGTCAATTAGAACTGCAGACGACAGAATTGACGGGCTATCCGGACAGTCGGGAAATTGAAACCGATAAACAGGTGATGGTGCAGTCTCCACAAGCTGAATTTGTAAGCCAAGGACTGAAAGCCAATTTGAATGATGGTCAATACGAATTTTTTAATATTCGAGGAACATATGAACGTTAATCCGAAGCTTGCAACACCTCGTACTTTCCTGCAGAAAGCCGCGCTTGTAGGTTTGGCAGTATTGTCCTCAGCTACAGCTTGGGCCTTGCCTTCAGACCGGAACCAGCCAATTACCCTGGTGGCCGACCGTGCGACATTTAATGAGCGTACCGGCATTACCACCTATACCGGTAATGTGATTATCGAGCAGGGCACAATGCGCTTGCAGGCCAATTCAATTGTGGCCAATCTGAACAGTAAAAAAGAAATCAGCACCATTACCGCCAACGGCAGTCCGGCACAGTTCCAGCAAAAGACTGACCCGAATAAAGGTCTGGCCAAAGGTCAGGCGCAGAAAATTGTCTACAATGCGGAAACCGGTATTATTACCTTGTCGGGCGGGGCATTTTTACAGCAGGATGGGGCCAGCATTCGCGGCAATACCTTGCGTTATAGTATGAACAAAGGCGATATTGAAGCCATTGGTACGCCAAACAACACCGGATCATCTTCAGGTCGCGTACAGATTGTGATTCCACCATCCAGTTCAAAATCATTCCCGGGAGCACGCGATTAATGGATCAGGTCGTACAGCCACAAACTCTGACAATCAAACACCTGGCCAAAAACTACAGTAAGCGCTGGGTGGTGAAAGATGTTTCTTTCTGTATGCAAAGTGGCCAGATTGTTGGACTGCTTGGCCCAAATGGTGCTGGTAAAACCACCAGCTTCTATATGGTGGTTGGCTTGGTACGTATGGACAAGGGGGAAATTCATCTGGATGAACTGGATTTATCTGACCTGGCCATGCATGAACGTGCGCGCAAAGGCATTGGTTACCTGCCACAAGAGGCGTCAATTTTCAGAAAACTGACCATTGCTGAAAATATCATGTCGATTCTGGAAACCCGTAAAGACTTAAACAAGCAGCAGCGTCAGCAGCGTTTAACCGAACTGCTGGCTGATTTTAAAATTACCCATATTAAAGATTCACTGGGCATGAGTGTCTCCGGTGGTGAGCGACGTCGTGCGGAAATTGCCCGTGCTCTGGCTGCCGATCCGAAATTTATGTTGCTGGATGAACCTTTTGCCGGGGTGGACCCGATTTCTGTCGGGGATATTAAAGATATTATTAGCACCCTTAAAGATCGCGGAATTGGTGTATTAATTACCGATCATAACGTGCGCGAAACATTGGCAATTTGTGAGCGTGCTTATATTGTCAGTGAAGGTGCAGTGATTGCCGAAGGAACCCCACAGGAAATTCTGGAAAATGAAACTGTGAAACAGGTCTACTTGGGCGAAGATTTTAAGGTGTAGTTGGTGAAAAACACATATAATTGTTATTTGTTGTATGTGTTTTATCCTGAAAGCGTTTTATAATTAACAAAAGTATAAAAAACTAGCTTAAAAACATTTACAATTTTAAAAATATTTCAAAATATTAGTTTGAATGACGACAATGATGGGTTGCAAGAGCTTAACAGTTCATAAAAATAAATTATTCAGGCAGACGCTACTGTGGCAGGCTTTATTGCTGAGTGGACTGCTGAGCCAGTCGCTTTATGCTGAAACGACGACTTCAGAACGGCAAACACTTCAACAGAGCGTGGCACGTTTATTTACCCCGCAATCTGACCAGAATTTTACTCGTGTCCGTATTAGTGAACTGAGCCAGTTTCAGCTCGATACACAAAATATTCAGGAAATGCCCCGGGCAGTACCAGCATCATCTGTTTCAGAAACAGCGGCATCAGCCCGATCCTCTGTGCAACAGCCTTTAAGTTTTAATGACACCATTCGGACCGCTGTTCAGCGTCATCCTGAAATTTCCCAGGCCATTTCCACTTTGGCAGCCCAGAATGCCAGTATTGATGTGGCGAAGTCCGGTTATTATCCGCAATTATCTGGTGGTATTTCCACAGCAGACCTGACCAAAGGCGAGCGCGGCCGTCAGCTGCTGAGCCTGAATGCCACGCAAATGCTTTATGATTTTGGCAAGGTCAAAAGCAGTGTCAACTTGGAACAGGCCCGTTTGGCCGCAGAGCAGGCCAATGTGCTGGTCAGTATTGATGATATTGCTTACCAGACTGCCAATGCCATGATTAATATCAAACGCTATCAGGAAATTACCCGTATTGCTGAAGAGCAGATTCAGGGGATTGCCCGCATTGCGGAAATCACCAATTTACGTGCCGAGGCCGGGATTAGTACCCAGGCCGACCCGATTCAGGCCCGTTCCAATCTGGAAGCTGCGGAAGCCAATTTAATTGTGCAGCAAACCCAGCTGCGCCAATTTCAGCAAAAGCTGCGCACCTTGGTCGGGTTTGAGGTTCATCAGCGTAACTGGCAGATTCCAGAGCGGCTGGTGAAAGAGGCGCAATTATATTCAGAGCCGGTTTTTCAGCAGATTCCCGGACTAATCGCTGCTCAGGCTGAAGTTGAAGTGGCCAAATTACGCAAGCAGCAATCACGTTTAAGTGCTTATCCTACTTTAAATGTGAAAGGTTCTATAAGTCAGGCCATCAATGGTCGTAATCCAAATAACAATGAAGATGATGGCCTCTATAATTCGATCATGCTGGAAGCCAATAGCAACTTTTATCAGGGCGGCGCAATTGCGTCACAAACCCGGGCGGCCAGTTATGCAGAAGAAGCGGCCAAGGCACGGGTCAATAGTGTGTATCTAGAGGTGCTGGATGAAACCCGCATGCTGCGTGAAGAAATCCAGAACAAGCAGCGCCAGATGAATATTCTGGTCAAGCGTCAGGCCACCACCATCCAGACCAAAGAGCTGTATCAGGAACAATATAAATTAGGCACGCGCTCAGCTGTCGATTTACTGAATGCCGAACAGGCAATTCATAGTGCCGCCCAGGAAATTGAAAATACGCGTTTTGATATTTATGCCGCCATTGCGCGCTATATCTCCATTACCGGACGGACACGCGATATTTATGATTTAAACCATATATCCATTCAGGGGCTTGAAGTTCAGCCATGAGTACTAAAATAAATTATCAACCGTGGCTTCAAGCAGTGCTGAGCATTGCCAAGCATTACCGGATTGAACCATCCGCAGAACGTATCCGCTTGCAGTTGGACTGGAATCCGAACCAGAATATTGATGATATTTTAAATCTGATTGCCCGTCAGGTGGGCCTAAGTCTGCGCAAAACCGACTTTAGCGCCGAAGTGATCAATCCCTGGCGTTTGCCGGTACTGGTTGAATTCCAGGATGGTCAGGTGGGCGTAATTGACAAGGTCGATGCTGAGGGTAACCTGAGTATTCAGTTCAGTGGTGATCAGGGTTTGTCACAAATGCTGGCCAGCGACACCTTGGCTGAGCATGTGCGGCATGTCTATATCCTGCGTCCGGAAAAATCGGTTCCCGATGCGCGGGTAGATGAATATGTCAAACCCTATGAAGACAACTGGTTCTGGTCAATTGTGCTGCGGGACTGGAAACGTTATATCGATGTAATGTTTGCCTCCCTGATGGCCAATATTCTGGCGCTGGCCACCATCCTGTTTTCGATGAATGTCTATGACCGGGTAATTCCGGCACAATCGGTTCCCACTTTGTGGGTGTTGGCAGGTGGGGTGCTGATTGCGGCCATTTTCGAGTTTAGTTTAAGGGTCGCACGGATTTACCTCTCCGATATTATCGGCAAGCGCGCTGATCTGCGTATTTCAGATCGGGTATATGGACATGCGCTACGGATTAAAAACAGTGAACGCTCTAAATCGACCGGGACCTTTATTTCACAAATTCGTGAACTGGAAGGGGTGCGTGAACTGGTGACGTCGACCACCATTTCTGCAATCGCTGATTTGCCTTTCTTCCTGCTGTTCCTGGGCGTGTTCTGGGTGATTGGCGGGAACCTGTTCTGGGTGATGCTGATTGTGGTACCGCTCATGATTATTCCCGGTATTCTGGCGCAAAAGCCTCTGGCTAAACTGGCTAATGAGGGGATGCGTGAAGGAGCAATCCGCAATGCCATGCTGGTGGAATCGGTACAGGGCATTGAAGACATCAAGTTATTACGCGCCGAAGCCCGCTTCCAGAACCAGTGGAATCATATGAATGAAGTCTCCGCCGATATTGCTATGCGTCAGCGTAAAATTGTTGGGGTGATGACGGCCTGGACCCAGAAAATTCAGGGGCTGACCTTTGCAATTGTGGTGCTGGTCGGCTGTTTTGCCGTGATGGATGGAGAAATGACCACCGGTGCTCTGGTGGCTTGTTCAATTTTATCTTCACGGATGCTGGCACCAATTTCACAGATTGCCGGCGTGCTGGGCCGTTTGCAACAGGCCAAAGTGGCGAAACAGGGACTGGATGAATTAATGAAAAAACCGGTTGATCAGCCGGAACATAGCCACTTAATTCATCGTCCGGTGTTAAATGGTCATTATGAATTAAGCGGGGTCAGCTTTAAATATGGCGAAGATGATCCTAAACCGACCTTGATGGTGCCCAAGCTCGAAATTAAAGCTGGTGAAAAAATTGCCATTCTGGGTCGTAATGGTGCCGGGAAATCTACCTTGTTGCAGCTTTTTTCCGGCATGCAAACCCCGAATCAGGGCAAAATTAAACTCGATGGCGTAGAGTTGGGCCTGATTGATCCTGCTGATGTACGCCGTGATATGGGGCTATTGAATCAGAATGCACATCTGTTTTTTGGCACGGTACGGGAAAACCTGACTTTGGGTGCACCATTGGCCAATGATGACGATATTTTACAGGCACTTCGAATTACCGGTGCGCTGGCCTTTGTGCAGGAAAAGAAAGAAGGGCTGGACCATCTGATTCTGGAAGGTGGTGTGGGGTTCTCTGGCGGCCAGAAACAGGCCTTGCTGCTGGCACGTTTGCTGCTACGTCAGCCGAATATTTTATTGCTGGATGAACCGACGGCTGCAATTGATGATGTCTCCGAGAAACAGCTGATTGATCATTTGAAAATGTGGCTTGGGCACCGGACTTTGGTGGTGGCCACCCATCGCCGTGCAGTGTTAGAGCTGGTGGACCGGATTATTGTGGTCAATGATGGAAAAATTGTGATGGACGGGCCACGAGATCAGATTCTTAATCAGTCTGCATCTCAACCACGTCAGATGGCAGGAGCGAAGTCATGAGTGAACAATTAAGCAAACGTTCAATGCAGGTGACCGAGCTGGAGCCACCTTTACCTAAAGCCAGTCTGTTTATCTGGATTATCTGTATTGGACTGGCAGTTTTGCTACTCTGGGCCTGGCTGTTCAAGCTGGAAGAAGTATCCACCGGCACTGGTAAAGTGGTGCCATCTTCGAAAGAGCAGGTGGTACAGTCTTTAGAAGGCGGGATTCTCACCACCTTGAATGTCCGTGAAGGGGAAATTGTCAATCGGGGTCAGGTGCTGGCCCAGCTGGACCCGACCCGGTTTGCTTCTAATGTGGGTGAATCGGAATCTTTACTGGTATCTTCCTTGGCCACTTCGGCCCGGTTACGCGCTGAAGTAAATGGCACGCCTCTGGTTTTTCCTGAAGAAGTGCTGAAAGAGCCAAAACTGGTACAGCAGGAAACTGCTTTATACAATTCGCGCCGGGCCAACTTAGAAGAATCGCTGGCCGGTTTACGGCAGGCTCTGGTGCTGGTCGAGCAGGAATTGCGTATGACTGAACCCTTGGTGGCCAAAGGTGCGGCCAGTGAGGTGGAAGTGCTGCGTCTGAAACGCGAGGCCAATGACCTGCGTAACCAGATGAATGATATTCGTAACCAGTATTATGTCAAAGCGCGTGAAGAGCTGTCCAAGTCCAGTACCGATGTACAGACCCAGCAACAGGTGGTACGTGGCAAGTCCGACACTTTGAACCGCACAGTATTCAAGTCGCCGGTACGGGGTGTGGTCAAGGAAATTGATGTGATGACCATTGGAGGGGTCGTACCGCAAAATGGCAAGTTAATGACCATTGTGCCTTTAGATGAACAGCTGTTAATTGAAGCGCGGATCTCGCCGCGAGATATTGCATTTATTCGCCCAGACCAGGAAGCACTGGTCAAAATTACCGCCTATGATTATTCGATTTATGGCGGTTTAAAGGGTAAGGTCACGGTGATTTCACCGGATACCATCCGTGATGAAGTCAAGCAGGACCAGTTTTATTATCGGGTCTATATCCGGACTGATACCGATAAACTGACCAATAAATCTGGCCAGCAGTTCAGTATTACCCCCGGAATGGTGGCCACGGTTGATATTAAAACTGGTTCTAAAACCGTACTGGATTATCTGATTAAACCGTTTAACAAGGCCCAGGAAGCATTACGCGAGCGTTAATCGTCAACTCAACATAACCTCCCAGTTTGGGAGGTTTTTTATTGCCAAAATTTGCCTGAAAACACGTTATAATTTCAGAGATTATTGCATTTTAGCTGTGTTATGCCATTTACCATTGCCTCCCTTGTTCGCTTTGAAGAAGATATTAAAAAGAGCCGTTTTGAGGCCATTGCCGTACCGGTAGAAAACGAACAGGCGGTTAAAGATTTTCTGGAAGCCAACAAAGACCTGACCACTACCCATCAATGCTGGGCATGGAAAATTGGCCATCAGGTGCGTTTTAATGATGATGGTGAACCTTCTGGCACTGCCGGCCGACCTATTCTGGCTACCATTGAGGGCAATGAGCTGACCAATGTGCTGGTGCTGGTCAATCGCTGGTATGGCGGGATTAAACTTGGCACCGGTGGCCTAGTGCGTGCCTATGGCGGTTGTGCCGGGCAATGCCTGCTGCTGGCAGAAAAAATTGAACTGATTGAAAAGAAAAAAGTCGAGTTTCAGTGCCAGTTTAATGAATGGGCCATTTTTCAATATGAACTGAATAGCCAGAATATCGAGTTTCAGGAACAGTACGGGGCAGATGGCGTGCAGGTCAATGCCTTATTACAGGTGCATCAGATTGAGCCTTTGGCCTTAAAAATTCAGGACGTTACCCGCGGCCGGGAACAGCTCAAAGTCATGGAGGAGCCAGCAGATGACTGAACATGATCCTTTGCTGAAATATCGGGAACAGCATAAACATCGGCTGAATTATATGCCATGGCTGTACTGGTCGCTGAAACCGAAAAACCGGGTTTGGGCCGAAGCCTGGCAAAAAGACTATCAGGCCTATTTGATGGAGATGGAAACGGTAGAAATTGGCGAGAACTGCTTTATTTCACCGCTGGCGCATATTTTTGCCGAACCGGGACGTAAAATTAGCATCGGGGATAATACTTTTATTGCTGCAGATTGTACCTTGCATGGTCCGCTGCATATTGGCAGTGAAGTGGCGATTAATCATCATAGTATTCTAGATGGTGGTCGGGTCGGCATTAAGATTCACGATCAGGTGCGTATTGCCGCCTATTGCCATTTATATGCCTTTGATCATGGCATGGATTTGGCTCAGCCGATTTACCAGCAGCCGGTGCGTTCGCAGGGCATCGAAATTGAACGCGATGTCTGGCTGGGTGCTCATGTCGGCGTTAAGGATGGTATTAAAATTGGCGCCCATGCGGTTGTCGGCATGCACAGTATGGTCACCAAAGATATTGAAAGCCAGGCCATTGTCGCGGGGAATCCGGCACGTTTGATTCGTTATCGTGATTAATCTCATACATAGCTCTCTATCTTCAAATGTCTGTGTTTTATTTACATTTTGTCATGTCATCCGCTGAGGACTTATGCTAAGTTTTAGATAACAATTAAAACGAAAGCCTGGCAGACAGGCAACAAGAGAGGCGACAATGAAACGAGTAATTGCCTGTATTGATTCTTCACCCTGTATCAATGCACTCGCGGAAGCCGCAGCGTGGATAGCCAAGCAGACCCAGCGGGAATTGGTGCTGTTACAGGTGCTGGACTATTATCCGGCCAGTTATCACTTAGGTGAAATTAGCGGGGTCATTGGTTTTGAAAGCAATGCCATGTTATTGAAGGAACTGGCCGAGCTGGAACAGAAGCAGAGCGACATTGCGCTGGAATATAGCAATAATCTGCTGCGTCATATTTCCGAGATGGTGCAGCAAAAATATAATATCGTGCCGACCCAGATTCAGGAAAAAGGCGATTTTCTTGAACAAAGTTTTAATGTCTTGCAAGAAGATGATATTGCGGTCATCGGCCGGGTTGGGGAGCGTTCCGCCGAACGCAATAAAGCCCTGGGCAGTAACGTCGAAAACTTTATCCGCGGGGCCAATTGTGCCGTTATGACCGTGGGCGAGCAGTTTAAGCCGCCAACCCGTTTTATTTTCGCTTATGAATATTCACCAACCTGCTTAAAAATCATGAAGCGCATCACCCAAAGTGATTTGCTGCGTCTGCTGCAATGTCATTTGCTGTATGTGGGTGATCATCCGGAAATATTAAATGAACCGACCCAGTATTTAAAAGCCGCTGGTTTAGATGTGGTGGTGGAATATCGTTATGGAGATGTGGCGGAGAATATTCTGGATTATCAGCGTGAACATGGTATTCAGCTAATTTTGCTTGGGGCCTTTAGCCACAGCAAAATCCATCAGTTTTTCTTAGGCAGTATTACCACCACCATTTTCCGGAATTCCAATGTGCCGTTACTGGTGGTGAAATAAAGCCCAAATATCTTACACGCATCTGATGAATTACTGTCCAAGGTTATCCGCATTTATTGTGGATAACTATATGGACAGTATATGTAAGTTTATAAAAAATAAAATAAATATTATTTTGTGTGTTTTTTGTTCTGTTTGGGCCTTATTTAACGATGGCCAAGGCAAAGCCATCATGCCCTTTGCTGCCTACCGTTTGTAAGGCAGTTGAGGACAATAAACGTGGATGCTCCTGCATCAGCTTAAACATCTCGCGAATGCCTTCAATGCTGGGCTTGTGATTGTCCGGATTGATGATGTCACCGGCGCGAATTACATTGTCCAGAAAAATTAAGGTGCCGGAGCGTGACAGATTCAGGCTCAGTTCCAGATATTCCGGATAGCTCTGTTTATCCGCATCAATAAAAATAAAGTCAAACGGGGCAGTATCAGCCGGCAGGCTCTTTAAAATATCGGCGGCACGGCCAACACGCAAATCAATAGTCTGTTTCAGCTTGGCCTGATCAATATTTTCCTGCGCCACGGCGGCGTGTGCATCACGACCTTCAATAGTCAGAATATAGCCATCTTCCGGCAAGGCACGCGCCAGCCACATGGTGCTATAGGCAGCAAAGGTACCAAGTTCCAGAATACGTTTACAGCCGTTCATCTGAATTAACATCTGTAACAACATGCCCTGGTTGGGCGCAACAGCAAGGTGATCCGGATAACCCCGATCATCGGTATGTTTTAAGGTTTGGGTCAGAATCGGATCTTCAGGAATTAAATGTGTTTCGATGTAGTGGTCGAGGTCGGTCCACATTTGTTTCATAGTCGGGGGCACCTTTGTTGCAATGCATGCATTTTAAACTTTTCCCCCTAGAGTGCAATTTTTATCGGGAGAGTTGCAGAATTAATAGACATAAAAAGAGGTGCCGCAGCACCTCCGTATTCAGATCCGGATTTATTCGTAATAGCACATTGACGAATAGCGGCTTAAATCCGGTCCCCAGGTACGATAGCCCTGCGTATCAATATGGATTTGCCCTGAAGCATACAGTCCCAAGCCCATATTCAGGCTTTGACCATACTGGGTCCAGAACTGGCACAGTCTGAACTTGGTATTTTCAATAAAGGCATAATCTTGCGGCTGTGGAAATTCCGGCCCAATCCGGAAATCAATAGCGGAATTATATAAATGCCGTGAGGAACTGGCACCACCGGCGCACTGGTTCAGCGGTAAATCGCGATAGACTGAAGTGACTTCAAAATCGGTCAGGACTTTGGAGGCAACCAGATATTTAAAGACTTTTAAGGTTGGAATCTGATTGCGCCATAATTCGCGGTTTGGCACCATGTATTGCGAGCGGCCACATTTTTGCCAGTCACGTGCGGTGCGCAGTAATTCAAAACTTGGAATAATATTGCCGACGCCTTCAGCATTCAGGAATTTTTCATATTCGCGGACCTGGCGCAGGTTATCGGTCACGGCAATCCAGCTGTTATAGGCATAGGGCACCACTTTTGGTGCGACCTTGCGTTCATAGCTGATTTTTTCTTGTGGGATATAAATCCGTTTTCCATCAGGCGAATGAATCGTTTTCCCTTTCTGCGGTGTGGTTGTACATCCGAGCATGATCAGGGGCACGATGCTGAGCGAGAGCACCGCCTTGAGAAATTGCGTCATTATGCAAATCAAACGTTTACTAAAATCCTAAGCATTCTAATCTAAAAGCTTCGGTAAAAATTGAAAATATTGCAATCAAATGTGTGTTTTAGGTATAAAAAAAGATCAGCTTTTGCTGATCTTTTTAAAATTACTTTTCTAAGTATTGTAATTTGTCCGGCTTGCCATTCCATTCTTCACGGTCAGCAGGCTGTTCACCAATTTGCGTGATATTTGGCCATTTTTCTGCCAGTTCAGCATTCAGCTCGATAAATACTTCCTGACCTTCTGGTAGCTCATCTTCCGAGAAAATCGCATTGGCTGGACACTCAGGTTCACACAGTGCGCAGTCAATACATTCATCCGGGTTAATCACCAGGAAGTTTGGACCTTCATAGAAACAATCTACAGGACATACTTCTACACAGTCTTGATATTTACATTTAATACAGTTTTCAGTGACAACAAATGTCATGGCGACAGCTACCTAAAAATATGGTTCTAATAACTAAGCTGTATTTTAGGCAAAAATGATGTGAACTAACAATTGCTTTTACTGATATTTGATATAGACAGTGCTACTAAATTTGATAAAAGTGCTATAAAACCATCAAAAAAACTTATAAATGAAAAAGACTCTCAAATGAGAGCCTTTCCATATATGAAATTCAAGTCTTGAATCAGGCGTTTAGCTGCTCTTTCAGGGCATACAATTGCTCTAGAGCCTGACGTGGGGTGAGATTATCGACATCCAGTTGGCGTAAGGCTTCGAGGGCCGGTGATGGTTTTTCAACTTCGACAATCCGTTCAATCACTTCAGTTTCTACCACCGGTTCACTGAATAAATCATGCTGGACCGATTTTTGTACCGACTGATGTGACTGCTTTTCCAGAATCTTCAGGCGATTTTGTGCTTCTTTAATCACATTGGCAGGAATACCGGCCAGTTTGGCCACCTGCAAACCATGACTCTGGCTGGCCGGACCCTGCTGGACTTTATGCAGTAAAATCAGGTTGCCATTGAGTTCTTTGGCCGTAACATGATAATTATCAATACCTGATTCTTTGCCCAGCTCGGTCAGCTCGAAATAATGCGTAGCGAACAGGCATAAGCATTTGATCCGTTTGGTTAAATCCAGCACACAGGCCCAGGCCAGGGACAGGCCATCATAGGTACTGGTGCCACGGCCGACTTCATCCATCAGCACCAGTGACTGATTGGTGGCATGATGCAGAATCTGCGAGGTTTCGGTCATTTCCACCATAAAGGTTGATTTACCGGTAGACAGGTCATCGGCCGAACCAATCCGGGTGAAAATCCGGTCAATCGGACCTAGCACCGCAGCTTGAGCCGGCACATAACTGCCACAATAGCCAAGCAGGGCAATTAGTGCGGTCTGGCGCATAAAGGTCGATTTACCACCCATATTCGGCCCGGTAATAATTGCCATACGATGGTTAAAATCCAGTGTGGTGTCATTTGGGGTAAATGCGGTTTTGCTCAAGGCTTCCACCACTGGATGACGGCCGGCGACAATCTTGACTCCAATTTCCGGTGAAAATTCCGGACGGGTCCAGTTTTTCAGGCGGGCCTGATGGGCAAAGTTGGCCAGCACATCAATCTGGGCAATGGCGCTGCTCATCATCTGCAAATTGCCAATGTCCTGACGCAGCTCATCCAGCAGCATTTCAAACAGCATTTTTTCCCGTGCCAGCGCGCGTGATTCACTCGACAATACCTTATCTTCAAAACTTTTCAGTTCTGGGGTGATATAACGCTCGGCATTTTTTAAGGTCTGACGACGGATATAATGCTCCGGTGCCTGTTCGGCCTGCGCACGGGACAGTTCAATATAGTAGCCACTAACGCGGTTATAGCCAATTTTAAGCGTGTTGATGCCAGTACGTTCACGCTCCTGAATTTCCAGATCAATCAGGAACTGACCGGCATGATCACGGATTTGACGTAACTCATCCAGCTCGCTGTCAAAGCCTTCGGCAATAACATTACCATCACGCAGCAACACCGGTGGCTGTTCCACAATGGCCGCCATTAAACGCTGGTAAAGGCCCTGAAAATCGCCCAGTTCTTCATTCAGCTGTTGTAAATATTTGGATTGGCCGGCACTGACAATCGGCTGCACGGCATGACGTAAATACGGAATCTGGGCACAGGCCTGACGCAGCTGCACCAGATCACGTGGGCGCGCACTGCCTAAAGCGACCCGGCTCAGCACACGTTCAATATCACTAATTTCTTTCAGTACCAGACGAATTGGTGCATCGTGATAACCGGTTAAAATCGCTTCGGTCGCATCCAGCCTTGCATCCAGCAGTGCGGTATCACGTAGCGGTTGCATTAAGGTGCGGCTAAGTAGACGACCACCCATCGCGGTCTGGCAGTCATTAATCAGCTGAAACAGTGAGGTGCCGTGTTCAAATAAAGGTTCAATCAGTTCCAGATTACGCCGGGTCACCGGGTCTAGCGCAATAAAATCGCTACTTTGTTCCAGCTGAATCGAGCGGATATGCGGCAACGCCGTTCTTTGGGTTTCTTTGGCATAGTGAATCAAGGCGGCGGCGGCGGCTTTGGCCAAAGGCAAATGATCAATCCCAAAGCCAGATAGGGTAGCTACGCCTAGCTGGTCACACAGGGTTTTCTGGGCATTATTCAGGTTAAAATCGACATTTGGACGTTTGGTAACCGGGCAATCCAGCTGTTTTTTAACAGACTCGATGATATTCGGATCGACAATATCTTCATCGACCACAATTTCGCTTGGCATGAGACGCGACAGTTCAATCGCCAGCTGTTCCGGTTGATACTCCTGCTGCTGGACCTTGAAAATACCGGCACTTAAATCTAGCAGTGCAATCCCGATCTGGTTCTGCTGTAAACAGAGCGCGACCAGATTGGAAGATTGATAGCTGTTGAGCAGGGCATCGTCGGTGAGTGTGCCGGGGGTAATAATCCGTACTACGCCACGTTCCACCGGGCCTTTGCCAGTTACCTCGCCAATTTGCTCGCAGATCACCACGGTTTCGCCTTTTTTGACTAGTCGCGCCAGATAACCTTCGGCAGAATGATAGGGCACGCCGGCCATCGGAATTGGCTGGCCATTGGCCTTACCGCGATGGGTCAGGGTAATGCCTAACAGTTTGGCCGCCTTGTGCGCATCATCAAAAAATAATTCGTAGAAATCACCCATTCGATAAAACATTAAAGAATGTGGATGTTGTATCTTCACTTTTAAATATTGTTGCATCATCGGGGTATGCGAAGATAAGTCAGCCACAATTTCTTGCATGTTCATGTACATTCAGTTCCTTCAATTAACGCATGGGTGTTGGAATGGCTTTCACCGCGTGGATGTCATTTGGGCCAGCTGGAGCAGATAAAACATCGTGTTTAAATCCTGCACGTCGATGCTGTTGACGACCCAACAAGCGCTTCATCTTAACAAATTTAGCTAGGCGGAAAAAACCGATTCTGGAAAATCTGTGCTGAAACTGAGCAGCTTATGGCGGAGAAAATTAAGCGAGCAATACAGCTGATGAAGATTGCAGCAGAGAAGACCAGGAAATATGGAAAGCAGCGTTGCAGCAATGCGCTCGAAGCAGCAGGAGAGGCACTCTATACTGGGGTAAAGAACAACATGAAGATGAGCCCATGATGCCCAAATTCTATTATCAGGCTTTGCCGGTACAGGTGTATTTTGGTGCGGGGGAAGCCAAGCGCACGCAGGATATTCTCAAGCAGGCCGGTTATCACAAGATTCTGCTGATTGCCACGCCCGGCCAGCAGAAGGCCGCTGAGCAGCTGGCCCGGCAACTCGGTGATTTGACCGTTACGGCTTATGCACATGCGGTAATGCACGTGCCGGTAGAAGTCGCACGACAGGCGATTCAGGCCGCCCAAGAATTGCAGGTGGATTGCTGTCTGGCTTTGGGTGGCGGTTCGGCTATTGGTTTAGCCAAAGCCATTGCTCTGAACACCCATCTGCCGATTGTAGCAATTCCGACCACCTATGCGGGCAGTGAAATGACCCCAGTATATGGTATTACGGAAAATCAGCTGAAAACCACCGGCAAAGCTGCACAGGTGTTACCGAAAATCGTGATTTATGATCCAGCGCTTAACCTGAATCTGCCGGCAGAGATTTCTGCCTGTTCGGGCATGAATGCCATGGCGCATGCGGTGGAGGCTTTGTATGCAGAAAATAAAAACCCGGTGATTAGCCTGATGGCGCTGGAGGCGATTCGCTGTCTAGCCACCGCTTTACCGGAACTGGTACAGCATCCGAAAGATATCCAGCTGCGTGAACAGGTCAGCTATGGCGCGTGGCTGGCTGGGATTTGTCTGGGTTCGGTGGGTATGGCGATTCACCATAAAATCTGTCATAGCCTGGGGGGTACCTTTAACCTGCCTCATGCACAAACCCACGCGATTATACTGGCCTATTCGGTGCATTATAACCGCCATGCCGATGTACAGGCGATGGATCAACTGGCCGCTGCACTGGGTGTTGACAGTCGGGAGGAGCTGGGCCGTTTTATCTATCAATTAAACCAGCGCCTGCAAATTCCTTTGGCCTTAAAAGACTTAGGGTTACCGGAACATGCCCCGGCGGACATTGCCCGGATGATTTGTGATTCGCCGTATTATAATCCGCGTGAATATGACGATGACGAATTAAAGCAGCTGTTGCTGCAGGCTTATGCCGGTTTGCCTCCTGCCACACTTTAATATGTGGCAATATGTAGCCATCTTCCAGAGATAAAAAACCGAAGCGGTTGAAGGCTTCGGTTTTTTATTGGCAGGTTAAGGTTTATATAAACCCAGCTCCTGCAAATGTAAGCGTAAAATCCGGCGCAGTTCTAATACCGCCTCCGGGGTTTCCTGAATCGAGTGGCCGCCGGTAATAATTTTTTCAGACTGGGCCTGTTTCAGATGTGCACTTTCATAGGCCACAATATCATCGGTGATGAGGGCAGGGTCGTTACTCTGACTGGTATTGCCCATAATGCTATGATATTTCAGTCCTTTACGTGGTTGAATATCCTGAGTTAAGGCAATAAATTTGGATTGATGGCTTAAATCGCTCGGGCCATTTTGAATTAGACCCTTATCCAGTTCATTGACCAGATCTTTCAGGCTCGGATCTTCATTTAACAGCGAATCGGTGGCCGCATTTAAAAATGCCCCCGGTAAACGGATAATTTTACGCGCCACTTTGGTAAACCAGCGGTCGGCATATTCGGTACCGCGGTGCGGAGCGGCCAAGAAAATCGCCCGGTTAAAATTAGGAATATCCTGCATAATCAGGCGCTGCTGAATCACGGGAATACGGCGATATTTGGCCAGTTGCCGGTCACTCATCATCGACAGGGCTTCTTTGGATACATCGGCATCACTGACCAGGAGTCGGGCAATAATCCCGCCCATACTGTGGCCGACCAGCACCGCATCTTTTTTTGCTGCGGCTTTAGGGTTGACCTGCTGGAAGGCTTGGGTCAGCAGGGCATGAATCTGGAAACGGCTTTCAATAATTGGCATATTGGTCGAATAAAACACCTGCCAGACCTGATAATGCTCGCGTAACACTGGATCACCCATAATATCGTTGGTTAAGCGAATCCAGGCTTCCGGACTACTGGCCAGACCATGCACCAAAACCAGCACTTTTTTATTCGGATTATATGGTTCCAGAAAATATAAATGCGGCATGGTCAGCTTGTCATCACGGTCAATCAGTGACAGATAAGCCGATTTCAGCAGATTATTTTCCGCCAGCCACAGTCCATAAGGCGCAGAAAAATTAGCCGCCAGCGGATAGTTTTTATTGGCAATGCGGGCCTGTTCATATTTGTAGGGATCATAGGCGCGCAGACGAAAATCCTTGTTCAGGATATCCTCTACATTGCCAAACTGCTGCGGTTCTGCCACCAGGGTCGCTGCCAGATAACGCGCCTGATGGATATTCGGATTCTGATTGTTTGGATAACGATGGCTTAAAGGATCAATAATATAACGGGTTTTCTCTGGCTGATCTGCGCGCTGCTCCGGCAGAATGACCAGAAATTCCGAGCCAAAACCATCACGACGGGTAATGGAACGCAAGCCTGAAAAGTTCAGGTCATAGGTGGCTCTTAACTGCTCGATTTTTTGCTGTTTTAAGGTTGGAAAATAATTGAAATCAATATGATAGGTGCTTTCACCGACCTGAATCTGGCTGGCCACTACATCTGGTTGATAGCGCAGGGTATAGCTGGACACCAGTTTGGCAATGGCCTGATTATAAAAGTCGCGGATTTGTACCTGACGGTTGTCAAAAATCCGGTCTTGTGGCGCCCGTTCGGTCTTGAACATATAGGCATAGCTATAACGGATACTTTTATCCAGCATAAACAGCTGCTGGTCGAGGCATTTTTGATAGTTCTGCTGCTGTAATTGCTGTTTTTCTTCGGACTGGTGTTTGCTTAAAATTCCGATTTTACAATTGGAAGAATCGGCCAGTTGCATGGCTTTGGCCAGATAAACTTCGCTGGCAGTGGACAGCAGCTGTTCATCCAGAATTTCCGGAATCTGCTTCAGTTCATCAATACACTGTTTCGGGTTTTCGGTACAGATTTGCGCTTCACGGCCAGTCATGGACAAGACATTGAGGCTGGCCTCGCTCAAGCGGTCACGAGATAAAATACTTTCCCGTTCGTTGGCAATGCTGACATTTAATGCTTGCTGTTTAACACTGACCGTTTGGCAGCCAACGAGAATGGAACTGCTGAGCGCGGTGGCCAGCATCATCTTATACGTCATAGTGGTCATGTGAATTCGCATCGTATTTTATAAGTTTTTTTTAATCATACTGAATTTCTTGGTTTTTTCAATTGACAAAAAAATAGGCCATCTAACATGACCTATTTTTTCTTGCACCGGGCTTAAGCCTTCGGTGTCATGATTTGCCAGACATTCCAGCGGCCCTGTTTTTCAATTTCAGTAATTAAACGGTCTGCCACAGCTGCTTCTTGCGGATACTTGATCTTGTAGTTTTTCAAGGTCTGTACCGCATTTTTCTTTTGCTCTAAAGCAATATAGTTGTTGGCAGCAGCCAGATAGGCTTCCTGTACGCCGGCTTTCATGGCTTTATCTAAATAAGAAATTGCTTCACGATGACCACCACCTTCAGACAGGGCAAAACCAAACCAGAAATTGGCTTCGGCATCTTCCTTGTTAATTTTCAAGATGCGCTGCGCATAAGCCAGAGAACGGGTGGTATAAATTGAACCTAAGTCCAGGTTACGTGCCATTACGCTGGCTTTAAAGGCACGAATCAGCACATCAAAAGAGGCATTTTCCTGTACCGCCAGGCTGTCCAGTTGTTGGGTGACTTCTTTGAGTTTAGCTTCAAAACCGCGGCGTTCCTGACGGTCAGTAAAACGTGGTGGATAGTGACGTGCTTTACCTTCGACCATCTGTAAAAAGTCATCAATTTCGGTGATGTCAATTTCATTTTCACCGGCCAGCACCGCAAACTTCAAGCTGCGCTGGTTGTTGTTGATGGTCGGAATAATCAGACGGTTGGTGTCTAAAGTAATTTTTTTCGATGGATTATCCGGGGCAGTTACTTCCATTTTAGTCACTGGCTGGGCCGCAGCCTGTTGCAGGTTCAGTTCAAATGGAGGAGGTGCATCATAATTAAACGGATTTAAAGCATAAAATGGAGGGGTCAGATCAGGCTCGGTAAACACAATTGGTGCATTGGCTGGGTTTTGTTGTTTTGGTGCAGTGGAACAGGCTGAAACTAAAGTGGTCGCAATCAGAGCAAATGCCAAAGGCTTAAGCGTCATAATATTCATCCGTTAATTTATTTTAAAATGGCTGAGCATGTTCGTCAGTCTAAAAAATCTGTGACGAACATGCAAGAGAAGGCAAGAAGTTTGCTGTTACCGTGTTGTTAAGCTTTGGACTGGCTGCTTTGTGCTTCACATTCACGGCGCACATCTTCAATAATTTTTAATTCTTCAGCACTAAACGGCTGTTCGTTTTGCTGCTGCTTTTTAAAGCTTGGGTCGAGTAAAGACAGACGCTGACATAAGGTATTCATGCGTTTTTCATTGTGCTGAATACGGTCGAGCAAGACCCGCATACCGTCTAGAATCGGATCAGACTGATCCTGGGTAGCCGCATACGGCTGGAAACCGATGCTTTCGGCATAGTCACGGCGGCGTGCTTCGGCTTCATCTTTTGGCTGATCTTTGGTAATAAAACGTGCCGGATTGCCGACCGCAGTGGTATTGGCCGGTACCGCTTTGGTTACCACTGCATTGGAACCGACTTTGGCATTTTTACCCACGGTAAATGGCCCGAGAATTTTCGCGCCAGCACCGACAATCACGCCATCTTCTAAAGTCGGGTGACGTTTGCCTTTGTTCCAGGTGGTCCCCCCAAGGGTCACGCCATGATACAGGGTCACATCATCGCCAATTTCGGCTGTTTCACCAATCACCACACCCATACCGTGGTCAATAAAGAAACGGCGACCAATTTTCGCGCCCGGATGAATTTCAATACCGGTGGCAAAGCGGCTAAATGAAGACAGCAGGCGCGCCGAACCCTTGCAGTCTTTGTTCCAGAGTTCATGTGCAACCCGATGCATGATCAGGGCATGAATGCCGGGATAGGTAGTTAAGACTTCCAAGGTATTGCGTGCAGCAGGATCGCGCGCAAAGACAGCTTGTATATCTTCTTTGAGCTGTTTAAGCATTATCTTGATCCTCGTCCTGTGTCGATGTTGTTGATGATTTTTTCCATGAACCGTTATTCAATGCCTGTACGCGACTAAAAATGCCACGTAATAAGTGATATTCCATACGATCTAATTGTATACGTCCAAAAAGCCGACGCAAGCGCAAAGGTAATAATCTTGGATTTTTCGGATCCATAAATTCAATCTCGGCCAGCATTTTTTCAATATGCGGATAGAACTGTTCCATCTGGGCATGGGTCACTAAAGGTTCATCCCATTCCATTTCGATACCATCAAGAACTTGCATGGTGGCTTTAGGGTCTGGCTGCTGTTCTACCCGGGCCATGGCTGCCATCCGCATTTCATAACAGATAATCTGAATGGCCTGGGCCACGTTTAACACGCCGTAATCGCTATTCACCGGAATGGTGACATGGTAATTGGCTAGGGCCAGTTCTTCATTGGTCAGACCACGATCTTCACGGCCAAAAATCACCGCAATTTCCTGATGCGATACCGTGACGGCCTGCATGGCTTTTTCCGCAGCCGGGCGGACATCCAGCAGCGGCCAGGGAATGGTGCGGCTGCGCGCACTGGTACCAAACACCAGATGACAGTCCTGAATGGCCTGTTCCAGGGTGTCGACAATTTCAATCTGTTCAATCAGATCGGTGGCACCGGCCGCCAGTGCGTCAATATCCGGATGCGGATAGGTCTTCGGTGCGACCAGCACCAGTTTGGACAGGCCCATGGTTTTCATGGCGCGTAAGGCGCTGCCGATATTGGCGGGCAGAGTGGTATTGACCATGACAATACGCACATGGGAGAGATGTGCTGACAAGGCAGCATTGTCGACTTGACTCATACAAGGTCCAGAATAAAGAAAATTTTAAATTAAGAATATTGACCCATTTCGGCCTGATATAAATCGAGCGCATCATCCATGCTCATGTCCGCTGGAGGTGCCGGAACGTGGGCAGGCTTGGGCTCATGCGCAACCGCTTGGGCGGCTTTAGATTTCACCTGATATTCGATATGCAGAGCATCTTTACCAAAATAATCACGTAGCTTGATCAGCAGTTCATCCATTGGCGCGACTTTCCATTGCACGCCTAAATGCAGTTCAGCAGTGGCATAACCATAATCTACATACAGAATCACAGGAATATGCGTGCTCATATCAATATTGGTATACGGCATCAAAATCTGCTGTACATCACGACTCAGCGTTTTACTGTCATGTTCGGCAGATAGCGTAATCTTGATACTGTTAGCCCGTTTCTGACGGATTTCATTCAGGCTAAAGGCTTTGGTCAGACGCCCCATTGGACGGTCAAAACCTTCGCGCTCATAAATTTCGCCTTCAATCACCACCACTTTTTCAACCTGGATGATGTCTTTAAAGCGCTGGAAACGCTCGTGATTGGCCGATACTTCAATTCGTGCGGTACCATCATCTAAGGTCACCACCACCCGGTTCGGGAAGTTGGCCACATCCAGCACCAGTCCGGCAAAGACTGTGGTGACCCCACGGCGGGTTGGACTCAGTTCATTAATGCGAGCCGGAATAAAGGATTTCAGCTCAGCCCGGTACACATCAATCGGGTGGCCGGTCAGGTACAGACCTAAGGTATCTTTTTCACCTTTTAAGCGGACTTCATCGGACCACGGTTTGACCGGTTTTGCCGGTTTGCGCTGTACTTCTTCGACTTCACCAAACAGGTCCATAATCCCGGTTTCACGGTTAGAACGGGCCTGTTCTGCGGCTTGCACCGCTTCTGGTAACTGCGCCATCAGGCTGGAACGTTCAATGCCTAAGCAGTCTAGCGCACCGGCACGAATCAGGGCCTCTAAGGTCCGTTTATTAATTTTTTTCAGGTCAATCCGGTGACAGAAATCAAACAGGTCTTTATATGGTCCTTGCTGGATACGCGAATCAATCACCGATTGCATGGCCTGTTCACCCACGCCTTTAATTGCGCCTAAACCATACACAATGGTTTTGTCATCGGTGGCATGGAAATGATACAGCGACATATTCACCGACGGTGGTAATACTTCCAGACCATTGTGACGGCAGTCATCAATCAGGAACACCACGTTATCGGTGTTCTGCATTTCCGAGGACATGACGGCAGCCAGGAACTCGGCCGGGTAATGGGCTTTGAGCCAGGCGGTCTGGTAGGCCACTAACGCATAGGCAGCGGCGTGTGATTTGTTAAAACCATAGCCGGCGAATTTTTCCATATAGTCGAAAATATGGTTGGCGGTGGCTTCATCAATATCTTTTTGGGCCGCACCTTCAATAAAGATTTTACGCTGCTTGACCATTTCTTCGGGTTTTTTCTTACCCATGGCACGGCGCAGCAAGTCCGCACCACCAAGCGTATAGCCGGCACAGTACTGTGCGGCCTGCATCACCTGTTCCTGATACACCATAATGCCGTAAGTCGGTTCCAGTACACCTTCGAGCAGCGGATGCAGGTATTCAAATTCACCGCCATGCATACGGTGAATAAAGTCCGGAATCAGGTCCATTGGACCCGGACGATACAAAGATACGAAGGCAATAATTTCTTCAAACTTGCTTGGGCGTGCTTCTTTCAGCATCTTTTTCATGCCCACGGATTCAAACTGGAATACCGCAGTAGTATTAGCATTGGCAAAGACCAAATAGGCATCTTTGTCATCCAGCGGAATATGGGCAATATCCAGCGGGACCTCGGGTTTAACCCGTTTATTGATATTCTGCACCGCATCTTCAATTACGGTCAGGTTACGCAGCCCCAGGAAGTCGAACTTGACCAGACCAGCGGCTTCAACGTCATCTTTATCGTACTGGGCCACCCGGCCGGTGCCATCGGCATCACACAGCACCGCAGAGAAGTCGGTAATTTTGGTCGGTGCAATGACCACACCACCGGCGTGTTTACCAGTATTTCGGGTAATGCCTTCCAGCTTTAACGCCATTTCCCAGATTTCAGAAGCATCGTCATAGTCGGGGTTGCCCGGATTGGTGACAATATCTTTTAACTGCGGTTCAGCCGCCAGCGACTCTTCCAGACTCAGACCCAAAGGTTTGGTCGGAATCATTTTGGAAATACGGTCGGCCAGACCATAAGATTTACCCAAAACTCGGGCCACGTCACGAATCGCACCTTTAGCCGCCATGGTACCGAAGGTGGCAATCTGTGATACCGCATCACGGCCATAGGTACGGGCCACGTAGTCAATCACGCGGTCACGGCCGGCAATACAGAAGTCGACGTCAAAGTCGGGCATCGAGACACGTTCCGGGTTCAGGAAACGTTCGAACAGCAGTTCATAGCGCAGCGGATCCAGATCGGTAATTTTTAAACTGTACGCCACCAGCGAGCCGGCACCCGAACCACGACCCGGGCCGACCGGCACGCCGTTGTTCTTCGACCATTGAATGAAGTCCATTACGATCAGGAAGTAACCCGGGAATCCCATCGAGTTAATAATATTAATTTCGTATTCAATCCGCTCATCATAGGGTTTACGGATTTCAGGCCAGTCTTCATCGCGCTGCGCTACCGGATAAAGATGGTTCAGACGTTCTTCTAGACCTTCCTTGGATAAATGCGCAAAGAAGGTTTCAATGGTATGACCTTCCGGAATCGGGTAATCCGGCAGGAAGTATTTGCCCAGTTGCAGCGTCACATTACAGCGCTTGGCAATGTGATAGGTGTTTTCAATGGCAGACGGAATGTCGGCAAACAGCTCGGTCATTTCTGCAGCGGTTTTAAAATACTGCTCCGGGCTGTAGTTTTTTGGTCGGCGGCTATCGCCCAAAACATAACCATCGGCAATACAGACGCGCGCTTCATGCGCTTCAAAATCTTCACGGCTGATGAAGTGCACATCATTATGTGCCACCACGCCAATATTATATTTTTTCGCTAGCTGTACCGCTTCATAAATGAAGTCTTCTTCATTCGGGCGATTGGTGCGGGTCAGGGCCAGATAAACCCGGTTTCCAAACTTGGCAATCCATTCTTCAAGTAAAGGTTCGGCTTTTTGCGGGTTCGAGGTACAGAGCATTTTACCGACATCGGAGTGAATGCCGAGCAGGGCGATTAAATCGTCATGCTGCTCCAAGACCCAGTCTTTCTGTACGCAGGGAATATCCAGCTGCTGGCCTTCAATAAAACCGCGCGACACGATTTCGGTCAGATTACGCCAGCCATGATTGTTCATGGCCAGTAAGGTCATGCGATGTTCGGCATCATTCAGGCGGATTTCTGAGCCCATGATTGGCTTGATGCCTTTGCCCAGACATTTGCCATAGAATTTGACGGCGGCATGCAGGTTAGACAGGTCGGTGATGGCCAGGGCAGGCATTTCTTCGCTGGCTGCGGCTTTGACTAAATCAGGTATACGTACGATAGATTCTGTAATCGAAAATTCAGTATGAATACCAAGATGAACAAAGTGCATAAATCAGTCCCTGCAAAAACCACTGCACATTTTAGCACGGGATTTTGGCTTTCAGTTTGAAATTAAGAGGAAATGGCGAAGTTTTAGATATGTAAACCAACGTAGCGGATTGGTTTCTCATCACTTGAACAGTAATCTGAATGGGCTGAAAACCGGCGTTTCCGGGCTGCTATGAGGGTGATTAACAGCCAAAATAAAACCCTCCGTAGAGGGTGATTGATTTGAGGACGAGTAATCTATCTCGCTTTGGATAGAGAATAGAGAGGTGAACCCTTATCTGAGTTTAGCCAGCCATTCACCCAGCATCTGCACAATTTGCACCAGAATCAGCAGCACAATGACGGTCAGAATCACCACGCTGGTATCAAAACGCTGGTAACCGTAAGAAATCGCCAGATCACCAATCCCGCCGGCACCGACGGCACCGGCCATTGCAGTTGCACCAATCAGGCTGATGGTGGCGGTGGTCAGGTTTAGAATCAGCGAGCTACGTGCTTCCGGCAAAATAAACTTGAAAATAATCTGCAGCGGTGTCGCACCCATGGCTTGTGCTGACTCAATAATCCCTTCATTCACTTCCAGCAATGAGGTTTCCACCAGACGGCCAATATATGGACCGACATAAATGGTCAGCGGGACAATCGCAGCCCAGGTGCCAATTGAGGTACCGACCAGAAACTTGGTTAAAGGAATAACGGCAATTAACAGGATAATAAATGGCAGGGAACGTAGCGCATTTACAATCGGGTTCAGGCCATGATAAATCGCGCGGTTCGGTAAAATACCGCCCGGACGGGTGGCGACCAGGGTAATCCCCTGAATAAAGCCCCAGATACAGCCAAACAGCATGGCAAAAAACACCATGTGGAAAGTTTCTTGTAAGGCTGTGACAAACTGGTCCATCGACAGGGCGCTTTTCCAGAACGGCGCGGTCAGGCTGGTGAGCCACTGGACAATTAAATCTCTCATCCTTGTACTCCTGCTTGTTCAACCTGAACCCCATTTTGTTCGAGGAACTGAAGTGCTTGCTGAATAATGGCCGGGTCCCCTAGCAACTGAATAAACATCTGCCCAATCACCGCGCCATTAATTTCAGTCATGTTGGCAAATAAAATATTCAGGCTTAAATCAAACTGTTTAATTACTGCCTGAATCACGGTTTCCTGCGCCGATTTCCCTAAAAATTTCAGGCAGTAAATACTGTGCTGATTCTGGTTTTCCAGATTGTTTAAAATATTCACCGGTAACTGCTGTTGCAGCACGGTTTGAATAAAATTCTTGGTGGTTGGATGCTGCGGCTGGCTAAAAATGTCCAGGGTAGAACCGGTTTCAATCACCTGGCCATGTTCCATAACGGCCACATAATCACAGACTGATTCAATTACATCCATTTCATGGGTGACCATGACAATGGTAATGCCTTGTTCACGATTAATTTTTTTTAGCAGTTCCAGCACCGATTGCGTGGTTTGCGGATCCAGCGCACTGGTGGCTTCATCACAAAGTAAGATTTTAGGATGATTGGCCAGGGCACGGGCAATCCCGACCCGCTGTTTTTGACCGCCAGACAGCTCATCTGGATAGGCATCTTTTTTATGTTTCAGATCAATAAATTCGAGCAGTTCATTCAGGCGTTTTTCACGCTCTGCCGCTGACCAGCCGAGCAGTTTCATCGGCATTTCAATATTGGCCGCTACGGTTTTGGTTTGCAGCAGGTTAAAGTGCTGGAAAATCATGCCGATATTGGCACGTTCCTGACGCAGCGCCTTGGCACTTAAAGCGGTAAAGTCAGTGTTATTGATGATTACCTGACCTTCATTCGGGCGCTCCAGCAAATTAATCAGACGAATGAGGGTACTTTTTCCTGCACCACTATAACCAATAATTCCAAAGATACTGCCATCTGGAATTTGCAAATTGACCTGATCCAGCGCGCGAATGGTCTGGCCTTTAAGCTGATAATGTTTGGAAATATTCTTAAATTCGATCATAGCGTCAAGAAACTGTACAAAAATGAAAAACAGGCAAAGTACACTTTGCCTGTTTGGTAACTCAGCATTATATGCTTAATTGGTTTCAGTTAAATAGCTGACAGGTTTATTTACCGCAACTTTTGTGCCACCGAAGTTTTGATCTACATACTGTTTCACCGCTTCAGTGTGATAAAGCTCACCGACTTTTTTCAGGATCGGGTCATCTTTACGTGCTTCTGCAACTGCCAATACGTTAACGTTCAGCTTGGTGCTCTGGTCAATTGGTTCGTAGAAGATTGAATCTTTCAGTACGTTTAAACCGCCTTCCATCGCTAGGGTATTGCCTAGCACAATGGCATCCACTTCATCTTTAACACGAACTGCAGTCGCCATTTG
Organism: Acinetobacter sp. YH12132; assembly: GCF_013418645.1. Lineage (NCBI taxonomy): Bacteria > Pseudomonadati > Pseudomonadota > Gammaproteobacteria > Moraxellales > Moraxellaceae > Acinetobacter > Acinetobacter sp. YH12132. The sequence continues at coordinate 319,870 of NZ_VPBR01000002.1, forward strand.
AATTGGCTTGATGACAATTGCTTTGGCATTTTCAGTAATGTCATTTGGAGTGCCCGTTGCAGGAGAGAAGCCTGCTTTCAGCTTGATCAGACCTGCAGATTGCAATAACAGCAGGGCACGCGCTTCATTGGCTGCATCATTCGGAATAGCAATGGTCGCGCCGTTCTGGAACTCTTCCACTTTTTTCACTTTGCTTGAGTAAATACCCATTGGCTCAAGATAGGTGGTCGAAACCGGCGCAATCTTCTGCTCATTGTTGGCATTGTAAGCCACCAGATAAGCATAAGACTGGAATGCGTTCACATCAATTTCGTTGTTTGCCACAGCGGTGTTCATTGAAACGTAATCGGTGAAGTTTTTCACTTCCAGCTTGATACCCGCCGCTTCAGTTTCAGGCAAAGTCGCAATATAGCGCCAGATGTCAGCATCGGAACCGGTAGATGCCATGGTGACGGTTTGTACAGTTGCAGCATCAGTTTGTGCGGCGTCAGTTGCCGGCGTTTCCTGTTTTGCACAGCCAGCTAAACCAACAGAAAGACCTAGAACCAGGCCAAGGAACTTTTTCATGTGTCCATCCCAAATAAAGTGAAGCAGCCAAGCTGTTACTTTATTGATAATTTTAAGCGCCGGGATTTCACTTGAGCCGAAAGAGGCGAGATTCAAGTCCATCCAGTGCGCGAATTCGTTTAGGCTTTTAGCTATCTGCTGTATTTTTCAATTGACTTTAAAAGCGCTTAAAGCCATGTAATTGAAAACTTTATTTTTAGAAGATAGCGAAAAAATGGTCTACATCATAACAATAAATTGATATACAAAATAGTGTATAGAAACTAGACCTTTAGCCGTATTCTTTCATAAGTAAAGTTCATAAAATAAGAAAAGAATAAATAAATCAATTTACTATTTTGAATTGAAAGGGCTAAATCTATGAAAAAATCTTATAGATGTTTATATAAAAAATTATCCAATCTAAATCGTAAAAATAGATATAGCACAGATGGGGTAGGATGATAGATCTTTATAACGATTATTTCCTTCAATCCTATGACAATTCTCATCCAGCCTTGAGATTTTTTAATGAGTTTGCAGATAGCTTTGGCGATCAATCTGATAGAGCACATGCATGAGTAAAGGATGATCTGCCGGCACTAGCGGATGCGCAAAGGTTTTGACTTTGCTTAAGCCAATTTTTTGCATGACTTTTTCCGAGGGCGTGTTGAGCACGGTAGTAAAGGAAACTACGTTGTCCAGCTGTAGCTCACGAAAAGCATAATCCAGTACGGCTTTTGAGCCTTCGGTGGCATAACCGTTGTGCCAGTATTGCTTGGCCAGTCGCCAGCCAATTTCAATACATGGGGCAAAGTCATAGTGTTCCAGATGCTGATGTAAGCCAATAAACCCGATAAATTCACTGCTGCTTTTTAGTTCGACAGCAAACAGGCCCCAGCCGTGTGTGGCAATAAAATTTTGGATACGTTGCATAAAAGCCAGACTTTGCTGCTCGGTCAAGGGATTGAGGAAATAGCGCATGACTTCAGGATCGGCACACATTTGGATAAATGGGGATGCATCACTGTCTTGCCATTGGCGGAGGATCAGGCGAGGGGTTTGGAGGTGGATTTTCATGTTAAAATGATTAATAAGCTCTTGATACATCATAAATGCATTTATCAAGAAAAGAATGATAATTTCCGTAATGAGATAAGACATGAAATCCCTTCTCTTGCGCTATATATGGCTCAGGGAGAAGGTGAGGCGGAGGGTTGGCTTCATAATGAAAAATTAAAGCACCTCTCCCTAACCCTCTCCTGAGAGGAGAGGGAAAATTTAGAAGCATAAAAAACCCCGCATTCAGCGGGGTTTTTTTACTTAATCAATCTAAGAGAGAATTAAGCATTTTCACGCGCAATCGCACGGTAACCAATATCTTTACGATATTGAACGCCGTCGAAGGTTACTTTTTGGCAAAGTTCTAAAGCTTTTGCTTGTGCTTCACCAATGGTGTTGCCTAGTGCAGTTACGCAAAGTACACGACCACCAGCAGTGACAATCTCACCATTTTCATTGGCTTTAGTACCGGCATGGAACACTTTGGCATCGGTCATTTCGGTGTTTAGACCAGAAATCACATCGCCATTGCTAGACGTTTCTGGGTAGCCTTTAGATGCTAAAACAATACCGACAGTCTTACGCTCATCCCATTCAGCTTCTGCTGGCAAGTTACCTGCAATACCAGCCTCAACCAGATCAACCAAAGATGATTTTAAACGCATCATGATTGGTTGAGTTTCAGGATCACCGAAACGACAGTTAAACTCGATTACCTTTGGTTGACCTTGTTCATCAATCATCAAGCCAGCGTACAAGAAACCGGTGTATACGTGACCATCTGCTTTCATACCGTCAACGGTTGGGCGCATTACTTCTTTCATCACGCGCTCAAATACGTCTGCAGTCACCACAGGCGCAGGAGAGTAGGCACCCATACCGCCTGTGTTTGGACCTTGGTCGCCTTCAAAAATACGTTTATGGTCTTGAGAAGTGGCCATTGGCAAGATGTTGTCGCCATCAATCATACAAATGAATGATGCTTCTTCACCTGCAAGGAATTCTTCGATGACTACGCGAGAACCGGCATCACCAAATTTGTTGCCTGCCAGCATGTCATCAATGGCTGCAAATGCTTCTTCGTTGGTCATCGCCACGATTACGCCTTTACCTGCAGCAAGACCATCCGCCTTGATCACAATCGGCGCACCATTTTTTTCAACAAAGGCTTTGGCTGCATCAACTTCAGTGAATACGTCATAGAATGCAGTTGGAATGTTGTGGCGTTTTAAGAAATGCTTGGCAAATGCTTTAGAGCCTTCAAGCTGCGCTGCAAACTGGGTTGGACCCCAGATTTTTAAACCTGCTTCACGGCAAGCATCCACCACACCATTGACCAGCGGTGCTTCAGGACCAACCACGATTAAATCTACCGCATTGTTTTTTGCAAAGTCGATAATCGCCGCATTGTCTAAAATGCTTAAATTGATGTTTTCACATTTAGCTTCGGTTGCTGTACCTGCGTTGCCTGGTGCAACAAAAACTTTAGCAACTTTTTCATCTTGTGCGATTTTCCATGCCAATGCATGTTCACGACCGCCATTACCCAAAACTAAAATGTTCATTTAAAAAATCCCTCAAAATTGAATCCCTCCCAACCTCCCTTTAAGAAAGGGAGGGGAATCGCGAAAAACACTGTTCTCTTACGCGAAAAGTCCCCCTTTTTACAAAGGGGGATTTAGGGGGATGATTAAATACGACTTCTAATTAATTTAGTTAATTAGTGACGGAAGTGACGCATGCCAGTGAACACCATGGCAATACCAGCTTCGTCAGCTGCTGCAATGGTTTCTTCATCACGCATAGAACCACCCGGCTGGATAATGCATTTGATCCCTGCTTTCGCAGCGTTATCAATACCATCACGGAACGGGAAGAATGCGTCAGATGCCATCACTGCACCTTCAACCACGAGGCCTGCATGTTCAGCTTTAATTGCTGCAATACGCGCAGAGTTTACACGGCTCATTTGGCCTGCGCCCACACCGATGGTTTGACGGTTTTTCGCATACACAATCGCGTTAGACTTCACGTATTTCGCCACTTTCCAGGCAAAGATCATGTCGTCAATTTCTTGCTCGGTTGGAGCACGTTTGGTCACCACTTTAAGATCATCTTTGGTGATCATGCCCAAGTCTTGGTCTTGCACCAGCAAACCACCGTTGACACGTTTGTAGTCCATTTGTGGCGCACGTTCGTCAATTGCTGGTAATTCGCCACAGACCAGTACACGTACGTTTTTCTTCGCGCCAGTCACGTCCAAAACACCTTCAGCAACGCTTGGTGCAATAATCACTTCAACGAATTGACGGTCAACAATGGCTTGTGCAGTTGCAACGTCTAATTCACGGTTGAATGCAATGATGCCACCGAATGCAGATTCAGGATCGGTTGCATAAGCCAAGTCGTAAGCCGCTTGAATGCCGTCTAAAGATACCGCAACACCACATGGGTTGGCGTGTTTTACGATCACACAAGCAGGTTTCGCGAATGATTTCACGCATTCAAGCGCAGCATCAGTGTCGGCGATGTTGTTATAAGAAAGTTCTTTACCTTGCAGCTGTTTAGCTGTTGAAACAGATGCTTCAGTTGCCGCTGGGTCTACATAGAATGCAGCCGATTGATGCGGGTTTTCACCGTAACGTAAATCTTGTGCTTTGTTCAATTGTGTATTGAACGTACGCGCAAATTTGTCTGCTTCGCCTTGTTCTTTACCTACGCGAGCGCCTAAGTAAGATGCGATCATGCCGTCGTATTGTGCAGTATGTTCAAATGCTTTCACTGCCAGGTCAAAACGGGTTGCGTATGACAGGCTGCCTTCAGCTTTAAGCTCGGCAATAACAGTCGCATAGTCAGATGCGTTGACGACGATACCGACAGACGCATGGTTTTTCGCCGCAGCACGAACCATGGTTGGACCACCGATGTCGATGTTTTCAATCGCATCTGGCAGGGTGCAGTCAGGTTTTGCAACCGTTGCTGCAAATGGATAAAGGTTCACTACCACCAAATCGATTGCATCGATGTTGTGTTCTGCCATTACAGCTTCGTCTAGACCGCGACGAGCCAGAATGCCGCCATGAATTTTAGGATGTAAAGTTTTTACACGACCATCCATCATTTCTGGAAAACCGGTGTGCTCTGAAACTTCAACTACAGCGATATTGTTGTCTTTAAGCAACTTATATGTACCGCCTGTAGATAAAATTTCTACCCCAAGAGCCACTAGATTTTGTGCAAATTCAACAATTCCAGTTTTGTCAGAAACAGAGATTAAAGCGCGTTTAATAGTCATGATTTTCGTCACAGTTATCAAAAAACAGATTAAAACATTAGCAAAATGCGGTTAAAAAAAATGCCCACGAAAGCCGCGAGCATTTTATCATTTATTCACTCATTAAACCGTGAGCTTTTAACTTTTTACGTAAAGTACCACGGTTTAAGCCTAGAATCTCGGCAGCACGTGTCTGGTTACCACGTGTATATTCTAGAACTACAGATAAAAGAGGTTTCTCCATTTCTGCTAGCACCATGTCATACACCTGAGAAGGTTGCTCGCCTTGCAATTGAGCAAAGTAATGGCGAACTGCGCGATCAACGTGGATACGAAGAGCGACATCAGATTGTGCAGTAAAAATAGGAGATTTGCTATTCATGCGAATTAATCCGAAAAATCAGATATCACTTGGGTAAAGTGATATATAAATGTGGTCTATAAATAAATGAACCCCGTTTTAGATCCTAAAACGAGAGTTCTAAAACTGGAACATTTAGCTTGCCACAACTCACAGCGCTGGTCGAAAAATAAGCGTAACAATAGATTAATAATTGTTACAGACCAAAAATCGAAACGAAAAAACCTGCTCAATACGCGTTATTGAAAATAAGGCGCATTCTGCGAGTTTCTATTTGTTTTGAATTACTGAGGAGTATGCAGCACTAAGCTTACGTGGCGCGTATCATACCATTGTCTTAGAAAAAGTGAGCAAGAAAACTGCACTTTTTTTACATTTTTTTTTAATTTTTAAGGCTTGATAATTTCTAAATTATAGGTATCAAAGCTTTTTCGGGTCACTGGCAGCTGAATTTCAAACTTGAAGGGGGTGTTTTTCGGAATCCGCTCAATGCTGGCCAGACTTTTAATTAAATACTCTTTCGGTTCGAGTACATAGGACGCCACTTCTTCATTATCATCTTTTAAGGTGATTTTCAGTTTTGGCAATACCAAACTCTTGTCATGAAAATTGATCAGCTCGCCGGAGAACAGGGTATGTTCATGGTCATAGCGTTTCACCCGCACGCGGTTAATTGAAATCAGGCTGTACTGCTTTTCAAAGGTTTCACAGTTAAACAGCTGGCAGACCCCGTTAAAAGCCACAGTCAGGGCAGGGCTGTTGTTCATGAATTTCGGGTTAAACCACAGAATCTGGAAAATCAGCAAACCGACCAGACTAAAATTGACAATGCCCCATAGCGTATAATAGCCCGCACCATGTTTTTTGCGTTCTTGCTGCAGCTCATTTTCAGACAGATTCATCGAGGGAATACTGGCAATCGGTTCGGTGCTGAAATAATTCAGATTGTTTAAGTAGGTCTTTAAATCAATATTGGAATGTTCAACCTTACGGTCAAAAATATCCAGCAGATGGGTTTCATGTGTGTCGTCAAAAGCCAGACCATGATCGGCCAGAACCGGCGAACTGACCTGTCCACCAGTAAAACCGTTGTATTCGAGCTGGGTTGGCGCAGGCTTTGGCTGCACCAGATGCGAGAGTGCATTAAAGGTAGAGGCACATTTGGGACAGCAAACCATGCCCTGAGCCACTGTAAGCTGTGCAACAGAAACTTTATAGGTGGTTAAACACTCGGGGCACTTGGTCTGCTTTTCACTCATAAGATCTATAGAGGTTGATTAATGCGGCTGGCGCTTCCCGGAAATTCGGCACCAGTTTTCTTCACGTTTTTCGACCTCTAATATATCAAAAAATTCAGAATAAACACTAGAAACTTCAGCAACTTGCTCTTCGATTACACCTGCAAGTGCGAACTCTCCCTCAGATTTGGTTAAAGTTGCGAATTCAGGCGCAAGCATCATTAACGGGCCAGCCAGAATGTTGGCAACCAATACATCGGCTTTCTGATCTTTTAAGGTTTCATTAAACTCTTCAGGCAGACCGACAAACAGACGATCCAGTACGCCATTCAATTCAGCATTTTGCTGGGTGGCTAAAACCGCCTGCGGGTCAATATCAGTGGCATAGACTTTTTTCGCACCTAAAAGTAGGGCAGCAACACCTAAAATGCCAGAACCGCAACCATAGTCGATGACGATTTTATCTTTAACATCGGTTTTACCTAACCATTGCAGGCACAGGAACGTTGAGGCATGGTTACCGGTACCAAAGGCCAGACCCGGATCCAGTTTAATATTCACCGCATCTGCTTCAGGGGGTTCCAGCCATTCCGGTACAATCCAGAATTTTTCAGCAATCTGGATTGGCTCGTAATAATCCATCCATGAGCGTTCCCAGACCTGATCTTCCAGGAATTCGCTACGCATTGGTGCATCTGGCAGTTGAGTGCGAATGAAAGTTTCCAGCGCAGCCACATCAATTTCTTCGTTTTCGTCCTGTGCATAAATACCGGTCACAATCACCTTGTTCCACAGCGGTGTTTCGCCTGGAAGTGGTTCAAGCAAGTCCTGATTTTCAGCATCATCCAGCGTTACACTCACGGCGCCAAGTGAGCTGAGTAATGTTTCAGTAAAGTCGACTTGAGCTTGATCAACAGTAATATGTATTTGTAACCACTTCACAGGAATAACCTAATTTGTTTTTTCAAAAGGATATTGTAGCGGAAGGCAATCGGTTTCGCCTACCAATGTACAAAATAAAAAGGATGCCAGCGCGACATCCTTGGGTGAAAAAAGTACTTAACTGTTTGCCACCACAGGCTTGGGTTCGGCAATCGGCACAAAGCGGTTTAATAACATGCCAAAGATGGCGGCGAAGATATACATGAAAATAGAATAGACTGCCGCCGGCATGGCCACGGTTGAACTGGCCATAACGGTTAAGGCAATGGTCATGGCAAGCGTGCTGTTATGAATCCCGATTTCAAAGGCACTGGCGCGGGCCTGGGCGCTATTAATCCCAAACAGGCGTGGGACGAAGTAACCAATCACCAGACTGGAAATACAGAACAGTGCGGTAGCCAGGCCAATATCACCAATATAATTCAGGATATTGTGTCGCTCCTGCACAATGGCCCCAATGATAATTAAAATCAGAAAGATCACTGCAAAAATCCGTAAGGGCTTGTTCAGTTTCTCGGTCAGTCGCGGGGCATAATGACGAATTAACATGCCAATAATCACCGGCACAATAATAATCCCGAATACCTGCAAGATTTTACTGAATTGCAGGCCAATGCTTTGGTCAGCCTGTAAAAAGTGGGCAATTGCGAAATTGACGATAATGGGTAAGGTCAGTGCTGCAATCACCGAGTTAATTGCGGTTAAGGTAATGTTGAGCGCCAGATCGCCCTTAAATAAATAACTGAACAGGTTGGCGGTACTGCCACCCGGCGAAGCAGCCAGCAGCATCATGCCGACGGCCAGTAACGGCGGTAGTGCCAGAATTTTACATAATAAAAAGGCAATCCCGACCAGCAATACCAGCTGGCAAAATAGTGCGACCAGGACTGCTTTGGGGTGTTTGGTAACGCGTGCGAAATCTTTGGGCGTGAGTTCCAGCCCCAGCCCAACCATAATAATGGCCAGCGCCAAGGGCAGCATAACGGTAATAATGCCTGAATCCATATGACCTTCCTGTCAAATTTATCCTTGTGAGAAAAGACAGTTGCTTCATGCAAAATATCTTTTACTGTTTATTCAAATTACTCTATGACTTTCTGTTTTACCGAATTTAACGGCATTCGTCTAGCCAGTAAATGTCCAAAGATCAAGGCAAACATATACATGAAGATGGTGTAAATGGCGGCAGGAATGGCAATCTGGGTGCTTTGTAGTACCGACAGTGCCAGGGTTAAAGACAGCGCGGTGTTATGAATACTCATAAAGAAACCGCAGGAGCGCGCCTGCTGTTCGGAAATGTCCATCAGCTGTGGCAGCACATAACCGGCCACCAGACTGACAAAAGCATACAGGGCGGTGGCCAGTCCAACCTGTTCCATATACTGCCCCAGTTGATAGCGCTCCTGAAAGAGCGCGAAAAAGAACAGGGCAAAAATAAAATATACCGACATGCGCCGAATCGGTTTACTCAGCCGTTTGGCCAGCTCTGGAAAAGACGAGCGAATGGCCATTCCCAGACAGACTGGTACTAAAATTAGCAGGAAGGTATAGGCAATCCGCTCAATTGGCATGTTGATTTCGGTCTGATCGGCCATGAAATAGCGCATGGCAATACTAATCACAAAAGGCAGGGTTAAAATGGCCATCACCGAATTGATGGCGACCACAACAATATTTAAAGCCACATCGCCTTTATAGACATAGCTGAACAGGGCAGAGGTGGAACCACTAGGGGTAGCTGACAGCAACATTAACCCCACTGCCAGCAAAGGAGGTAGTTCTAAAAACAGGCAGAGAATAAATGCCAGTCCAACCAGCAAGACCTGCCGGGTAAACAAGGCAATAAAAATGACTTTCGGTTGCTGATTGACCCGAATAAAATCTTTAGGGCTGAGTAGCAAGCCCAAACCCATCATTAATACCGCCAAGGTTAGCGGTAGAAAGAAGGTAAAAATGCCGCTTTGCATGGCATCATCCTATTTAATTCTTATTTTCCCCAGTTTCAGTGTAATTGAGTTGAGTTTTAAATCAACCATAAAAATAATAAAAACAGCCATTTACTTGGTAATAAATGGCTGTTTTCTTGATTGAGTTCACATATTTTGGCTAGATGTGAATCGGGTTGGAGTTTACATTTGAGCAGGACGCGGCGGGGTAAATCCAAGGGCACATTTACCACGAACTTCTGCACCGGAAATGGTTGCCGTGGTTGCATTCATGTCTTGGCCACAGGTGGTATACAGTGCAGCTTCATCACCGTGAATATCGAGTTTTCTGTCTGCCGGGAAGAACTGTGGCTGGCAGGTACCGTTCCAGATAATGCCACGATAGGCAAAGCTGACCGCAGCACCTTGAGATTTGCCTTTACAGACATTCTGATAGCGCTGTGAATCGTACACTTTTTCAACTTTGTCATTTGCCTGTACAGCTGCAAATGGAGATAAACATAAACCGCAGAGGATGGATGAGAGGAGTATCTTCTTATTCATAATTCGTACCTGTGCTTGTTTGTAATGAGTACATGATTTAGGATAAAAAATAATCAAAATAAAACAACCTATATCTGGTTAATTTTTAATATGAAATGTTTTTATTTGCGGTATATCTGCAACGTTCATTTACATTGCCAGCCAATCAATCAGGTGAAAAACCACGAGAAAATCCAAATAAAATTGACTTAATCTGTCAACTTATACGCCGGCTTTTGCTATAATATTCTGTCATTTCTTTTTATCTCTCAATTTACCACTATGCATTATCCTAAAGTTTACGATGTCATTGTTATCGGCGGCGGTCACGCGGGTACGGAAGCGGCTTTGGCTGCGGCGCGTATGGGCCGACAAACCTTGCTCTTAACTCATAACATTGAGACTTTGGGGCAGATGAGCTGTAACCCGGCCATTGGTGGTATTGGTAAATCGCATCTGGTGCGTGAAATTGATGCCTTGGGCGGTGCGATGGCGCTGGCTGCCGATAAAGGCGGGATTCAATTCCGTATTCTGAACTCGCGTAAAGGTGCTGCAGTGCGTGCCACACGTGCACAGGCTGATCGGGTTCGCTATAAAGCTGCCATTCGTGAGACTTTGGAAAACCAGGCCAATTTGGATATTTTCCAGCAAGCGGCGGATGACCTGATTGTAGAAGGCGATACCGTTAAAGGTGTGGTCACCCAAATGGGCATTCGCTTTGATGCCAAAACGGTAGTATTGACTGCCGGGACCTTCCTGGGTGGTGTGATTCACGTCGGTCTGGAAAAATCCAGCGGTGGTCGTGCCGGTGATCCGCCCTCTATTTCTCTGGCACACCGTTTACGTGAATTGCAGCTGCCGGTGGGCCGTTTAAAAACCGGGACTCCACCGCGTATTGATGCACGTTCAGTTGATTTTTCGGTGATGACGCCGCAGCCGGGTGATTTCCCGTCTCCAGTGATGTCATTTATGGGCGATGCGTCGATGCATCCTGAACAGGTTAACTGTTATATCACCCATACCAATGAAAAAACCCATGACATTATTCGTGGTGGTTTGGATCGTTCGCCAATGTATACCGGCGTGATTGAAGGGGTAGGTCCACGTTACTGTCCTTCGATTGAAGATAAAATTCACCGTTTTGCCGACAAAGATTCGCATCAAGTGTTTTTGGAGCCTGAAGGCTTAGATACCCACGAGCTGTATCCAAACGGGATTTCAACGTCACTGCCATTCGACGTGCAGTTTGAACTGGTGCGCTCAATCCGCGGTATGGAAAATGCGCATATTCTGCGTCCGGGTTATGCGATTGAATATGATTACTTTAACCCGCAAGCGTTGAAATTCACTTTGGAAACCAAAGCGATTAATAACCTGTACTTTGCTGGTCAAATCAACGGTACCACCGGTTATGAAGAAGCGGGTGCGCAGGGTTTACTTGCGGGCTTGAACGCTGCACGCCGTGCCTGGGATCAGGAACAGTGGACACCAAAACGTGATGAAGCGTATATGGGCGTACTGGTTGATGACCTGATTACCTTGGGAACCAAAGAACCGTACCGTATGTTCACCTCACGTGCTGAATACCGTTTAATGCTGCGTGAAGACAATGCGGATCAGCGTTTAACTGCAATTGGTCGTGAACTGGGTCTGGTGGATGATGCACGCTGGAATGCTTACTGTGAAAAAATGGATGCAGTTGAGCGTGAGAAAGGCCGTTTACAGCACTTGTGGGCTGCGCCAAATAACCCGATGGGTAAAAAATTCGTTGAAATGACGGGTGCAGACCTTTCTAAAGAGTGTTCTGCAATTGACCTACTAAAACGTCCAAACATCACTTTTGCGCAAATTGCCGAACTGACTGGTTCAGAAGTGTCGCAGCAAGTCGGTGACCAGATTGAAATTGCGGTGAAATACGAAGGGTATATCAACCGTCAGCATGAAGATGTAGCGCAGATGAAACGTCTGGAAGAAACCAAAATCCCGGCTGATTTTGATTATGACGGCGTATCCGGTCTGTCGCGTGAAATCACCATGAAGCTGAAACAGGTATTGCCGGAAACTCTAGCGCAGGCCAGCCGTATTCCGGGCGTGACCCCTGCGGCGGTACAGCTGGTGATGATCACCATCCGTAAAAATGCCCAAGCCCGTAAATCTGCTTAAAAGATCCTAATTTGTGAGAAAGCCCGCGGTTGAGATCGCGGGCTTTTTTATGTGCTGAATAAATAAAGTGGAAATTGAGTTTAAGAAAAAAACAGATTTAAGCTGCAGATCTTATGATTTCACAGATGATGTTGGAAGCGTTACAGTCATCTTATCCAAACAGAGAGGAGTACACGATGACCTTAAAAACCATTCGTTATAATACGGCTGAATTGGCATGCTAACAGTAATCGCATCCTGTTCAACTTCCCTAAAAATCAGCAGCGATAACAAAAAAATTGAAAAAATGATAAGCAAATGTTAGGTCCCGGACTTGGGACCTTTTTTATTCATTGACTTGATGCACAGCGTCAGACACTTCTGCCGGTTCAATCTGTACCAGTTTTTTGCCAAAACTGCGCAGCCACCACACCAGTTGCGAGGTAAATGGTACATTGGAAATGACCTGATACAAGCCATTGTCCAGCTGGATAATCTGCTGGTCTTTGCTTAAACGGGTTTCTTCAAAATAATGCGCATCGGCTTCTGACATGGTCAGTTTCAACTCGATATTTTCAGTCGGCTTGCTGTAATCGACTCTAAAGCCCAGCGCGCCGGATTCAATATAGGCATCAATATCAAAATTAACCGGATGCAGGGCGCGGGAATTTAATACCTCCGCCGATTTAAAGCGATGCAGGGCAAAGGTCTGAATATCGGTTTTGTCGTGTCGGGTGCAAATCAGATAAATCACTGCACCTTTTTGTACCAGCGCCAGCGGATTCAGAATATAGGTCTTTTCTTCCGAAGCGGTGGTACGTGGATGGTAAACACATTCCAGCTGTTTATCCTGCAATAAGCCTTCATAAATGGCCTGTTGTGCGCTTTTATCGACCACTGGCGGAATCAGCGGCTGAATGGCCGGCACAATCCGCACCCGGTTAATCCACTGGCGGACATTGTTCTGGGTCGACAGGCTGCGCCGTGCCAGATCAAACCACGGAGTCATTTCCTCAATCAGGCTAGGTGGTAACAGATGTTTGAGATGTTCTTCCACCATCATAAAGGTGACTGCCTGTGAGCTGGTCATGTGCGGCAGGCTTTGTAGCGGTGCATCGGAGCGCCAGCGCCAGCCTTGCGGGACGGTGCCATTATTTTCAATCGGGAAGCGCTGCGAAATCTGGTTTAAATCACGCTGGATGGTACGTAGGCTGATATCAATGCCTTCACGTTGCAGAATTTCCTGTAATTCACGGGTGCCCATCCATTTTCCGGTAGAAAGGCGGGACAGGATTTGCCACTGGCGATAGAGGCTATTGGACGTTTCTTTTTCTTGTGTCGACATATTGGAATCAGCGCTGAGATAAATATTGGAGAGTACATGGCTATAGTCCACACAATAAGAAATGTCATGCTTTTTGGCAAGTGGCAGGCACGAGGTCTGGCGATAAATTGATACAAGATGAAGCAAAATAAGATTTGTTTTATCTGTACAGATCGGCGATAAAGAAAGAGTGAATGCTAAGTCACAATTATTGGCACTGGAATTGCTTATATAAAATTAGAAAGGATAACAATGATGAGGTTTGTATGCTGAAAGAAAATCAAGATACAAATTCAATAGATACAATAACATCAGACCATCTTTTAGAGCGGGTGCAGGTCTCGGTGACCGATATTTCGCTGCCGCAGCAAAAATCATCTGTATTATTCGAACAATTGAAATCTGAATTTTTTAATGAATTGTCGGGCGAACAGAGCCTTGCCGATAGTGCCGCGCAGAAAATCGAACAATGGCTGACCCAGCACAGTTTAGAAGAACTGACAGCACTGAATGATGCCGCCAAAGCACATTTTCTGTATCAGGGAATTACCTTTACCGTGTATGGCGATCAGGAAGGCACCGAGCGCACCATTCCTTTTGATATTATTCCGCGAGTTATGGCCCGGCAGCAATGGAATACAGTGGCCTTGGGCTGTGCCCAGCGTACCCGGGCGCTAAATCTGTTTTTACATGATATTTATCATCAACAGGATATTCTAAAAGCCGGTATCGTACCGGAACTGCAGGTGCTGACCCACGAAGCCTATCAGCCACATATGCTTGGTCATGGTCTGAAGGGTAAGGTCTATAGTCAGATTAGTGGCATTGACATTATTCGTGATCAGCACGGTGAATTTTTTGTGCTGGAAGACAATTTAAGAACGCCATCGGGTGTGTCTTATATGCTGGAAAGCCGTAAGATTAGCCAGAAACTGATTCCCCAGCTGTATCAGCAGAATAATATTCAGGGCATCGAGCATTATCCGCAGCTTTTAAAAGAAATTCTGGCCGAAAATGCCTATGTCGATCAGCCTTTTATTGTGGTGCTGACACCGGGGCGCTATAACAGTGCCTATTATGAACATGCATTTTTAGCCCGTGAGATGGGTGTACCTTTGGTAACATCGAGTGACCTGTTTGTATTAAATGACAAGGTTTATGTGAAAACGGTGCGGGGCAAACAGCAGGTTGATGTAATTTATCGCAGGGTAGATGATGCATTTTTAGACCCGCTCTGTTTCAGACCGGACAGCACCCTGGGTGTGCCGGGCCTGATGTCGGCCTATTTACAGCATCACGTCGTCATCGCCAATGCGCCGGGTACCGGGGTGGCCGATGACAAATCCATTTATCCTTATGTCGATAAAATGATTCATTTCTATTTGGGTGAACAACCAATCTTAAATAATGTCCCGACCTATCAATGCCGCGAAGCAGATGATCTGGCCTATGTGCTGGAACATCTGGAACAGTTGGTGGTGAAAGAAGCACAAGGTTCAGGTGGATATGGCATGCTGATTGGTCCTCAAGCCTCCGAGGAGCAACTGGCCGAGTTTAAAATGAAAATTCTGGCCGCACCGCAAGCCTACATTGCCCAGCCGACCCTGAATCTGTCGGTGAGTCCGACCTTAACCGAACAGGGCATTGCCGAACGGCATATTGATTTACGTCCTTTTGTGCTCAGCTCGCCTTATCGTACTGAAATTGTTCCCGGTGGCTTAACCCGTGTGGCCATGCAGGCCGGTTCGCTGGTGGTCAATTCATCTCAAGGTGGTGGCATTAAAGATACCTGGGTGGTTGATCCCTTACATTCATAACAACTCCCAAGGAGAATCATGTGATTTTACTGAGTCGTAATGCACAGCAGATTTTCTGGTTGGGTCGTTATTTGACCCGCATCCAGTATTTATGCAGTCAGTTTCCATTTAAATATAATGATGATGCCTTGCAGTATGCACACGCCTTCTGTTTGCCAGCCTTTGATGCGGCATCTTTAAATGAGCTGATTCTAAATCCGGAACAGCCCGCCTCTTTTCATCAGCAGTTTCAGTATGCCAAAGATAATATTCAGGATTTACGCGGGGTCTTGTCGGCACATGCCTATGCCGAATTAAACCAGTACATTAAAAATGCCAAAGAAAATCCAGCCTATATCTGTGATGTAGTTGGAGATTGTCATGAAGTCTTAGAAGCTGAAGCATCTGATATTTTCCTGTTCTTTAAACTGGGCCAGCATCTCGAGCAACTGGACCGGCAATTGCGCTTAAAGCAGGATATTCAGGGCACGGTCTATTATATTGAAGTGGTGGTGGGATTATTGACCCAAGCCGGCTGGGATTCTTTATCCGAAATCTGGATGAAGCTGAAGCAGCAGCCCGACAGCATGCATTTTTACCAGTTTAGTGACCATATCCAGCAACTGTTCGAGGCCGATGCATGAGGCTCATGATTAATCACCAGACCCATTATCATTATTCGGCACCGGCCTGTAACAGTATTCAATATATTAAAATGACCCCGCCGAACAATGCCCATCAACAGGTTCATCATTGGGCGATTAGTGTGCCAGGGGAATCCGAGATTAAACAGGATGCTTTTCAGAATATCTGGATGACCAGCACCCAGCGCTTTAGCTATCAAAGTCTGAGTATTATGGCGCAGGGCATTGTCGAGTTGCGTCCGCAGATGCGATGGGGCCTGCAAGATCAGCTGAATCCCTATCTATTTTTACAACCAACAGCCAGCACGCTGTGCAGCCCTGAAATGCAGTGTTTTGCACGGCAGTATGTGTTGCAGGTGAATCGTGACAACCTGATCCGTTTGTCAGAAGCGATTTTAAGCCATATGCCATACCGTCCGGCCCAAACTTCGGTGCAGACCACCGCCATTGAAGCCTTTCAGGCCAAACAGGGCGTCTGTCAGGACCATGCCCATGTGCTGATTGCCATGTGTAAATCTTTAGGCATCCCGGCACGTTATGTTTCCGGTTATTTATATAGCAGCAACAGTTCACATCTTGCCAGCCATGCCTGGGTAGAGGTATTTTTAGAACAGCACTGGTACTGTTTTGATGTCAGCAATCTGGCTTTTCAGCCAGACTCGCATGTCTATCTGGCCGTCGGGCGGGATTATTGGGATGTGGCGCCGGTCCGTGGCGTAAGAGAAAAAGGCGGCATCGAGCACATGCAGACCATGGTGCAGGTTCTGGCCTGCTAAGTAATGGATGACAATTAAAAGGATAAAGCTATGACGTATTGCTGTGCGCTGCGTTTAAAAGATGGTCTGGTGTTTATTAGTGATTCGCGTACCAATGCCGGGGTCGATCACATTTCGGTATTTCGCAAGCTGTATACCTTTGGCGTGGAAGGTGAGCGCCTGATTACCATTCAGACCTCGGGCAACCTGGCGACCACGCAGGCAGTCATCGGGCATTTAAAAAATCATCTGACTTTAAACCAGGAACCGCATTTATATAGTGTCAAAACCATGTTTGAAGTGGCAGAATTGGTGGGTTGTTTGCTGAAAAAAGTCATTCAGGATGTTACCGACGATAAAGACGAGCAGCATAATTATTATTGCAATTTGCTGGTGGGCGGGCAGATTAAAGGCGAGCCGATGCAGCTGTATCATATTTATCCGCAAGGCAATTTTATTTGCGCCACGCGTGATACGCCGTTTTTCCAGATTGGAGAAAGCAAATATGGCAAACCAATTCTTGACCGGGCCTTACGCTATGATATGTCGCTGGAAGATGCCTTACGCTGCGGCCTGATTTCTTTTGATTCCACTTTACGTTCCAATGTGTCCGTGGGTATGCCACTGGACTGTATGGTTTATCATAAAGACAGCCTGCATATTCCTTTGGGCAAACGTATTTGCGAAGAAGACCCGTACTTTGAATATATCAGCAAGCAGTGGTCCGATACCTTAAGACGCGGGTTGCAGGAATTGCCGGTGCCAACCGAAGATTATTTGACTTAAAAGCTCAGTCCCTTTATTTTAATCAAGTTTTCCTTGAATGATAAATCCTTAAGAAAATCAAAAAATATTCGTACAGATCATGATGAGGACTTGAATATGTTTCAGCTTTGCTATGCCAGCCAGAGTACCTCGACGGCTGAAAATTTACTGCAAGATTTACGCAATATTCTGATCGAAGCGCGCAATGCTAATACCCAGCATCAGGTATCGGGTGTGCTGTGCTATGCAGAGGGTTATTTTTTTCAATGTCTGCAAGGTGATGAACAGGCCGTTCAGGAAATTTTTGCCGGGATTGTTGGTGATCCGCGTCATCAGAATATCCAGATTTTTACCGAGAATCATGTTGCCCAGCAGCGTTTTCAGGATTGGGCCATGAAATATGTGATGCGTAATAGCGAGATCAAAGCCTATTTTCAGCAACTCGGTCATGCGCAATTTTTACCGCATCAATTAAATGCCACACAGGTTGATGGATTGCTTCAGGTGCTATATGAGGCGCTAAATCATTCGGTGGTAGATGAGGTGGCTTAAATCTGCTGCCTGCGTTATAAAAAGAATAAAAAAAGAACCTCCATTGAGATTCTCTTTTATTGAAAAGATTAAATAACTTTACGGTCCGGACGCTGGGTTAAACGGCACAACAGCTCATAACCAATGGTGCCATTGGCTGCTGCGACATCATCCACTAATCGTTGCTTACCCCAAAGCTCGACTTCCGTGCCTAACTGAACATCCAATCCAGTTACATCAATAGCAATCATATCCATGGCAACACGACCGACTACAGCTGCTTTTTGGCCTTTAATGGCGACAAAATTCTGCGCAAAGAAGGCACGTGGATAGCCATCACCGTAGCCAATGGACACAATAGCCAGTTGCATAGCTTTATCGGCAGTAAAGGTCGAGCCATAACCAACCTGTTCACCGGCCTGAATCTCATTTAAGGCAATAATTTCTGCGCTAAAGGTCATCACCGGTTTTAAATCTAGTGCATAAATATCTCGGTCTGCAAACGGAGTTGCGCCATAAAGCATGATGCCGGGACGGACAAAATCAAAATGCAGTTCCGGATATTTATAAATAGCAGCAGAATTACAGCACGAAGCTAAAATCGGTGCGCAGTCGTTTTTTACTTTCAGAAACTGACGGATCTGTTCATCATTCAGTGGATGATCAGCATCTGCATTGGCAAAGTGCATCGCCAGAACACAGGTAAAGCCGGCCGATTTTAATTGCTGAATGACCTCTTTAATCACCTCAAGTTTAAAGCCCAGACGGTTCATGCCGCTGTTGAGCTTAACCCAGACTTTCAGATTTTTAGAGATATAGGCATCTTTGTGCGCAATGAGCCATGCAACCTGTTCAGGCTGATGCACCACAATCTCGATATTCCGTTCAATGACAATTGGCATTTCATCTTTAGTGAACACGCCTTCAATCAGGGTGATGGGTTGCTGGAACCCCAGTTCACGAATTTCCAGTGCTTCTTGTAAACAGGCGACACCAAAGGCATCGCTGTCTTGTAAGGCTGCTAAGCAGTCTTTAACGCCATGTCCATAAGCATTGGCTTTGACCATACTGACAATTTTGGCAGTTGGGGCAAGTTGTCTGACACGGTTTAAATTATATTGAAGCGCAGCGCGATCAATATAAACTGTAGCTTGGCGCACCCTTATTTACTCCTACAGGGTCATGGAAAGGCAATGATGGCTGAATTATTCATCATCATCGTACTGAGCATAAAACTCAGGGGAAAGGTTACTAAAGCGGGTGTATTGGCCTTCAAACGCCAGACGCACGGTGCCAATCGGGCCGTTACGCTGTTTACCAATAATAATTTCGGCAGTACCGGCTTCTTTAGATTCCTTGTTATAGACCTCATCACGGTAAATGAACATGATCAAGTCGGCATCCTGCTCAATCGCACCCGATTCACGAAGGTCGGACATTACTGGGCGTTTGTTGGGACGGTTTTCCAGCGAGCGGTTGAGCTGGGAGAGGGCAATGACCGGACACTGCATTTCTTTGGCTAAGGCTTTCAAGCTACGCGAAATTTCTGAAATCTCGCCGACACGGTTATCGCCCATGCCCGGTACCTTCATCAGCTGCAAATAGTCGACCATGATACAGCCGAGTTTGCCGCCGTGCTGTTTGGCAATCCGGCGCGCACGCGAACGTACTTCGGTTGGAGGGAGCGCTGATGAGTCATCAATGTATAAATGCTTTTCTTGTAGCTGTAAAATGGTGCCGGTGACTTTGGACCATTCATCGCCGCTGAGTTTGCCGGAACGTAAATTCCCCTGATGCACTTTGCCATACGAGGAAATCAGACGCATGGCAATTGAATCGGCTGGCATTTCCATGGAGTAAACCAGCGCCGGCAGGTCGTTATTGAACAGTACACTTTCAACCAGGTTCATGGCAAAGGTGGTTTTACCCATTGACGGACGGGCCGCAACAATAATCAGGTCGCCAGCTTGCATCCCCGAAGTTTTATTGTCCAGCTCGACAAAGCCGGTGGTCAGACCGGTAATGTTGCCATCCATTTGCGACAGTTCATTTAACTTGTCGAAGACATCGGCCACGACGGTATTAATGGCTTTCGGACCGGCATTTTTCTTGTTGTTATTGTGCTGCTCGGCAATCTGGAAAATATTGGTTTCAGCGAGGTCTAGAATTTCACTGACAGTGCGGCCTTTGGTGTCATAGGCATTTTGCAGAATTTCCGAGCTGACTTTAATCATGTTTCTTAAGGTCGCAAACTCTTTAATTTTAGCCGCATAAGTTTCCAGGTTATAGAAACTCGATGGTGAATCGGCCATCAGCTGCATGAGATATTCTTCACCACCAATGGCATCAAGCAGATTGTGCTTGATCAGCCAGTCATTGACCAGAACGGCATCATAAGGGGAGTTTTCTTTGGCCAGGGTATCAATGGCACGGTAAATATATTTGTGTCGCGTGGCGTAGAAATCGGATTCCTGTAATACATCTCCGACCTGTTCCAGTGATTCGGCCACGGTCATGAGGGCAGCCAGAACGGCCTGCTCAATGGCCAGGTTATGCGGCGGGGTGCGAAACTCTTTGAGCGCACCGGAATCGTTGCTGGAACTCTCTGTTTTGACTGGAGTTGGTTTGGTGTTGGCCAGCGCCTGTGACATATAATTCCCTGATTTTAATACGATGAATACCAAATAAAACCGGTGGTCTTATAGCATGAATTCAATAAACGGTGTAACCACAAATCATACGCGCTCTGGCAAAAAAAGCGAGCAGATTTTAAGAACGGATAGCTTACAAAAAGGTGAGGAGATTTTTACAGAAATAAAAAAAGAGCATGCCAAGGCATGCCCTTTTTTCTTGCGAGAAATTACTCAGATACGATAGTAACGAGAACTTCAGCAACAACATCATGGTGCAATTGGATTGCGATGTTGAATTCACCAGTGTGACGAAGCGCACCGTTTGGTAAACGAACTTCTGAACGGTCTACTTCTAAACCAGCGTTCGTTAACGCGTCAGCGATGTCACGAGTACCGATTGAACCGAATAATTTACCTTCATCACCCGCTTTCGCAGTGATTACGATATTTACTTCGTTCAGTTGGTCAGCACGTGCTTGAGCAGCAGCCAATACTTCAGCTTCTTGCTTCTCAAGTTCAGCACGACGAGCTTCAAAAGCAGCAGTGTTTGCTTCAGTCGCAGCAACTGCTTTACCTTGAGGGATAAGGAAGTTACGGCCGTAACCAGCTTTAACTGATACTTTATCGCCTAATTTACCAAGGTTTTTAATGCGTTGTAATAAGATAATATCCACAGCTCAACCTCACTTATGATTGTCAGTGTAAGGGATCAACGCTAAGTAGCGAGCTTGTTTGATCGCAAGCGCTAATTGACGTTGGTAACGAGCTTTAGTACCTGTAATACGGCTAGGAACGATCTTGCCGTTTTCAGTGATGTACTGTTTTAAAGTATCGATATCTTTGTAGTCGATGTACGTAACGTTCTCAGCTGTAAAGCGGCAGAACTTGCGACGACGGTAAAAACGTGCCATTGATGTTCTCCTTATGCTTCAGCAGAGTCTTGGTTAACTTGTTGTGCTTCTTCACGTTGAGCTTTACGCGCACGTTTTTCTTCAGCACTCTTAGCCAGTAAAGACTCTTCAGTGATAGCGTTTTCACGACGGATGATTAAGCTACGAAGGATCGCGTCGTTATAACGGAACAATTCTTCAAGTTCATCAAGAGTCGTTTGACCACATTCAACGTTCATTAAAATGTAGTGCGCTTTGTGAATTTTGTTAATTGGGTAAGCCAATTGACGACGGCCCCAATCTTCTAAACGGTGAATTTGACCTTCAGCTTCTTTGATGTGAGTCAGGTAACGTTCTACCATACCCACAACTTGATCGCTTTGGTCTGGGTGTACCAAAAGTACGATTTCGTAGTGACGCATTGTCAGCTCCTTACGGTTTATGCAGCCCCTGACCAAATAGCCAGAAGCAAGGAGTCACAACCAGGGTTGTGTCGCAAAATTGCGAAGCGTGAATTTTAGTGCTTTTGCTAACGAAATACAAGCCATTGAACAAAGAGCTTGATCACTTATTTCAACAAAAGAGTGAGGTGGGGAATTATGGTAATAAGCTTACTAATAGAGAGTAAGTATCTATAAATCAGAAAAAGAGATCGAAGAAAAGAAAACTGGAATTAGAAGGGGAGTCCCATCTTAAAAGATAGAGAGGGCTCTATCTTTTAAAAGAGGATGATTGAATTTGCAGGAGCTTGCGCAGTAATGCTGAAGCTTAAACTGATCACGGTAATTAAAATTACAGAGAACAGGAACAAGCGTTTTGCCCACAGCTGATCATTTTCTGCTTTAAAGCCGAGGATGGCAATGTACAGCCAGTAAATACACAGGGCATTTAAAATCAGCAGATATAACCAGTTGGCATATCCAAATACAAATAAGGCATTCATGACCACTGTAAACAGAATCACATAAATTAGCGACTCTACTTTGGTGCGATACACAGAACGCGCCACAGGTAAAATTGGAATACCTGCATTTTTGTAGTCATCGAAGCGGTAAATGGCAATCGCCCAGGAATGCGGCATTTGCCACAGTGCATAGCCCAGAAAAATAAGCAGGGCAGCCAGGTCAAACTGGTTTGCAACCGCAGTATAACCAATAACCGGTGGGCTTGCGCCCGAAATACTACCAATAATGGTCTGATGAATGGTGGTGCGTTTGGTCCATAAGCTATAAAAGCCGACATAAACTACAAAACCAATCACGGCAAAAAGGAAAGCGTACGCATTTACCCCAAACCATAAAATGCTAAAACCCAGTACACCCAGCACTAAAGCAAACGCTAAAGCAACCGGAACTGAAATGGTTTTTTTTACCATCGCACGATTTTGTGTACGTTGCATTTTTTGGTCGATGTCTTGGTCAATTACGTTATTAACCACACATCCAGATGCCACTACCAGGGTAGTGCCCAGAAGGGTAAGAAGCAGGAGAAGGAAATCTACAGAACCTTGAGTGGCTACAAAGTAGCCACCCAAAGTGGTAACGAAGTTACCGAAGAGAATTCCTGGCTTAGTCAGGAATAAATACTTTTTCAGCATGACAACCAGTTTAGATCATCATGTTGTAGTGAAGGTAGTTCATAATCCATACTGAACCCACTAACAGAATAGCGATACAGAGGATTGTATAAATAAACGCAATCACGTTCCAGCGTTGTTCTGAAGACGAGTTCATGTGCAGGAAGTAAACTAACTGTACAAGAACCTGAGCAACCGCAGTAATCGCAATAACTGTGACCAGCAGACCGCGGCTAAAACCACCTGCCATAACCATACCAAAAGGAATAACGGTTAAAATAACAGACAGGATAAAGCCAACAGAGTACTGCTTGAAGTTACCGTGTGATGCGCCAGCAGCGTTGTGATCGTGACCCATTATAGAACTCCCATCAAGTAAACGACGCTGAATACACAGATCCATACGATGTCAAGGAAGTGCCAGAACAAGCTTAGGCAAGCAAGACGACGCATGTTAGGTAGAGTCAAACCATATTTCTTGATTTGAATCATTAACACGATCATCCATACCAGACCAGAAGTAACGTGAATACCGTGCGTACCAACTAAAGTAAAGAACGCAGATAAGAACGCACTAACGCTTGGGCCATGACCAGCGTGAACTAAATGATTGAACTCATATAGTTCCATGCCAATAAAGATCGCACCGAAGATCCATGTGATGCCTAACCAAGTTAAAACTTTAGCAACATCTTTTTTGTATGCAGCCAGAACTGCAAAACCAAAGGTTACTGAAGAGATCAGCAGGGCGAAGGTTTCAGTTAAAACGAAACCTAAAGACTCGCCAAAAAGATCTTTTGCACTTGGAGTACCAACTGGAACGTGGCTGCTTAATACAGCGAATGCAATGAAGAGTGTACCGAAAATGATCAAGTCACTCATCAAGTAAGTCCAGAAACCAAAGACAGTGATGTCAGTATCATCGTGATGATGATGCTCATCGTGTCCGTGGTTGTCGTGATGAAGTACCTCAGCCATTGTCTTAGTCCTTCTTCAAGTGTTTTTCAAGTAAGGCATAACGTTCGTTTTCAATGCGTTCTACTTCTGCTGCAGGAACATAGTAGTCCACTTTCTTCGTGAACGAGCTCACGATGAACGAAATGATAGACGCGATAAACGTTACAACTACTAACCACCAGATGTGCCAGATAAGTGCAAAGCCCATTACTGTGATAAACATAGCAATCACAAAGCCCGCAGCACGGTTGGTTGGCATGTGGATGTCTTCGTACTTCGCTGGTTTCGCGTAAGCTACGCCATTCTCTTTGTCAGTCCAGAAAGTATCAATACCATTGATCTTTGGAAGATGCGCAAAGTTATAGAACGGAGCAGGAGATGAAGTCGCCCATTCAAGGGTACGGCCATCCCAAGGGTCGCCAGTGTGGTCAAGACGCTGGTTACGTTGCAAGAAGCCAACAATGATTTGCATTAAGAAGCATGCAATACCAATGGCAATCATTACCGCACCCACCATCGCGATCATGACATATGGGTCCCAATCTGGGTTGTCATATGTGTTCAGACGACGCGTCATACCCATGAAACCAAGGATATACAGCGGCATGAACGCAAAGTAGAAACCTAAGAACCAGAACCAGAATGCAGCTTTACCCCAAGTTTCATTCAGTCTCCAACCAAACATTTTTGGCCAGTAGAAAATGATACCTGCGAACATCGCGAATACTACACCACCAATAATTACGTTATGGAAGTGAGCGATCAGGAATAAAGAGTTGTGTACCAGGAAGTCCGCTGGTGGAACTGCCATTAATACACCTGTTAAACCACCGATACCGAAAGTCACCAGGAAGCCAAGTGTCCACAGCATTGGAGTTGTGTAGGTGATGCGGCCCTTGTACATGGTGAATAACCAAGAGAAGATTTTCACACCCGTCGGGATCGCAATAATCATGGTCATGATACCGAAGAACGCGTTAACGTTGGCACCTGCACCCATGGTAAAGAAGTGGTGAACCCATACAACGAAAGACAATACAGTAATTGCTACAGTTGCATACACCATTGATTTGTAGCCGAACAACGTTTTACGAGAGAACGTCGCAACAACTTCTGAGTAAATACCAAATGCTGGTAATACCAAGATATAAACTTCAGGGTGACCCCAAGTCCAGATCAGGTTTACATACAACATTGGGCTACCACCCATGTCGTTTGTAAAGAAGTGGAAACCGAAGTAACGGTCAAGCGTTAACATTGCAATTGTTGCAGTTAACACAGGGAACGCAGCAATGATCAGTACCGCTGTACATAAAGATGTCCAGGTAAAGATCGGCATGTCCATTAACTTCATGCCAGGCGCACGCATCTTGATGATGGTAACGAAGAAGTTAACACCCGTTAGAAGCGTACCTAAACCGGAGATCTGTAATGCCCAGATGTAGTAGTCCATACCTACGCCTGGAGAGTATTCAATACCTGACAGTGGAGGATAAGCCATCCAGCCTGTTGCAGCGAACTCACCAAGTGCAAGTGAAACCATCATCAGACCCGCAGCACCAGCGAACAGCCAGAAGCTTAAAGAGTTTAATAATGGGAAGGCAACGTCACGAGCACCAATCTGTAAAGGTACAGAGATGTTCATCAAGCCTACTACAAGACCCATTGCCACGAAGAAGATCATGATCACACCGTGCGCGGTGAAGATCTGGTCGTAGTGCTCAGGGTGTAAATAACCTTCGCCACCACCTCGTGCAAGGAATTGCTGAAGACGCATCATGATCGCATCGGCGAAACCACGCAGTAGCATGACCACAGACACGATGATATACATGATACCAATTTTTTTATGGTCTACAGATGTGAACCATTCATTCCACAGGTAACCCCATTTCTTGAAGTAGGTAATACCCGCAACAAGAACGAGACCGCCCAGGATCATCATTACAACTGTAGCCTGTACGATTGGATCGTACGGAATTGCATCTAGTCCTAACTTACCAAACATGTCTTATTCCTCTACAGAAGCAGTCGCATGTTCAACGTTTACATGAGCTTCTGAAGCAGGCGCTTCAAGCGCAGTTTCAGCTTGAGCTGAATGGTCTGCACCATGATAGTTACTCATGTATTTATTGATCACAGATTCAAACAAGCCTTGCTCTACAGAAGAGTAATAAGTCACAGGATGTGGCTGAGTCTTATAAGGACCTTCTGCTTCAGCAGTTGCAGCAAGTTTTTTCTCTAGTTCTGTTTTCGCGTTACGAACCATTGCATCAATTTGTTTCTGTGAACGGTTACCGTCACGTAAAGATGCAAATTCAGCTTGATCTAGAACTGTTTTTTGAACAGCTTCAGGATTGATCGTTGTGCCTTGTCCGGCTTTAACCGCAGTTACCCATTGATCAAAATCGGCTTCAGTTACAGAGTGAGCAAGGAAGCGCATTTGAGAGAAACCGTAACCTGAGTAGTTAGACGAGAAGCCGCGGTATTGACCAGTGCTGTTCGCTAATAGGTTCAGGTGAGTCTGCATACCCGCCATTGCATAAATCTGACCAGACAATGCAGGGATAAAGAACGAGTTCATTGTAAAGTTAGATGTTAAACGAAGGCTTACCGGCGTTTGCTCTGGGAAGCGGATTTCGTTAACAGTCGCAATGTTCTGTTCTGGGTAGATGAAGATCCATTTGAATTGTTCGGCAATAACCTGAACAGTTAATGGAGCCTTATCTGACTCGATTGGACGGTATGGGTCATACTTGTGGGAACCCCACCAAGTTAACCAAGCTAAAATACCAATAATAATAACCGGGATACCCCAAACCACGATTTCAATCGCAGTAGAGTGTGCCCATGTTGGTTTATAGTCTGCATCTTTATTTGATGCGCGATATTTCCAACCAAACCATAATGCCATGATGATTGAAGGAATCACCACTAATAGCATCAAGTAGATCGCAGTCATCATCAGGTTCGATTGACCTTCAGCAACTGGACCTTGCGAGTTTAGAAGTACCATATCACCACCACACCCGGTTAAGAGTGCAGCCATCGTAGATAAAGACAATACAGCTAAAATCGTTTGTCTCATTTTACAACCTCGGTGAAGAGTCCCATTCCCTAATTTAATTATGGGATAGCGATTATAGTGTCGCATGATTGATAAGTATTTTTTTGACGCAAAAATCCTTGTCGATCATGATACACCGCTACGTTGTAGGGCATTATGCCTGATATCGACAAACTAAGCTACTCAAAAAGCGGCTTTAAATGACTGTAATAAAAACCGATTTTGTCACTCGGAATTAACTTTTTTACAAAATATTTTTATTTGTATATCAATGTAATGAATAAAAAAGGGATGAAATTTCATCCCTTTTTTGATCTTTTATTTTTCTTGCTTTACGACTTTGGTTTTGGCCAGTTTGTCATGCAAAGTCTGACGTTTTTCACCCAAAGCGAAGATATAATCGGCAATTGTAATAAACGGCATGAATAACAGATTCAAAATAATGAAAACCAGGGTACGCAGGGCAAATACGCGGGTCAGGCCTACTTTGCTGTGGTCTTCAGCATCGACAATCTTGATTTTGGTTAAACGTTTACCAATACTCTGTCCACTTTTGGCCAGCAGAAACGCCTGAATCCCGAGCATAATCAGCAGGTAAATAGCCATCATTTGCCAGGCATCGGCAGGAATCAGGCGAAACAGTTCTGACTGTAATTGCACGGCCTGATCAGAGCTGGTGGCTGACTGCATTTTCTGTTGCAGTTCAGACAGTTGACCAAACTGGTCCTGCGTTAAAAAGAAAGATGGAATGGCGGCAGCCGGTAACCACAGCAACAGGTCAATAATTTTCGCCAGTGCACGGGTGCCGATAGAGGCCAGTTCGGTTTGAGTGGCTTTTGCTTGCGGCTGGTTCAGGCTTGAATTGTTATAGCTGGCAGTATTCTGCGGCTGCTGAAACGGTGATGCTTCCGGTGCGGCCGGCGCAGGCTCGTAGCCTTCAGGTTGATATACAAGTTTACCTTGGGTGAGCTCACCTAAAGCTTTCCATTCTGTCATCCCTTGATGCCATGCAAGATCTGTCAGTAACACTTGCTGGCTGGCAAGCATCTGGTTTACTTGCTCCAAGGTATATGGACCGGCTTGTTGATTATTTCGTGCCAAGTAAATCTGCATAAAGTTTTAATCTCAAATCTATAAATAAAAAAGACCCAATGAATGGGTCTTTTTTAACATGTTTTATTAAGCTTGTTGAGCTTTTTCTTCAGCAAGGAAGAACCAGGTGTCTAATACTGAGTCTGGGTTCAGCGACACAGATTCAATCCCTTGTTCCATCAGCCATTTTGCCAGGTCAGGGTGGTCAGATGGACCTTGACCACAGATGCCGACATATTTGCCCGCTTTACGGCAAGCATGAATCGCCATCGACAGCAGGGCTTTTACCGCTGCATCACGTTCATCAAACAGGTGAGAAACAATACCTGAGTCACGGTCTAAACCAAGGGTTAACTGGGTCAAGTCGTTTGAACCGATTGAGAAACCGTCGAAGTGTTCAAGGAATTGCTCAGCCAACAGGGCGTTGGTTGGTAATTCACACATCATGATCACTTTCAGACCATTTTCACCACGTTTCAGGCCATTTTGTGCCAGCAGTTCCATCACACGTTTCGCTTCAGCCACAGTACGTACAAATGGAATCATGATTTGTACGTTGGTTAAGCCCATTTCATCACGGACTTTTTTCAGTGCGCGACATTCAAGCTCGAAGCAGTCACGGAAGTTGTCTGATACATAACGGCTTGCACCACGGAAGCCTAGCATCGGGTTTTCTTCTTCCGGCTCGTATAACTTACCGCCAATCAGGTTGGCATATTCGTTTGATTTGAAGTCAGACATACGCACGATGACTGGCTTGTCTGCAAACGCGGCTGCCAGCGTTGAAATACCTTCTACCAGTTTTTCAACATAGAATTCAACTGGAGAAGTATAACCCGCAGTACGTGCCATTACGGCTGCACGTGTTTCACGTGGCAAGCTGTCAATATTCAGTAATGCTTTTGGATGCACACCGATCATACGGTTAATGATGAACTCAAGACGTGCCAAACCAATGCCTTCGTTTGGAATTTGCGCGAAGTCAAACGCACGGTCCGGGTTACCCACGTTCATCATGATCTTGAATGGCAGCGCAGGCATCGACTCGATTGAGTTACGTTGTACTTCAAAATCTAAAGCACCTTCGTAAATGAAACCGGTATCACCTTCAGCACAAGATACTGTCACTTCCTGACCGTCAGTCAAGACTTCAGTGGCATTACCACAACCCACAATTGCAGGAACACCTAATTCACGCGCAATAATCGCAGCGTGACAGGTACGACCACCACGGTTCGTGACAATGGCAGCGGCACGTTTCATCACTGGTTCCCAATCCGGGTCGGTCATGTCAGAAACCAGTACATCACCGTCTTGGACTTTGTCCATTTCTTTAATCGAGGTTACGATGCGAACTTTACCAGACCCGATACGCTGACCAATTGAACGGCCTTCACACAATACCGTGCCGCGTTGTTTCAGCAGGTAACGCTCCATGGTGCCCACGTTTTGACGACTTTTCACTGTTTCCGGA
Organism: Acinetobacter sp. YH12132; assembly: GCF_013418645.1. Classification (NCBI taxonomy): domain Bacteria; kingdom Pseudomonadati; phylum Pseudomonadota; class Gammaproteobacteria; order Moraxellales; family Moraxellaceae; genus Acinetobacter; species Acinetobacter sp. YH12132. The sequence continues at coordinate 349,407 of NZ_VPBR01000002.1, forward strand.
CGCGCCTGAACAATGTAAATTAAACCGTCATCACCATCTTTGGCCCATTCGATGTCCATTGGTGCACCGTAGTGCTCTTCAATGATTAACGCCTGTTTTGCCAGTTCTTGCAGTTCGTGATCGTTTAAGGCGAACTGTTGACGGTCGGCTTTTTCAACATCAACCACAACCACAGATTTACCAGCCGCACCTTCTTCACCATAAATCATTTTCTGGTGTTTAGAACCGAGGTTACGACGTAGAACTGCGTGTTTACCTGCTCTTAACAGTGGCTTAGAGATATAGAATTCGTCCGGGTTGACCGCACCTTGTACCACCATTTCACCCAGACCGTAAGAAGCCGTAATAAAGACTGCATCACGGAAACCAGATTCTGTATCCAGGGTGAACATTACACCTGCGGCACCTGTTTCTGAGCGCACCATGCGTTGTACGCCAGCAGACAGGGCAACAACATCATGGTCAAAGTTTTGGTGTACGCGGTAAGAAATTGCGCGGTCGTTGTACAAAGAGGCAAATACTTCTTTAATGGCAATCAGGACGTTGTCGATGCCACGGATGTTCAGGAAAGTTTCCTGTTGACCCGCGAAAGAAGCATCTGGCAAATCTTCTGCGGTAGCAGATGAACGAACGGCAACCGCGATGTCAGGGTTGCCGTTAGAAAGTTCTGCGAAAGCATCGCGGATTTCTTTTTCAAGTTCTGCCGTAAGCGGAGTGTCGACAATCCATTGACGGATTTTTGCGCCTGTCTCAGCAAGAGCATTGACGTCATCTACATTTAACGTTTTAAGCTCGGCTTGAATTTTAGCGTTTAGGCCACTTTGCTCGAGAAATTCACGATAAGCTTGAGCCGTTGTCGCAAAGCCACCTGGTACAGAGACGCCAGCATTAGACAAATGGCTGATCATTTCGCCCAGAGATGAGTTTTTCCCACCTACGAGCTCAACGTCGTGTTTCCCTAATTTTTCTAGACCAATTACGCGCGCTTCCAAAGTTATTACTCCACTTTTGCAGTATTAATCACTATCTTGGCATGAAATTATATTGAATATGCTTAGCTTTTTGATTTAACTAAGCGACAGTCATGTAAGATCAGTTTACTATAAAGATTATATAGCACTAAGACAAATGTTTAAGGAGAATTTTAATGTCCGAAGGTAAACAAATTAAGCGGAGTGTGTTCTTTATTTCCGATGGAACCGCAATTACAGCCGAAACCTTGGGACACTCCCTTTTAGCGCAGTTTCCGAATGTCGATTTTGACATTCATATTATTCCCTATATCAGCTCGGAAGAAGCAGCCACCGATGTGGTGTCAGAAATTAACCGACGTGCTAAATTAGACGGTCAGCCGCCACTGGTATTTGATACGTTGGTCGATCCGTATGTGCGCGATATTATCAATACCGCCAATGCCGTCAATCTGGACGTATTTGAGGGGTTGATCAGCAAACTGGCCGATGAGCTGGGCACACAGCCAACCACGCTGGTAGGGCAGACCCATGCTGTAACTGATTCAGAATCGTATAAAGCGCGAATTGATGCGGTACATTTTGCTTTGGACAATGATGATGGCGCACGTACCCGTCACTATGACAAAGCTGATCTGATTCTCATTGGCGTATCCCGTTCTGGTAAAACCCCAACCTCGATTTATTTGTCATTACAGTTTGGTATACGTGTGGCCAACTATCCACTGACCGAAGAAGATCTGGATGATAACCGTTTGCCAGCTGTGCTGCGTCCACACAAACATAAATTATTCGGTTTGATGATTGATGCCGAGCGTCTGGTGGCAATTCGTACCGAACGTAAAGCCAATAGCCGTTATGCCAGCTTTAACCAGTGCCAGATGGAATTACGTGCCATTGAAGGCATTTATATTTCTGAAGGTATTAAATACCTGAATGTGTCTGAAATGTCGATTGAAGAAATTTCGACCCGTGTCCTGCAAATGACCGGTCTGAAACGTCGTATTGGTTAAGTAATTGTTGTTAAAGCTGGAATACTACAGGCTGCAGTATTCCAGTGGATATTAGACTGAAAATAAATTAAAAAACTAAAAAATCGGCCTAAAATCCTGTTTCATCCATTGCTCTCATCGGCTTGAAAATTAATAACACTTTTCTCTTAATTTACCGCTCTTTTAATTTACTTGTACCTGTATTTACTTTTCCGGATTACGGTGAGTCGTAATAATCACATCGACCTTATATTCACTGCCATCAATGGTATAAATACTGTGTTCTGCAATTCGGGCAATGGGCCAGGTAATTAACTGACAGTTGTCACGTTGCAGCGCAGCATAATAACTGTCCGATTTAAAATAGGCGTGCTGGGTATCGGCAATATTCGGGGTCAGCTGACGTTTTAGCCAGGTATCTACCACCTGCGCATCTAAAAAGCGCAAGGCCAGAATATTCTTGACCCGGTTGTTAAACAGCCGGCGGTTTTTAAATACCAGCGGATGGCTGATTAAACGATGGATACCGCGTTCGGTACTAGGTAATACAAAATGCGGTTCAATCTGAAAGACTTTAACCTGACTGGCGACCTGGGCAATTTTGTCCAGCTGCGAGACACTGTCCTGATTGGCACCAATAATCGCCACGCTGCGTTGACTGAAGTCATGCTGTTTGCTGTCTTTGGCATTGATGCAAAGCCCCTGAAAGGCATGAAAGTCTGCTGCACAATTTTCAAAAAAGCTTTTGCCGGTATCCTGCTGTTTAACGACCATGAGGGCATCCTTTCATTCTTGGTTTTATCAATTTAGATGTTTTACTCTATTTTTAGTCAGCTCTTGCTGGAAGGTAAAGCGCTTTAACTATCTGGCCAGTCATTTCGGTCACGGTGACGAAAATATCAGTGCAGGATGGGGCGAGAATAGATTCACCGTCACAATAAAAAAAGCCTGTAAATCCACACGGTTTACAGGCTCCATTACAGCTCGATGAAACTTATTTGAGCTGCATCAGGTAGTCAAAGTTTTGCAGACGTTTTTCAGTGTCATAGACATCACAGGTAAAGATAAACTCATCGACCTCATAACGGCTCAACAACTGTTCTAAGCCGGCTTTAACAGTCGAAGGTGAGCCAATTTGACCCATGGCATAGAAGTTATCCACCGACATTTTTTCAGCCGGTGACCATAAACCGTCCATGCTGGCGACTGGCGCTTTCAGTTTCAGGCTCTGACCACGCATTAAACCTAAAACCCGCTGATAGGCACTGGTGGCCAAAAACTGCGCTTCTTCATCGGTGGCCGCCACGACCGTTGGCACGCCCATCGATACATAAGGCCGATCTAGATATTCAGACGGCTGGAAGTTATCCCGATACAGCTGAATGGCCTGACCGAGCATCCGCGGCGCAAAGTGTGAGGCAAACGAGTAGGGCAGACCCAATCGGGCTGCCAGCTGGGCACTAAACAGGCTGGAACCGAGTAACCAGACCGGAACATGGGTGCCTTGTCCCGGCGTCGCTACAATGCGTTGCTGCGGTTCAGGTTCTTTGAAATAGTGCAGAATTTCCAGCACATCTTGCGGGAACTGGTCTTCAGTTTCCTGACGGCCACGGCGCAAGGCACGCATGGTGGTCTGATCAGTGCCGGGCGCACGACCAAGACCCAGCTCAATCCGGTCCGGATAGAGTGTAGCCAGTGTACCGAACTGTTCTGCCACCACTAAAGGGGCGTGGTTGGGCAACATAATCCCGCCAGAGCCGACTTTTAAAGTCTGGGTGTTGGCCAGAATGTAGCCGAGCAGCACCGCTGTGGCCGAGCTGGCAATGCCGTCCATATTATGATGTTCAGCCAGCCAGAAGCGGGCATAGCCCAGTTTTTCTGCCCGTTGCGCCAGCTCTAGCGCATGATGCAGGGAAAATTGAATGGTTTTATCGTCACGAACCGGTGCCAGTTCCAGAATGGAAAATTGTGTGTCTTTTAAACTGCGCATTGGCGTTCTCTATTCACATATCTATGGCTCACAGCATACGTTGTGTCCCGATGTTTGTATATCGTTTTTTTTCGATATAAGGTTTCATCGTGTAAAACAACACAAGCACCCGAGGGTGCTTGTGATAGGTTTAGATTCTGAACTTTGAAATTAACGGCGTTTTCCGTTTTTATAATGACCCAGATGCAGGCCATTATCACTGCGGTAACGGTCATTATAACGATAGTCGTTGTAACGGTAGCCACGGCTGTCGTAGCGACGATCATAACGGTCATCATAACGGCGATCTTCGCTGACTTTGGTACCTAACACTGCACCGGCACCACCACCTAAGGCTGCGCCAATATAACCACCATTGCTGCCGGCCATGTTTTTACCGACACTATAACCACCAGCGCTACCTAAAGCGGCACCAATGGCTGCACCATTGCGGTCACGTTTATCGGCAGAGACTGCTGCACCACCGGCACCACCCAAGGCAGAACCAATTAACGCACCGGTTGAGCCGCCCATTTGCTGGCCAATGGCTGCACCGACCACACCACCTAAAGCGGAACCTACTGCGACACGGGTGTTGTTGTCGGCGTGTGCTGTACCCATCATAAGCGCTGAGCTGGCCAGTACTGTACTCAATAAAATTTTGTTGATCTTCATGGTTACACTCCAAAGAGCACATTCAATTTGTCTTGACTTTAATGTAGAAAAACTTTGAGAAAAGATCGTGGAGGGCACAGGTGTCAAAATGCTAATTTTGGTCAATGCTGTGTAATTTTTCTGTCGAATCTCTTCATAATTGCCTCCTCATCCATCTACTGAAAAAATGAAATCCCAGGCGTAAAAAAAGCATCCTGAAGATGCTTTTTTTACAAGGGGAGAATTAACGACGACGTTTTTTCTTCCATTTACGTTCCTGGTAACGGTCGTATTCTTTATCTTTGGAAATCTTGTTACCCAGCGCTGCACCACCGGCTGCACCGAGCGCTGCACCAATATAACCACCGTTAGTACCGCCCATGTTCTGACCCACGGTATAACCCGCACCGCCACCTAAGGCACCGCCAATGGCAGATTCAGTACGATGGCGTTTGTTACTGGCTACAGCTGCGCCACCTGCACCACCTAAAGCCGCACCAATGGTTGCACCCGTGGTACCGCCCATGTTTTTACCTAAGGCTGTACCTGCGACACTACCTAAGGCACTGGCTGCAGCTACACGGGTCGCATTGTCAGCATGTGCATTCACCGTCATGAAAGAAGTGGCAGCAAGCGTTGCACTTAATAAAACAGCATTGAGTTTCATATTCACTCCATGTCCAAGAGCGGACTTTTTAATGTCATTTGATGGCAGTAAATGTAACAAAAGGATTCCCTGCAAATATGGAGAGGCACCTTCATAATTCAGTGCTTTGGTTTCGGCTTTGTATAAGTTGTATTAAAACTGTCGATTTTATCGGCAGCCCAGACTTTAAATTGAAAGAGGCAGGATGCATCTCTTGCACGCTGTAGCGTATTTGCCGGATTTGGCCATCAACCACGCAGTTTCTGCTACGAATAAAGATGTTATTTGCTGGCCAGAATCGTTAAACTATGGCAATTTTTTGATTTCGCTGGCCTTATTGAATTAGGGCGACAGCCTGTATATTGAGATAATTTGCACAATGAAAGAATCGTTACGTTTACGATTAGATCAACTTTCTGACCGTCACGAAGAATTAACAGCACTCTTGGCCGATGCTGAAGTCATTTCCGATAACAAACGCTTTCGCCAGCTGTCGCGCGAACACAATGACCTGAGCGAAATTACCGAAGTCTGGGGCAAATATACCCAGGCCGAAGCCGATATTGAAACGGCTGAAGCAATGCTGTCCGATCCTGACTTTAAAGAGATGGCGCAGGAAGAGATCAAGGAAAACAAGGCACTGATTGAACAGCTGGAAGCGGATTTAAACATCCTGATGATTCCTAAAGATCCGAATGATGCCAACTCGGCCTATCTGGAAATTCGTGCCGGCACCGGTGGTGATGAAGCAGCAATTTTCTCCGGCGATTTATTCCGCATGTACAGCAAATATGCCGAATCTCAAGGCTGGCGTATTGAAGTGCTGTCAGAAAACGAAGGCGAACACGGCGGCTATAAAGAAGTGATTTGTCTGGTTAATGGTGACGGGGTCTATGGCCGCCTGAAATTTGAAAGTGGCGCACATCGTGTCCAGCGTGTTCCGGCAACTGAATCGCAAGGCCGTGTACATACGTCCGCCTGTACCGTGGCTATTTTGCCTGAAATTGATGTCGATACCACGGTGGATATTAACCCGGCAGATTTACGTATTGATACCTACCGCGCGTCGGGTGCTGGTGGTCAGCACGTCAACAAAACTGACTCTGCGGTGCGTATTACCCATATTCCAACCGGAACGGTAGTGGAATGTCAGGAAGAACGTTCGCAGCACAAGAACAAAGCCAAAGCCATGGCCTTATTGGCCTCACGTCTGGAAAATGCCAAACGTGCTGCAGCAGATGCTGCCACTTCGGAAATGCGTCGTGACTTGGTCGGTTCCGGTGACCGTTCCGAGCGTATTCGCACCTATAACTATCCGCAAGGGCGGATGACCGATCATCGTATTAACTTAACTTTATATAAGTTAGATGCAGTGATGGAAGGTGATTTAACCGAATTGCTGGACAGCCTGCACCGTGAATATCAGGCCGATCAGCTGGCTTTACTTGCCCAGCAAAATGGTGGCTAATGAAAATTGCCGATGCACTGGCCATTCGTGGCGTAGTAGACAGCTACGAACGTCAGGAAAATCTCTGGCTACTGGAGCATATTCTAGGTTTATCTGCCTTGGCGCTGAAATATCAGGCCGATCGTGAGCTAAGCCCAGAACAGGAACAGCAATATCTTGCGGGTATTGCCCGGATTGAAGCAGGGGAACCCTTGGCCTATGTCACCGGTTCACAGCCATTCTGGACACTGGATTTAAAAGTCACACCAGATACCCTGGTGCCAAGACCAGATACCGAAGTACTGGTAGAAAGCTGTTTGCAACTGGATTTACCGGCACAAGCGGCGATTATCGACTTGGGTACCGGCACCGGTGCGATTGCCTTGGCCTTGGCATCGGAACGTCCGGATTGGCAGGTGACTGCAACCGATATTTATCCGCCGACTCTGGCGGTTGCCAAAGAAAATGCGCAGACGCATAACTTGGAGCGGGTAGAGTTTAAGCTGGGCGCCTGGTTTGCTGCTTTAGGCGTTCCTGCCGAGCCGAGGTTTGATCTGATTGTGTCGAATCCACCGTATATTGCGGCTGATGATGTACATATGAAAGATTTGGCCACCGAACCTGAACGGGCCTTAGTGGCGGCCAAGCAGGGCTTATCTGATCTTGAGATTATTATTCAGCAAGGCAAGCACTGGTTAAAACCGCAAGGCTGGATTGCTGTAGAGCATGGTTATGATCAGGCAGTAGCTGTGCAAAATATCTTTAACGATGCCGGTTTTGTTGCGGTACGCACCATTCTGGATTATGGCGGTAATGATCGGGTGACTATCGGCCAACTCGGCGATTAAGTCAGGTTGCCTTTAATCGCCTGAATGGCCGGAGGTAATTCTTCACCCAAGGCACTCAGCATTTCCCGTTCGATTAGCCGGACCATGGCACTCAGTGGCAGGTCATTGTCTTGCAGGCCAAACGGTTCTTCCAGCTGTTCGCTTAAGGCATCCAAGCCCAAAAACAGATAGGCAATCAATCCCACCAGAATGGGGGTCCAGATACCTAAATTCGCCTCTAAACTAAAAGGCAGAATAAAGCAGAAACAGTACACGGTGCGGTGTAGCAATACCGAATACGAAAACGGCAAAGGTGTGGTCAGAATCCGGTCACAACCGGCCTGAATATCCCCTAAGCTGATAATGTGCTTGTTCAGGCCATGATAGACAATATCTGACAGTTCGCCGCTGTGCAGGGCCTTGACCAGATCTTTCTGAATCTGTTCCAGAATAAACTGGGCGGCATTAATATGCCCAAACAGCGCCTGATAATCGGCCGGGCTTAAATTGACCTTGTTATGATAAAAATCAATCGGCTCATTCTGGGTGCGCAGCCGGTTTTTCAGTAAATTGCTAAACAGCATTACCCGATACATCAGCACCTGACGTTCGGCGGGCGGCAACACATAGGAATCACGGGCAAGATGGCGTGAGGTGGCAATCAGCTGCCCCCATAATTTGCGGCCTTCCCACCAGCGTTCATAACTGGCAGTATTTCTGAAACTGAGGAAAATCGACAGGATAACCCCGAAAATGGTAAAGCCAATCGCGGGCACGGCCGGCGCCTGTACATAATGATGCGAGGACAGATAGACCAGCACGGTGGAAATGAACACCACCATCATTAAGGCCGGCATGACCTTGGGCAAGATGGTGCCTGACCATGCAAAAAGTAATGCGAAACTGTTGCTTTTATCCCGAATAATCATAGTGCTTCTGCGCGGATGCTCAGCCGTAGTGTTCCATAGCCGGACAAGGCAATGCAAGCCGTATACGTTGGGATGATTCAGTATAATCCAGTCAAAAAAAGTGACGCCGTAGCGTCACTTGAATAAGGCGTTGGGTAACTGCTCAAGATTTACATTGGATAATCTTGCAGACAGTCAGATACTTCCACCTGAGCCAGGCTATCGGTTTCTAAAGCCAGACACAGCGCTACAATTTTTGCCGTTTCGCTCAGGTTTTCATCTTTAAGTGCTAAGCCTGCTTGTAAGGCGTGCAGATCTTCCTGAGGAATATCTAAGGCTTGTGCCGCTTCTAGCGCATCTTCACGATCAAAAAATGCCGCCATCGCATTACGTAACTGATCTTCAGAGGTGTTGAGAATGCCTTGATTCAGCAATTCATCAAGTTGCTCTGAAGGAGTAGAAAGTGCGTGATTAAAATTTTGAACCAGATTTTGTGCAAGCACATCAATCATCTTAAGCATGGGAACCTCTAAAGATGGAGTACAACAAGGAGGAGGAGGGATTACAGCCAAAATTGCATAGAATCTATGCGATAAATTGAGCGAAAATTAATCTATTTTGGTGTGATTGGCAATGCTGTTACGATGAATGACCGGTTCAAATACTGCACTTGAAATGCCAAGTGCTTCATATTGCAACTTATATTTAAAAGTTCTGAGTTAAAAATATCAGCATAAATAACGGCTAGCTTTGATTCTGCCGGTAGGCCCCCGGATTTAAGCCAGTCCACTTTTTAAAGGCTCGGTGAAAGGCACTTGGATCATGAAAATTCAGCCGTTCACTAATATCTTGTAGCGATAGCTCGGTTTTCGAGAGTAGTTCAATCGCGGTATCGCGGCGGATTTCATTTTTCAGTTGCTGATAGCTGGTACCTTCCTGTTTTAAACGGCGCTGAAAAGTGGCGCCTGACATATTCAGTTGTCGGGTCAGTTCATGCAGTTCCAGCCATTCACTTGGCGGACGCTGCATCAGTTGTTTGCGAATCATCGTGCTTAACGCATGCGGATTTTTAAAACGCACCAGCAGGTTATACGGGGTTTGCTGTAAAAAGCGTTTCCAGCTGCGCTCATCTTGCTTGATTTTTAGACCCAAAGCCTGCGCATCAAAATAGATTCGGTTGTCGGGTTGTTCATAGCGAATGTTTTCACAAAAGCGCACCCGATAATCTGCATCATCGCTTGGAGCCGGGCATTTTAGTTCGATTTTTTGAATGGCAATGCGCTGTCCACTGAGCCAGCAGATCAGGCTATGCACCAGCATTAAATAAGTCGCATAACTGAACATGGCTTTGGGCTGCGCCCGATCATGAAGGGTCAGCACAGCAGCATCTTTGTTGAGCTGCAGTTCCCCGCGCAGATCATCCAGAATCAGGTTGAAAAACTTTAGAATCTCTTTCAGTGCGGTTTCAATGGTATCGGCAGAGTAGACCCATTTGGACAATAAACGATAACTGCCACGGCGCAGCGGATGGCTGTCCATACCAAAAAACTCATCATTCATGGCATCGGCCAGGGCAATCCACAGCTGCCCATATTGCAGCACCGACACCCGCGCTTTGGCCGAATGCATCAGCTCCAGCGGAATACCGGCCCGGGTCAGAATGGAGTGAATTTCCACCCCTTGCTGCTGGGCGGCTTGCAGTGCTTCATGCACCAGTGCAATAGAAATGGTGCCTTTACTATAATGCAAATGGGATGGCGTCATCGCGTGTCTATTCAATTTAGAATTATGTTAAAAATGCTATTGTTCAAAGGCATCATGCAGGATGCTGTATTTGGAAATTGTACTCAAGCTGGAGTCTGATTACTCTGCATCTTAAGTCGAGTATGTGTCATTGATAACAAAACTATTTGGGAAAATAAAATGAAGATTCAAGGAAAAGTATGTGTGGTTACCGGTGGTGCATCTGGTTTGGGCGCTGCTACTGCACAGTATCTGGTGGAGCAGGGGGCCAATGTCATTCTGGTCGATATGAATCAGGAGCTGGGTACGCAAATGGCACAGCAATTGGGTGAAAAAGCCCAGTTTAAGGCGCTGGATGTGACCGATGAAGCCGCGGTAGAGCAATTCTTTGCCGAGATTGAGCAGCACTATGGCCAGTTAAATGGTCTGGTCAACTGTGCCGGCATCGCACCTTCAGCCAAAGTGCTGGGCAAAGAAGGCTTACATAGCTTAAGCATGTTCCAGAAAGTGCTGGACATTAATGTCAGTGGCAGCTTTAACATGATTCGTTTTGCTGCGCAGCTGATGGCCAAATATCAACTGCAAGCTGGTGAAGAAGAGCGCGGTGTAATTGTCAATACGGCTTCAGTGGCGGCGTATGAAGGACAGATTGGTCAGGCGGCCTATTCTGCGTCCAAAGGTGCGATTGTGGCGATGACCTTGCCGCTAGCGCGTGAACTGGCCCGTGAATCGATCCGCGTGATGACCATTGCACCGGGGATTATGGAAACACCAATGCTGAAAGCCTTTCCACAGCATGTGCAGGATGCTTTGGGGCAGATGGTGCCATATCCACCGCGTCTGGCTAAGCCACATGAATTTGCCCAGTTGGTAGGACAGATTTTTGAAAATGGCTATTTGAATGGTGAGGTGATTCGTCTGGATGGTGCGATCCGGATGCAGCCTAAATAAGTACAATGCTTAAAAAAGCAGCCCTTTGCTGGGTTAAATAAATAGCCTAAGTAAATAAAAATAAGATAAACCCATCTGGTCTGGTTGTCGTGCTGATGCTGCAGCTAGACCATCCCCCAAGTTTTTAGATCAGCCAGCGTACTTCAGCCGAATCCAACGTAATGAGAACGAGAAAGCAATGATTTTAAATGAACAACAAAAAATGGTTCAGGACATGATGCGTAGCTATGCGCAGGAGAAATTGAAACCGACCGCGGCCGAACGCGATAAAACCGCACAGTTTCCGGCACAGGAACTGAAAGAGCTGGGCGCTTTAGGTGCACTGGGTATGACTGTATCGGAACAGTGGGGTGGTGCCGGTCTGGATTATATCTCGCTGGTGCTGGCTTTAGAGGAAATTGCCGCAGGAGATGGTGCGATTTCGACGATTGTGAGTGTGCAAAACTCTTTACCGTGCGGCATCATTCAGCGTTATGGCACTGAAGCGCAAAAACAGCATTATCTGACCAAACTGGCGACCGGTGAATGGTTAGGCTGTTTTTGCCTGACCGAACCGCAAGTCGGTTCCGATGCCAGTGCCATCGAATGCAAGGCTGAACGTGATGGTGACAGTTGGATATTAAATGGCACCAAGCAGTTTATTACCACCGGTAAACATGCGCAGCTGGCTTTGGTCTTTGCTGTGACCGATAAATCTGCTGGCAAAAAAGGCATTTCCTGCTTTTTGGTCCCGACCGAGAACCCCGGATATATCGTGTCGCGCTTAGAAGACAAAATGGGTCAGCATTGTTCCGATACGGCGACCATTGTATTGGATCAATGTCGTATTCCGGCTGATCATCTGCTGGGTCAGGAAGGCGAAGGCTACAAAATTGCCTTGTCCAATCTGGAATCAGGCCGGATCGGAATTGCCGCCCAATCGGTGGGGATGGCGCGTGCCGCTTTAGATGCCGCGGTGGAATATGCCAATGAACGTAAAGCCTTTGGGGTTGAGATCGTGCAACATCAGGCAGTGGCTTTTCGTCTGGCCGATATGGCCACGCAAATTGAAGCGGCGCGTCAGTTGATTTTGCATGCAGCCAGCTTAAAAGATGCCGGTTTACCGTGTTTAAAAGAGGCTTCGATGGCCAAACTGTTTGCTTCAACCATGGCAGAGCGCGTCTGCTCCGATGCCATCCAGATTCATGGCGGTTATGGTTATGTGTCCGACTTCCCGGTAGAACGGATTTACCGCGATGTTCGGGTTAGCCAGATTTATGAAGGCGCTTCGGATATTCAGCGTTTGGTGATTGCCCGGGCTGTGACCCAGTCTTAAACCGGCGTTGATACAGCAATATGTCCAAACACGGCATCACGATTGAGGCCAATGGAAATTGCAGTGGTGCCCTCCTTATGCTGAACTGAAGCATAAGATGTTATTCATCATCTAACCCATCTCCCATGTGAAGACCGCTTTGCATGGGTACAATCTAAAAATAGCCGTATAAGAAATAACCCTGCAGTCGGATGGACTGCAGACCATCAGCCCGATGGCATGAAAACAACAAGGAACACGTTCTGCAATACGGATGTTTTTGCAGATCAATCGCCCCGAAGGATAAGAGGTTGCCCCCATGAAAACGTTGCAAGACGCCTATCAAGATTTTAATTTGGAACAACTGATTGCTACCCAGTTACAGGGAACGGCACAGGCACTGAATGCCTATACCGAATGCTGTGGCCGATATTCTGGACAGCAGCACACCGCTTTGATCTGGGAAGGTAAGCAGGGTGAATCAGCTCGTTGGAGCTTTGATCAGCTGGCTGAGGCTTCAGGCAAGCTGGCCAATTATTTTCAGGCCATGGGTTTAAAAGCAGGCGACTGTATTGCCGGTCTGCTGCCAAGAACTCCGGAATTGCTGATTACCGTATTGGCCACCTGGCGGATGGGCGCGGTCTATCAGCCGCTATTTACAGCCTTTGAATCGAAAGCGATTGAACACCGGCTGGAGGCTGCCAATACCCGCTTTATTGTGACCCATACCGAGCAACGCGCCAAACTCAGTTCATTGCAGCAGATTGGTATATTAACCGTCGGTGCTGAAGCGGCTGGAACAGGTGATGCCGATTTCTGGCAGCAGCTGAATCAGCATTCTGCCAGTTTTGAGCCGGTACTGCGCAGCTTTGAAGATGACTTCCTGATGATGTTTACTTCCGGTACCACGGGTCTGGCAAAATCGGTGCCGGTGCCTTTAAAAGCCTTGCTGGCCTTTAAAGGTTATATGCAGTATGCGGTCGATTTACGTGCTGAAGATTCGTTCTGGAATCTGGCCGATCCGGGCTGGGCATATGGGTTGTATTATGGCATTACCGGGCCGCTCAGTCTGGGGCATAGTATTATCATGGATGAACGACCATTTAGTGTCGATCATGCACTGGAAGTCATTCAAAAATATCAGGTCAGCAATTTGGCCGGTTCGCCAACAGCCTTTCGTATGTTCTTTGGCTTTAAAGAAAAATTTGCCGGTGTACCTAAAACCTTGCGCGTGGTCAGCAGTGCCGGTGAGCCACTAACCCCAGAAGTTATTCACTGGTTTAAACAGGATTTCGAGGTCAATGTTTACGATCAGTACGGACAAACTGAACTGGGCATGGTGATTGCCAATCATCATGCGCTGGAACATCACAAAAAAGTGGGCTCGGCCGGTTATGCCATTCCGGGACATCGTTTTGCGGTGTTAAATGCACAGCATCAGGAAGTTGCCGCGGGTGAAATTGGCACGCTGGCGCTGGATGAATCACAATCTCCATTAATGTGGTTTAAAGGCTATGCCGGACATAACCGTAAATCCTTTGTGGGCCAGTACTATTTAACTGGTGATACGGTGCGTTTAAATGAGCTGGGCGGAATTGATTTTATTGGGCGTGCAGACGATGTCATTACAACTTCGGGCTATCGGGTCGGACCGTTTGATGTCGAAAGCACCTTGCTGGAATGCGAGGAAGTGCTGGAATCAGCCGTGGTGGGTAAACCGGACCCGGCGCGTACTGAAATCGTTAAAGCCTTTGTGGTGCTAAAAGCACAATTTGCTGCAAGTCCGGCACTGGAACAAAAACTACAGCATTATGTGCGTTCACGTTTATCCAAACATGCTTATCCGAAAGAGATTGAATTTGTCGAGGCTTTACCCAAAACCTCCAGCGGCAAGATTCAACGCAATATCCTTAAGCAGCAGGAAATTGATAAACAGATACTGTTGGAAAAAGTCAGTTAAGAGGAGATAGAAGACAATTAAAATTATTTAATTTATGTAATTTGTATGTCATTACATTTGGTTTCTTGATATTGATTTTTATCAGTTTTATTTTTATCTATAAAAAGTCACGCAAGAATCTGCAAAATACAGGTCAAAGCGTGACTTTTTTTATGGCTATTTCAAGGCGTATATGTGGCTGTTATAAATCCATTTTCTGGTGTTCAGAATTGGGTTCACCAGTTTTACCGGTCAGATTGCCTTTCAGTACTTTAAATAACTGGGTGACTTTATTGTCGGTGACATTCCAGTATTCGGCACTAATCGCTTCTGCCACCAGAACACGCACCGAAGGATCATCCTTGCCGTTAAACCAGTTTTCCGCCCATGGATTCCAGAGCTGATCAATCAGGGCACGATCTGTACTGATTTGCGCATGTGCACTCATCGACACATAAATCCCGTCTGAGGGTTTGGAGAACGCCAGACCAATCTGGTTACGGCCGCTGGTCACTGCTGTAACCAGATCATTGCTGTCACGCAAAATAAAATACAAATTCTGACGTTCATGCAGCTTTTCAGAATTGAGCATGGTCATTGGCTGTGCATGAATTTCTTGGGTTTCGGTGTGGTGACTGATCATGGTGAAGCGTACATCTTTAATCAGTTCCCATAATTTGTCGCGGTTATGTTGATCGTTCATGTGCTTTGCTCCTGATGTCAGTAAATGCGCTTTTACGCAAAAGAACTCATTCACAAGCAGAGTAAAACGATTTTTGTGCTTCGCGTAGCGGTCTCACCTAACTCATACAGATTCAGGGTAAAACAATATCTGCGCTCAACAAAAGCGCATCAGGCAAGACAGTTGTTTACATATCATCCAGACCAAGAGGTTATACATAAAACGAAGGGCGGCGAACACCGAAAAAACAGTGGGTAAGGCTGTTAAAAAAAATCAATCGAATTACACTATAGCCAGCAAAAAACAGGAAGATAAATGGTGACACTTGAGGATAACTGGCAGGAACTGAGCGATGCAGAAATGCATTTATATAGTCGCCAGATTTTGCTGGATGGCTGGGATATCGAAGCGCAGGAAAAATTAAAACTGGCCAATGTGCTGATTGTCGGCTGTGGCGGTATCGGCTGTAGCAGTGCTGAACTGTTGGCGCGCGCCGGGGTCGGAAAAATCACCCTCATTGATGCCGATACGATTGAAATCAGTAATTTGCAACGTCAAATTGCCTATAGCGCAGAAGATTTAGGCTTCTATAAGGCCGACATTCTGGCCAAGCGTCTGCAAAAGATTAATCCGTATATTCAGGTACATGCCATCACAGCCAAACTGGATGACAGCAATGCCGCCGAACTGATTGCCCAGCAGGATCTGGTTTTGGATGGCTGCGATAATTTCAGTACCCGCTATCTGGTCAACCGTGTTTGTGTGCAGCATCAGGTGGCGCTGATTAGTGCCTCGGCCATTGGTTTTCAGGGCCAGTTGTTTATGGTAGAAGGTGATTCGGCCTGCTATGAATGCCTGTTTCCAAAAGAAGATCAGGCCAATGAAAGCCTGCGCTGCGCCGATTCTGGTGTGCTGGCCACGACTCCGAATGTGATGGCCAGTTTACAGGCGCATCATACCTTGATCTATTTAGGTCTGGGAATTGCTGCGTTAAAACAGAAGCTGCTGCTCTGGGATGGGCTGAGTTTAAAACAGCGCCTGCTGGCGTTTGAAAAAGACCGAAATTGCCCATGCTGTCAGGCAAGATAAATCTATCTGACATCAATTTTTTGCTACACTGACTCAAATTTAATTTCATCGAAGACATTATGAAAAACAATATCTGGTTAGATGGCCTTCGTTCCGTGGCGCGTATGGGCGAAACGGCGGTCGTGGCGGCCAAAGCCGGCCTGAAATATGCGACTGAAAAACCCAGCAATGCCAAACTGATGCGTGAAACCTTTGAATCGCTCGGTTCAACCTATATCAAGCTGGGACAGTTTATTGCCAGCACGCCGTCCTTGTTTCCACGTGAGTATGTGGAAGAGTTTCAGGGCTGTTTAGATCAAACTCCATCATTGCCGTTTAGCTATGTACAGCAGGTGCTGGCTTCAGAATTCACCGGGCGTGATTTAGGCGAAATTTTTGCCTCGATTGATGAAACCCCGCTAGCTTCGGCTTCCATTGCCCAGGTGCATGCTGCCAAGCTGGTCTCGGGCGAAGATGTGGTGATTAAAGTCCAGAAACCGGGTGTGGAAACCATTTTATATACTGACCTGAATGTGCTGCACTGGGCCACAAAGCTGCTGGAAAAAGCCGTACCAAAAGTAAAATTCGCCTCTCTGGCCGATATTGTCGAAGAAATTAAAGTCCGTATGGTGCGCGAAGTCGACTTTATTGAAGAAGCCAAAAACCTGGATGATTTTGTCAATTATCTGAACCTGACCCAGAATCAGGCTGCAACAGCGCCGAAGGTTTATCATCAGTATTCCACTCGCCGGGTGTTGACCATGCAGCGTCTTTTCGGGGTGCCTTTAACCGATTTTGAAGTGGTAAAACAGTATGCCAAAGACCCGTCGCAGGTGTTAATTACCGCCATGAATACCTGGTTTGGCAGCCTGATGATGTGTAACAGTTTCCATGCCGACCTGCATGCCGGCAACCTGATGTTGCTGGAAGATGGCCGCGTCGGTTTTATTGATTTTGGGATTGTCGGGCAGCTGAAGCCGGAAGTCTGGACCGCTTGTATCGCCTTTATGGATGCCTTGCAGAATACCGACTACACGCTGATGGCGGAAAACATGCTGAAAATGGGCATGACCGATACCCAGATTAACACCCAAGTGCTGGCGCAAGATTTGGAACGTCTGTTTAGTGGTGTACTGCTGGCCGATCCACAGGAAATCCTCAGTTCAAATCCGGCCGATTTAAATGACATCATGATGGATATGGTGGCGGTTGGTGAACGTCATGGCATCCGTTTCCCGCGTGATTTCGCGCTGCTGTTCAAGCAAATGCTGTACTTTGACCGTTTCATGCGTATCCTGGCGCCGTATACAGACATTTATGCCGACCAGCGCTTGCAGATGGTACAAAGTATGGACCCAAATCTGCTGCTCAAACATTAATTTATAGACATCGCCCAGCTTTTATATAACAAGCTGTTGCTGCTACATCGCAAAGTGACACGTGATGCTAATGTAGCAGGCAGGCGATGATTCATGTTATACACGCCCGAGTAATCCGATGGACGCAATTATTATTGAAGGCTTAAAGGTCGAAACAGTGGTGGGCTGTTTTAACTGGGAGCGTCAGATTATCCAGCCTTTGCTGCTGGACTTAAGCATTCAGTGCAGTCTGGAGCAGGCTGCCTGTTCTGATGAACTGGAAGATACCCTGAACTATGCCGAAATTTGCGAAATTTCTGCGCAAGTGATTCAGGCCGCTCAGCCAAAATTGATTGAACATGCAGCAAAGCTGGTGCTGGATGCACTTTTTGCTCACTATCCTACAGTTGAATCGATTATGATTAGCATCCGCAAGCCTGCCATTATCCCGCAAGCCCAATCTGTAGGAATTCGTCTTGAACGCCACCGAAACGATTTTCGCCCTAGCACTGGCGAGTAATTCTCATCCTGAACAGCATTTTCAACAGGCATTTGCTGCGCTGTCGCGTTTGGGGCGTTTGCAGTGTTCCTCGATTTATCTGATTCCGTGCCGGGATGGGATTGGTGCGGATTACTGGAATGCCGCCTGTCTGCTCAAGAGTGAACACAGTGTCGAGCAGATTCTGGCCTTGCTAAAACAGTTAGAAGCAGATTCCGGGCGGGTACGACCTTCACATCAAATCAGTTTAGATGTGGATTTAATTGCTTGGGGGACAAGCCTGGAGCAAATGCAATTTAATCCGAAAAAATTACCGCTGGCTCTGGATGTAAAAATCCCGATGTTCGAGCTGTGGCACAATGCGGCATTTGCCCACCAGCCCCATCCATTTCCTGTAATTCAATGTTCAGCGTGAAGATGACATGACGCATCAGCAAGCCCGGTTTTATACCGGGCTTTTTAAATTAAGTAGATAAATTGGTCGTGTTGATTTTACTTAAGCTTGCACACGCATGATAAAACAGCCTGCGAGGATGCAGGCTGTTTTTGGAATCTTTCATCAAACATGATGAAGATAAAACGCTTAAATATAATAACTGGTCTTGGTCATCAGTTTTGAAATACCGGTCATAGCAATACGTACAGGCGCAGGGAGATCAACCCCGCCTGCATTTAGCGCCGTATCACGATGATGCAGCTCATCCTCGTTCATTTGTTCCAGAATTTTGCGCGAGCGTTCATCATGTGCTGGCAATTGACGAATATGATCTTCTAAATGCAGGCTGACCTGACGCTCAGTTTCAGCGACAAAACCTAAGCTATATTTGTCTCCGGCAATTCCGGCAATAGCGCCCATGCCAAAAGATAGTCCGTACCAGACCGGATTGAGCAGGCTGGTATGGCTATCCAGTTCTTTTAAACGGTCTTCACACCAGGCCAAATGATCCTGTTCTTCAATGGCGGCCTGTTCCATTTCGCGGCGTACATTCGGGAGCTTCGCTGTCAGTGCCTGACCATGATACAGCGCCTGCGCACAAACTTCACCACTATGATTGACCCGCATTAATCCCGCCACATGACGCGCTTCACTCACTGCTAATTGAGTTGGAGTATTTTGCCCAGGATTATCGCGCTGAGCCGAGGTGACACCCGGAACCAGGCTGCGTAAGGCCTGATCAAATGAATGAATAAACTTGTCGAGACCGGTGTAATGACGCATGAATTTAATCCTCCAGAGGGTCTGCTGCAGTATCAAGCATAGACTTGAGTTTAAACAAGAGCCAGATGGTGAATATGGCGCTTAAAACAGCAGTAATGCAAAACAGAATTTTAAGGTCAATTTGCAGCACGCTTAAAATAATAATCGAGAAGATGGCTGAAGAAACCATAAAAATCGCATTTAAAATGTTATTGGCTGCCACCACCCGGGCACGATGCGAGCGCGGTGAATAGGCCTGCATCATGGCATATAGGGGCACAATATAAAAACCGCCACTAATACCGAGCAAGGTCACGGCCAGCATCACATGATAATAACTCCAGCCTTGCTGAAAGACTTCGCTTAAGCCCAGTAGTTCACCAGTTTGTGGTGGTACAAAGGCCAGGGCGGCGGCCAGATAAAATGCAAATACGGTTAAACCGACTGCACCAATCGGCACCATCTTGATATTTACCTCGGTACCGCCAATTTTACGACAGAGTAATGAGCCGACACCAATCCCGACCGAGAAGAAAGTTAGCAATAAGCTGACCACATTTTCAGAAGCATGCAGATTTTGCTGGGTCAGCTGCGGAATTTGGGTCAGATACGTCGCGCCGTAAAACCAGTACCAGGAATTACCGAGTAAAATCAGAAAAATCAGCGGCAGGTTTTTGGCATATTTTAAGGTTTGAATACTGGTACGGAAAAAGTTCCAGTCCACCTGTAACTGCGGTGCAGCAATCGGCTGTTTTAAAATAAAACGGCTGGCAAGATAACCGACCACGGCAATAGCCAGCACGGTCAGGCTGATCCAGAGTAAATTACCAGCGGAGAGGGAAATCACCGCGCCGCCTAGAATCATCCCGACCAGAATGGCAATTGAGGTGCCGGACTGGAACAGCGCATTTCCCGACATCAACTCATTCGGTTTCAGGATTTCTGGCAAAATCGCATATTTGATGGGACCAAAAAAGGTCGATTGGGTACCCATTAAAAACAGGGCAAACATCAGCAACCATAAGTTGCCAATCAGGAAGCCGACCGTGGCCAGTAACATCACCGCAATTTCCAGCAGTTTTAAATAACGCACCAGCTGCGAGCGTTCATATTTATCGGCAATTTGTCCGGCTGTGGCCGAGAAAATAAAATAGGGCAAAATGAACAGCAGTGCTGCCAGATTATTCAGGGTGCTGATACTGCCAGATTGCTGACTGATCCAGCCATAGGTAATCACCAGCAGCAAAGCCTGCTTAAACACGTTGTCATTCAGCGCGCCCAGAAACTGGGTACAGAACATGGGCAAGAAGCGTCGTGTGGCTAGCAAATTTTCATTTTTTTCCATAAGAAGTGGACTTCATTAGTTTTATTAAGAAATGTGACCAATTGATATAATTGCCCGAAAATCATGTATGATATTTTGCAGTGTTTTCACTGTTGAAAAAATCCAATAAATTAGAGTCTGTTAGCGAACATTTCATTGCGGATTTTTCCATTAAAAAGATTAAATTTAGAGTTTTCTATGCTTGTGAACCGAACTTTTAAAAAGTCTGCGCTGTCTAACAGTATGCATGCCATAATTCAGTGGAGGCATTCCAGACAACTTTGTCTGAGCATCTTTTTAAGTTTAGTCGCACAGCAGGGCTTTAGTCAAAATCCTCCCGCAGTGACAGAACCTGCGAGCGATCCGGTCGCATCCGCCGACATGAAACAGGAAATTCGCGATCTGGCGCTTAGCCAGGGTAAAGATACCCCTGAAGAATTAGAAAAAATTGAAAATTTTCAGGCGTCCAGCACTGAGCCGGACAGTCTGGAGATGTTGCAACAGCAGCAAAATAGCAGTGAACCGATAGCCGCGTTTCAGCCAATTGAACTGGAAAATCTGGATGATTTACCGGTAATGCCGGTCGATGCCAATATGGCCGCAGAAATTTTCCAGATCGCTGAACAGGCCAAACAGGAAGCACGCCAGTATCGCGCCGAGCAGAATACTGAAGTACTAATTAATGATGCCACCCAGCAGGAACTGGCTGAAATTAACCAGTCTCCGGTCAATGTCGACCAGCTCATGGACAGTATTCGCGCCGACAGCCAGATTGTGGTGGAAGCGAATACCTCCGGCCGAACCCTGACTGAATTGGGCCTGAATACAGAAGTGGCCGATGCCGATAAACCGGGGTTTTTCCGGCGCTTGCTGTATAAGGTACGTCCACCGCGTGAGTTAAATACTGCACGGGTGCCCCGGATTAGTGCCGATGTGGTGATTACCGGCGCCGAAAATAGTGGTGAAGTTTCCGCAGAGGCCTATGCCACGGCACTGGAAAATCTGCGTGCCAATGTGCGCGGCAAACTGTCCAGTTTTACCCAGGAATCTTTTGCCGATTTTCCCTCGGCTTTACCACAGCTGCGTTCTTTATCTAATCAGGCGGCACAGGCCGTCGGCTTTTATCATGCCGAATTCAAGTTTGAAAAGCTGAATGACAGCCGGGTGCGGGTTCTGGTCACACCAAATACACCGGTGCGTGTGCAGGAGCAGAATATTGAATTTAGCGGCCCAGGTGAGAATCTGGCACAGTTCCAGGTAATTCGCGTCCTGCCCGATCAGGATGTGGGCGATGTGTTTCACCACGGTCTGTATGAAGAGACCAAAACCCGGATTAATGATGCTGCCTCCAATAACGGTTTCTTTGATGGCTATTGGCGCCTGCATGACGTGAAAGTGGCGCAGCCGCAAAATACTGCCGATATTAATCTGCGCTATGAAACCGGCGAGCGTTATACGTTGGGGCCGGCCCAGTTCCGGATGAGCGATCCGAGCAAAGAATTTCCTCTGGATATGGATATTCTGGAAAGCATGGTGCCGTGGGAAGATGGCGCCGATTATACTTTCTGGCGGGTCAACGGTCTGGCCAATAACCTGACCAACTCACGTTATTTTAACTATACGTTGGTCGATACCATGCGTCCCGATCCGCTGGAACGCCCAACAGAGTTGCCACCGGATATTCAGGCCCTGGTTGATCAGCGCAAACTTTCCGCTGAAGACTTCCAGCCGGTTCAGGACCAGAAAGATTTAAGCTCGACTGAAGAAGTGACCCAGTCAGTGGTGGATGAAGACCAGTTTGCCGGCACTCAGGAAGCCGAGCAGAATGAAAACATCCGTCAGCTGCGGGTCGAACAGGAAACCCAGCAGTCAGAAGAAGAACGGCTAAAAGAACAGGCACGTCTGGAAAAGAAAATTCCGGTGATTGTGACTTTGAACGCCGACAAGCTGAACAGTGCAGAAGTGGGTGCCGGTTATGGCACAGATACCGGAATGCGTGTACGTGGCCAGTATCGCCGGGCCATTGTTAACCGTCGTGGTCACTCCTTCGATGCCAACCTGGAACTATCTGAAATCCGCCAGTCTTTAGATGGCCGCTATAGCATTCCCTATAATCATCCACTGAATGACTATATTACTTTGGTGGCCGGTTATGAGCGTGAAGAGCGTAGCGATGTTTCTGCCGGCAATGACCTGTTAATTGAATCGGCAGTGGCCGGCGCCGACCGGATTATTAAAAATCCGCGTGGCAGCTGGCAACATGCTTATGGTCTGCGTTACCGTCTGGACCGTTTAACCCAGAACGGTGTGGTCGATATTGACAAGATTCCTGACGCCTTTATTGGCAATGGTTCCACCGAACAGCAGTCTTTACTGTTTGGTTATGAACTGTCGCGCACCGACAGTAGCCCGCGTGTGAATCCAACCCGTGGTTTCAAGCAGATTTATAAAGTTGAACTCGGCAGTGAAAGCCTGTTGTCCGATGCCGATATGGCAATTTTAAATGCCGGCTGGCGTTTTATTTATTCTCTGGGTGAAAATAACGATCATCAGTTTGTTGGTCGTGCCGATCTGGGTTATATCGTGACCGAAGATTTTAGCAAAGTGCCTTATAATCTACGTTACTTTGCCGGTGGGGATCAGACCATTCGCGGTTTTGACTTTAAGAGCCTGTCTCCGCAAATTGATGGCTTTAAAATTGGTGGACAAGCACTTGGGGTGGGCTCACTGGAATATAACTATCAATTCAGGGAAGGCTGGCGCGCAGCAATTTTTAGCGATTTTGGTAATGCCTATGATGCCGATTTTAGCAATCCGACCGAATACAGTGTCGGTTTAGGGGTACGCTGGGCATCACCAATTGGCCCGATTCGGGTCGATGTCGCTTCGGGCATTTCGGATGAGAATCATCCAATTCGTCTGCATTTCTTTATTGGCTCGCAATTATAAAATTAAGATTTAGAGAGAACTATGGCTGAAGTTGAACAGCAACCAAATACACCCGCGCCTGTACCCAAAAAGCGCAGAATAGTCAGAAGTGCCTTGTTGTCACTGCTGTTTATGGTGGTGTTGCTGGTATCGGCTTTGGCAATCATGTTCTCGACCGACCGTGGCAGTAAATTCCTGCTCGACCGGGTGCTGGAACGTCAGCAGATCATTCAGTATGAATATGAAGGCGGAAACTTATTACGCGGTATTATCCTGCGCAATATTCTGGTTACGCTAAAATCAGTCGATGTCAAAATTGACCGCGCTGATGTCATGCTGGGCTGGCGCGCCGTGCTGAATAAGGAAATCCATTTTACCCATGCCGATGTGCGTAATCTGCAAATTACCACCAAAGGACCGCCAAGTGATGGACCATTCAAGTTTAATGAAATCCGTCTGCCTTTTGTACTTCGGCTTGATCATGCCGATCTGGACCGTTTGCTGATTCAGACCTCGGGCGGCAGCAAAGTCAATTTTTATGATGTAATCCTGAACGATGCGCTGTGGTCGGGCACCAAACTGGAATTTGAAGATTCCAGTATGCGTATGGATTATCTGTCGGTCAAAAATGCCAGCGGCGATATGGATTTTTATGGCAAATATCCGCTGAATGCCATTGGTGATGTGAATTTACCTTCGTTAAACAACAGCCTGAATATTCATGATATTAAAGTCGTCGCCAAAGGGTCTTTAGATACCGTTCAGGCCGGGGTGGCGACCTATACGCCCGATTTGCTCACCGGTTGGGTGGTGCTGCATCCAATGCGTAAAAATGTGCCGATGTTTGGCGAGCTGCAGTTCAATCAATACCATTGGCCGCTGTTACAAGATTGGGAGCTGTATACAGAAGACGGCACAGCCAAGTTTAAGGGTGATATCAAGCGTCTGGATTTAGATGTCGCTACCGATCTGACGGGTAAAGATCTTCCAAAAGGACAATATACCGCGCTTATGCATACCGATCTGGTCAATCAGCTGAACATCAGCAACTTAAATGGCCAGCTGATGCAGGGCGCCGTGAATGTGGCTGGTGTGGTCGGCTGGAACGAGCGCGTCAGCTGGGATATTACCGGTCGTCTGGACAAGATTAATCCGAAAGACCCACTCATTCCGCAAGTGGTGCAGGATTTTCTGCCGCCAAGTCTGGATGCTCAAATTGCCTCTAAAGGCCATTTAGAAAATGGAACTCATCTGACGGCGCAGGTCGATTTCGACCGCTATGAAACCTGGAACCTGAAACTGGATCAGAATGCGCCGAAAAACCGCCAGCCAAACCCCATGGTACTGGATGTGCGCTGGAACAATATTGACCGCGCGATGCCTTATATTGGCTGGTTATCCAGTGAATCGGGTGATGTGCAGATGGCCCTGGTCGAAGGCCAGCAAAAGATTTTTGTCGCAACCCAGGTGGCGCAGCATGAGCAGGGTGCTTTACCAGCGGGCATGTATAAGGCTGAGCTGAATCTGAAGAACAATAATCTGGATGTACCAAGCTTTAGTTATAACGCCGGCGCCAGCACCTTGACGGGCCGTGCGCTGATTGAACTGCCAACCGACAAACGCCAGCTCAAATGGAATGCTACCTTAAACGCGGATAATTTTAATCCGAAAATCATTGCTGATGCTGCTCCGGTCAATCTGCTGAATGGCCGTTTGCAGGCCAATGGTTTTGCCCGTCCAAACCAGCAGATTATTCATTTAAACAATATTGATTTACGCGGTCGTCTGGCCGAGCAGGATGAAACAGTGCATTTGACCGGGAACAGTACCGTGGCCTTGCTGTTTCATGATGAGCGTGCGGGTGGCGGCTTCAAGAGCTTTGCGGTCAATTATGATGGCGCACTCAACAGCAGTCTGCTGCAAGCCAGTCAGGGCAGTTTAAAGCTGAAACTGTCCGGTACACCGGAGCTGATCAAGATTTCAGACCTGCGTCATGACGGTGTGGCCGGGCAGATTCTGGCCAATGGTATGCTGAACCTGAAAAATGGCATTGGCTGGAACCTGAACGCCTCTTTAATCCGCTTTAAACCGCATTATTTTGTCTCGAGTGTGCGCGGCGAGCTGTCGGGCAATGTACGTACCCAAGGGGTTTGGTCAGATCAGCTTAAACGCATCAATATTGAAAAGCTCAATTTGGCCGGCATGATCAACAATAAACCGGTACGTGGTACCGGTAATCTGGCCCTGTTGATGGATGCCAATCAGCAAGGTTTCCTGCCGCAGCAGTTTGAGGCCAATAATTTATATCTGGCCTATGCCAAGAACCAGATTCAGGCTACTGGTAATGCACAAAACCTGAGAATTAAACTGAATGCACCAGCACTGTATGAACTGTATGCCGGTTTGCGTGGCCGTGCTTATGGCTATTTAAATGTGCAGTCGCAACCACGTTTGCAGGCCACCGCCAATCTGGTGGTCGATGATTTTGGTTTAAATAACCTGTTTAGCGTGCGCAAAATGCGTTTACGCGGTGAATTGCCGACCTCGGAAAATACCCCAACCTTGCTTACGGCCAGTCTGGAAAATTTACGTAGCGGCAACCGTGAAATTCAAAAAGGCGAGATTTCACTGGCCGGTACCCGCCAGGCGCATCTGCTGAAAGTGAAAGCGGAAAACCGTTTAAGTAGCTTCTATGTGCAGCTGGCCGGCGGCTTTAATGCTGAAAATAACTGGCTGGGTCAAATCCAGAAAGGTGATTTTGACTCCTTAAGAACCCGTCTGGTGCAGCGTCAGAATGCCTCGGTCATCTTCCAGACCAAAACCAGTGATCTGTTTGTGGGTGCGCATTGCTGGATGAGCCAGCAAAGCCAGTTGTGTTTTGACCAGCCAATTCGGGTCAATAAAAACCGAGGCAATGTGTCCTTTGTAACGCGCAATGTCGACCTGAATGATTTTGCCGCCTTTATGCCGGAAGGTCTGGCGATTACCGGTAAAGTCAATGGACATGCCAAAGCCTCCTGGGCACAAGGCCAGCGGCCAAAAATTGATGCACGTCTGGTAACCCGTAATGGGGTCATTGGTCTGGCAGGTGATGACCCGCAAGAACTGGGTTCGACCTTAAGCTATGATCAGGTGGCTGTGGTGGCTAAAAGTATTGCCGAAGGTCTGCAAATTCGACTGGATGTGAAAACCCCGGAAATTGGTGCCGGTTATGCCAATGTTATTATTGATCCATATACCGAGCGTAAGCCGATGCGCGGTGAAATTGCCTTTAATGAAGTGCAGTTAAAAGTCTTTAAGCCGTTTATTGCCGATGTGCGTTCTATGGCTGGGGTATTGTCCTTTGCCGGTAAGGTCGGCGGTACGTTAACCCAGCCATTACTGACCGGTGAAATGCGTCTGAAAGATGGTGCCATCAGCATGATTTCCCTGCCGGTGAACCTGACCAATGTGCAGCTGTATTCCTCGATTAGACAGGATTCGGCCACAATTAATGGCGCATTTAACAGTGGTCAGGGCGTGGGACATTTAACCGGTCATGTTGACTGGAAAGGCGTACCGAAAATTCAGCTGAACTTAAAAGGGGATAATCTGCTGGTGCGTCAGGCGCCGCTAATTACTGCCATTGTGACGCCGGATTTATCCATGGAGGTTTTCCCGACTCAGAAACGTTTAAGCTTAAATGGCAAGGTCGATGTGCCGCGTGCGTTAATTTCCATGCCTGAGGCTTCCGATCCGGTGGTGAATCTGTCTTCGGATGTGCGTGTGGTGCATGAAGGGCAAGACCAGCTGGCGGTATTACGCTCTGCGCGTCCTTGGGATATTCGTGCCGATCTGGAACTGAATCTGGGCGATCAGGTCATCTTCCAGGGCTTTGACAGCCGTATTCCACTGGTGGGCCGTCTGTATCTGAGTCAGCGTGGTCTGGAAACCGCCATGCGCGCCAATGGTGCAATTGGGGTTAGCCAGCGCGTCAAGATTGAAGCCTATGGCCAAAGTCTGGATTTAAACCGTGCCATCGCCCGTTTTAATGGACCATTAGCCAACCCGAGTCTAGATATTGATGCCAACAAGAGCGTACAGGGCAGCGTAGTCGGGGTGCGGGTGACCGGAACGGCTTCTGGTCCGAATATTCAGGTCTATAACGATGCCGGCTTGTCCGAGCAGGAAGCACTAAATGCCCTGATTACCGGCCGGATTAACGAAGGTGCCAGCGGTTTAAGCCAGACCGACAGTTTCCGTTCCGATGTCAACAATACCATTGCGGCGGCAGGTATCAGTCTTGGTTTAGGCGGCACGCGTGCCCTGACCAACCAGATTGGGCGTACCTTTGGTTTAAGTGGGTTGGCTTTAGATGCACAGGGTACGGGGGATGATACCCAGGTCAGCCTGACCGGTTATATCACTCCGGATCTGTTTATCCGTTATGGCGTGGGCGTGTTTACCCCGGTGAACAAGCTGACCTTGCGTTATCAGATGAACAAACGTCTGTATCTGGAAGCCAGTCAGTCGCTGGAACGTGCCGTGGATATTTTCTATAACTGGCGTTTCTAAGCCGTCTATTCTGAACTTGAAAATGTGCTCAACACGGGCGCATTTTTTCTGGCCGATTTCTCATTCAGGATAACTTTGATTATCATAGCGGAAATAGGAGAGTATGCATGAACAAACTATTCGCTTTGGCTGCCGTAATTGCATTGGCCGGCTGTGCAGAGAAAAAGCCCTTAACCCCGGAAGAGCAGTGGAAAGGTTACTGTACCAGTGTTGGTAATGCAGCACGAACCATCATGCTGGATCGTCAAAATGCCATTGAAAAAGATCAGGCACTGGCTCATGCGGACAAAGTAGAAGATGAAACCACACGCAAATTTATTTTTGAGATTATTGAAACGGTCTATGCCATGCCTGAGCAGGAAGTGAAGAGTGATGTAGATGCCGCGCGTGAGAAAATTAAAGCGCAATATACAGAAAAATGTCTGGCTACGCCGTATGACGAAATGCCGGATTATCGACGTTTTTAAGTCATGAACCCAAAATGCCAGATGACATATTTGTAATCTGGCATTTTTTTATGCTCACTATTTCTGCATATAGATAAAAATAATCAAAATTCGCTGCGTTGATCTATTTTTTTAAGCGGATATTTAACCTAATTTTCCTTCCTCTACTTATTTCTAAATAGCCTAAGCAATATAAATATATATTGTGACACTTTTCTTTAGCACCAATATAGAAAAGCTTATCTTTTTAATGAATAATGGATTTAACAATAGCCAGAAGAAAGGAGCACATCATGGACGTGATTGGTTATCTGCATCATGCAGATTTGCTCTTGGAAGATGAACAGGGCGTGACCATTATTGGCAATAGCAACTATGTGCTCAGTATTGGAGATAAAGTCTATTTTCAACAACTTATTGATGCTGACAGCAAGCGTTATCAGGTCAATATCTCCTTTGCCAGTGCCGGGCATAGTACCCTACATGAAGATGAAATTCAGGTCAAATTTGAGGGCAGTCGCGAACATCTGCAGCAATATTTAAACAGTACAACGGTACACTAAGGTTGAATAGTAATTGGAACCCGGAAAAGGCAGCATAGTGTTGCCTTTTTTCTATTTAGAATTCGGTTAAAGTGGATTAAAAGCAGCAATGACGGGTCTAAACGTGCTCCGCTTGATTATTGTATAAACAATATGAACATCATTTAGTTATAAAATAATGAGCATCACAAAGAAACACCTTCCTTGCATTAACTTTTAACTGGAATTTTAGTAAAATTTTGCAGTCCATATTACTTGTGAAGCTTTGAACAAGCTGGAATTCACAGGTAATTTTTTAAAAAAGAGGAATAACACCGTGCTAGAAGCTTACCGCCAACACGTTGAAGAACGTGCCGCACTCGGAGTCCCACCGAAGCCACTTGATGATGCTCAAACCGCTGCATTAGTTGAATTATTAAAAAACCCGCCAGCTGGTGAAGAAGCTTTCTTGGTTGATTTGCTTGAAAACCGTGTTCCAGCGGGTGTAGACCAAGCTGCTTATGTAAAAGCTGCTTTCCTGTCTGCTGTTGCAAAAGGCGAAGCGACTTCTCCATTAGTTTCTAAAGAACGTGCGGTTTACTTACTAGGTACTATGCTTGGTGGTTATAACGTAGCGCCTTTAGTTGAGCTTCTGGAAAATGCTGAACTTGGTGGTTTAGCGGCTGACGCTCTGAAGAAAACCCTGCTTGTATTTGATGCATTCCACGACGTTGCTGAAAAAGCAAAAGCGGGCAATGACAATGCGAAAGCAGTACTTCAATCATGGGCTGAAGCTGAATGGTTCACTAGCCGTCCAGACGTTCCAGAAGAAATCAAACTGACTGTTTTCAAAGTAACAGGCGAAACGAATACTGACGACTTGTCACCTGCACAAGACGCGTGGAGCCGTCCAGACATTCCATTGCACGCAAATGCAATGCTGAAAAACGTTCGTGATGGTATCAACCCAGAAGTTCCTGGTGAAGTTGGTCCATTAAACCAAATTAAAGAACTGATCGCGAAAGGCAACCAGGTTGCTTACGTTGGTGACGTTGTTGGTACCGGTTCTTCTCGTAAATCTGCAACGAACTCTGTGCTTTGGTTCTTCGGTGACGAACTTCCACACATTCCAAACAAAAAAGACGGCGGTTACTGCTTAGGCGGTAAGATTGCTCCGATTTTCTTCAACACCATGGAAGATGCGGGTGCATTACCAGTTGAGATCGATGTTTCTAACATGAACATGGGTGATGAAATCACACTGAAAATCGATCACGCTGCTGCAAAAGTAACTGCGTTCAAAAACGGCGAACAAATTGCTGAATCTGAACTGAAAACTCCAGTGCTTCTAGACGAAGTACGTGCTGGTGGCCGTATTAACCTGATCATTGGTCGTGGTTTAACTGGTAAAGCACGTGAAGCTTTAGGTCTTGAGCCATCTTCTTTATTCCGTACTCCAGTACAACCTGCCGACTCTGGCAAAGGCTTCACTTTAGCGCAGAAGATGGTTGGTCGTGCATGTGGTCTTCCAGAAGGTCAAGGCGTTCGCCCTGGTACTTACTGCGAACCGAAGATGACCACTGTTGGTTCTCAAGATACAACTGGTCCTATGACTCGTGACGAGTTAAAAGACCTGGCTTGCTTGGGCTTCTCTGCTGACCTGGTAATGCAATCTTTCTGTCACACAGCTGCGTATCCAAAACCAGTTGACGTGCAAATGCAACACACACTACCTGACTTCATCATGAACCGTGGTGGTGTATCTTTACGTCCAGGCGACGGTATTATCCACTCTTGGTTAAACCGTATGCTTCTTCCAGATACAGTAGGTACTGGTGGTGACTCGCATACTCGTTTCCCAATTGGTATTTCATTCCCGGCGGGTTCTGGTCTGGTAGCGTTCGCTGCTGCGACTGGTGTTATGCCACTGGATATGCCTGAATCTGTACTTGTGAAGTTCAAAGGTAAAATGCAGCCTGGTATCACTCTACGTGACCTGGTACACGCAATTCCTTACTACGCAATTAAAGAAGGTGACCTGACTGTAGAGAAGAAAGGTAAGAAAAACATCTTCTCTGGTCGTATCTTAGAGATCGACTTAACAGAAATGGAAACAGACTTAACTGTTGAGCAAGCATTCGAATTGTCTGATGCTTCTGCTGAACGTTCTGCTGCAGGCTGTGCGATCACGCTTTCTGAAGAGAAAGTTGCTGAATACCTACGTTCTAACATCACCATGCTGAAGTGGATGATTTCACAAGGTTATGGCGATGCTCGTACTATGGCGCGCCGTGTTGAGAACATGGAAAAATGGTTAGCGAACCCATCACTGCTTAAAGCTGATGCTGATGCTGAATACACTAAAGTGTATGAAATTGACCTTGCTGACATCAACGAACCTATCCTGTGCTGCCCGAACGATCCAGATGATGCGAAACTGCTTTCTGACGTTCAAGGCGACAAGATTGATGAAGTATTCATCGGTTCTTGTATGACGAACATCGGTCACTTCCGTGCAGCTGGTAAACTTCTAGACAAAGTTCCTGGTGGTTCTTTATCTACTCGTCTATGGTTGGCTCCTCCAACGCGTATGGACGAACACCAGTTAATGGAAGAAGGCTTCTTCAACATTTATGGTAAAGCTGGTGCGCGTACTGAAATGCCAGGTTGTTCATTATGTATGGGTAACCAAGCACGTGTTGCACCGAACACGACTGTAGTATCTACATCTACACGTAACTTCCCGAACCGTTTAGGTCAAGGCGCGAATGTATACTTGGCTTCTGCTGAGCTTGCATCTGTTGCTGCGGTTCTTGGTAAATTACCAACTCCAGAAGAGTATCAACAATACGCTTCTCAAATCGACAGCATGTCTGCTGACATTTACAAGTACTTGAACTTCGATCAAATGTCTGAATATACAGATGCTGCTGAAAAGGTAGATACGAAGAAAATTGCTGCTGCTCAATTGTCTTAATTGATTAAGTAGTTAATAAGAAAATCCCACGTCATGTGGGATTTTCTTTATTTAATAGAATCTTACTAATAATAGACTTCTTGCGAAAGTATGGTTTTATCTAATTTTTGAATTGGCTAAAACCGCATAAAATATAGCTTTCGGCTGCTTAAAATTTGACTAACGCAAGAAGTCTAATAAAACTGTAATTTAGAAATTGGCCTTATGAAACTAAAGAATTTATCTTTTATATTATTAACATTTTGTTCTACACAAATTTTTGCAGAAGTGTCGTATACGAAGTTAGCAAACATAAAATTGGTTGATGAAAGTATATATCCCACAGGATATGACATTCAGTCTGAAGTGGAAAATTTGATTAGAGAGAAAAAGTTCAAAGATATTTCAAACAAAGCACAACAGCTTTTAAATAGTGAAGAATATAATTTTGATGGTAAGTTTAAACATACTAGTTATTTAGATTCTTTTCTTGGGATTGTAAATAAACATCGAGTAACTTCTCCAAATTATTATAAAGAAAATATAGCAATCGCACAGAAATGGATTAAGGCTGAACCAGAGTCACCATTAGGTTATATTTACTATACGCTTTGGGTTAGAAAACATGCTTGGAGCATTAGAGGGGGAAGTTATACTTCACAAGTATCGAAAAAAAATATGCAATATTTTGGTGATCAATCAATTAAAAATTTAAATTTTTTATTAGAAAATTATGATGTTGCATCTAAAGATCCTTTTTATTACTACATACTGTTAATGACCCTACGTGATCTGGGGGCTGAAGAAAACTACTTAAAAGCTTATCAAGATGGAATTGTAAAATATCCAAAACAGCGAGTTATTTATAATACATTTATGGGGAGTTTTGAGCCAAAGTGGTTTGGAGAAAATTATGATGCAATTAAAATGATTGTTAATGATATACAGGAATTAAATCCTACAGAAAAAGATTTTAATTATTATCATATTTTATATACCGCAAATAATAATAACTATAATTTGAAGAATCTTAATGTGGATTGGAATAGAGTAGAACAAGGTGCTGTTGATTCTTTAAGTAAACTTGCTTCATTAAGTAAAATTAATGATATTAAAAATCTGCTCTGTACACGACAAAAATAGATAACTCATTGAAATAATGTCACAATAATTGTTTTCTAACGACGAATACTATGACACATCTCAATGAGTTATATCTTATCTTAAACAAATCTCTAAAATGGAACAA